>NZ_CABTZR010000041.1 GCF_902489365.1 uncultured Corynebacterium sp. | reverse complement strand
CGCCTGCCGCAGAATATGTGGGCCGGGATCTTCGGCGCGGAGGTAGCAACCTGGGCCGCCGTCTCCCCGTCGCTATTGCCACGCCCCTGGTGGGTCACCGCCGCCAACGTAGCCATCGGCCAAGGCGCTGGCCACCTCGCCGCCACCACCGCAGCCTTCGCCGCCAAGCGCGGGCTCCGCCTCGCTGGGCGACGCCCCCAGGACCACGTGGGCCCCACCACCCGGCGCTATTCCTACTACCTGCTTGGGATCGGAACATTCATCGCGGGCATACGCTCCCTGCGCAACCAATCAGAACAAGCCCGCCTCGTGAGCAAACTCAATGACCGCGGCCCCCAGTCCGCAGCGCTGGGCATGGTGGTGGGCACCGCGGGCTACGGCGCCTTGCTCATCGTCGGGGAAGCAGCGCAGATCGCCGTCACCCAGCTATCCCGCCAGGTGCAGCGCTGGCTGCCCAGGTGGATAGCGTGGCCGCTCGCCGGCGGCGTGGTTGGCTTGGCTGCGGCCATGGTCAGCGACCGCATGGTCTGGCGCCGGCTGCTCCGCAGGGCCTCCATCCAAGGTCTGGCCCTCAATAAGTTGGTGTACCCAGGCTCCGCGATGCCCTGGGAGCCGGAACGCTCGGGAAGCCCCTGGTCCCACGAGCCGTGGACGGCCGTCGGCTCCCAAGGCAGGGCCTTCCTCGACCGCGGCCCACGCGCCCAGGACATCAAAGAGGTCATGCACTTCGAACGCGCCCACGAGCCGATCCGTATTTACATCGGTCTCATCCGCGGCCGTGGTCCGCATGCCGCCGCTCGCCACGCGGTGGCGGAGATGGACCGCACGGGTGCGTTCCACCGCGACACGATCGTGCTGCAGATGCCCTCCGGCTCAGGCTGGATCAACAATTATTCGGTCAGCGGCTATGAATTCCTCACACGCGGCAATTGCGCCACCGTGGCCCTGCAATTCGACTACCTGCCCTCCATGTTTTCCTACCTGGTGGACAAGAACCTCTCCCGCACTTTTGCGCGCGAGCTCATCGCCGCCGTTCATGCCCGCCTTGAGCTCCTCCCGGAGGATAACCGCCCCAAGCTGTACTTAAGCGGCGAGTCCTTAGGCTGTTATGCCATCGTGGAAAACTACGAGACGCTCGAGGAACTGCTCGACGCCTGCGATGGTGCGGTGTTCACTGGGCCGCCTCGGATGACCAGCTTCATGCGGCGCCTTCACCGTGAACGCGGCTCCTTAGAACGCCTGCCGCTTATCGACGGCGGCCGGCACCTCCGCTTCGCCGCAGTCCCCGCCCACATGGAACACGATGCCTTCGGCGAACCCTATGGCCCCTGGGAGCGCCCGCGCGTGGCGGTGGGACAGCATGCTTCCGATGCCATCGTGTGGTGGGACAGCAAGCTCATCTATGCCCGCCCGAACTGGATCCACGAGCCAACCCCACAGACCTTGTACGCAGATACTTTTAAAAATCTGCGCTGGCACCCGTTCATCACCTTCTGGCAGGTAGCGCTGGACCAGATCAACTCGCTCAACGTGCCGGGCGGCCACGGCCACAACTACTTTGAGGAAACCTTCTGGTACTGGGATTCCGTCCTCGGATCCCAAACGCGAACCCAGCTCACCCCGGAGCTCGCCGAGCGTATGCGGGCCTTCGTGGAGCGCGACCAGCTCAACAAACCTTCCGACTTTCGGACGCACGTGCGCAAGCAGCTCTAGCCGCGCGCCCGCGCGCTCACCGAGCTAGCCGCACTTGACGCCGGTGCTGTGGTGCGGGCAGTAACCGTTGGGCACCTTGTGCAGGTACTGCTGGTGCTCGTCCTCGGCCAGGTAATACTCTCCCGAGTCTGTCTCGCTGAGGAGGGTGACTTCGGTGGTGGTGGCGCCGAAGCCGGCGTCGACAAGCTTGGCCGCGTAGGAATCCACGAGCTGCTGGATCTCGTGGCGCTCCTCCTCGGTCTCTGGGTAGAACGCCGAGCGGTACTGCGTGCCGACATCGTTGCCCTGGCGGAAGCCCTGAGTCGGATCGTGGGCCTCCAGAGCCTTGACCACTAAGTCTCGCAGGCGCACACGCTGCGGGTCATAGGTAATCTGCACCGCCTCCGCGTGGTTGGTCAGCCCACGGCAGACCTCGTAGTAGGTCGGGTTAGGCGTGGTGCCGCCCGCATAGCCCACGGACGTGGACTCCACGCCCTCAGTTTCCCAGAACATCTTCTCCGCGCCCCAGAAACAACCGATGGCAATGATGAGGGATTTCTGTCCCTCTTTCCACGGGCCGGTTATCGGAGTGCCCAGGACCGCGTGGGGCTGCGGGTTGTCCAAGACGGGCTCGGCGCGCCCGGGAAGGGCGTCCTCCGCTGCCACCAGCTTGGGCTCTGGCTTGAAAAGAAACATGCAGGATTCTCCTTCGCTTAGTTCTGTCCTCCCCTTATACTCCGCTGCGCTGCCCACAATCCAGGTTTTCGTTCACGGTGGTTCCCATTAAAAAAATATTGTGGCCAAATCCTCATCCGCGCCCTACCATGGGGCCTCGTACCCCAAAGAAAGGATGACACAAATGGCTGTTTACGAACTTCCGGAACTCGACTACGCATACGACGCTCTGGAGCCGCACATCTCCGCCGAGATCATGGAGCTGCACCACTCCAAGCACCACGCTGGCTACGTTGCTGGCGCTAACGCTGCGCTCGAGGCTCTGGAGGAGCAGCGCAACGGCGAGGCTAACGCTGACGCCATCCGCGCTCTGTCCAAGAACCTTGCCTTCAACCTGGGTGGCCACACCAACCACTCCATCTTCTGGAAGAACCTCTCCCCGAACGGTGGCGGCGAGCCGACCGGCGAGCTGGCTGAGGCTATTAACCGCGACTTCGGTTCCTTCGAGAAGTTCAAGGCTCACTTCTCCGCTGTTGCTACCGGCCTGCAGGGCTCCGGTTGGGCAGTTCTGGGCTACGACCACGTTGCTGGTCGCCTGATTATTGAGCAGCTGACCGATCAGCAGGGCAACATCTCGGTGAACTTCACCCCGCTGCTGATGCTGGATATGTGGGAGCACGCCTTCTACCTCCAGTACAAGAACGTGAAGGCTGATTACGTTAAGGCTGTCTGGAACGTCTTCAACTGGGATGACGTTGCTGAGCGTTACGCTGCTGCCACTAAGTAAGCATTCCGGCCTCCTTTAAGGCCGTATAGCTTCGACCGCGCTGGGACCTCTGTACTGAGGCTCGGCGCGGTTTCGCGTTTTCATCCGCCTGCAGCCAGTGAGCGGCGATGAGCTACGCCCCCTTCTGCCCCACCCGCCCCAACTTTCCCTATAGAGATTTAGAAATTAAACCCACCTTCACAAAACAGCTATGGCATAATTCACACCACCTGCACGTGTGGATGCGTATTACAGGCTTGCTCCCAAATGACGAGTCGACGTTGATGCGACATCTCAATTGACTCTCTTCAGGTGGTTTTGTGAACTCACTTCTTCTCGTCTTTATAGGACTCGCCATGATGGTGGCGGGCTACCTGCTGTACTCTCGCTTCCTTGCGTCGAAGGTGTATCAGCTCTCTGATAATTTCTCCACGCCCTCCCACACCATGGAGGATGGCGTCGACTACGTCCCTACTAACAAATACGTGCTGTGGGGCCACCACTTCACCTCGGTCGCGGGTGCGGCACCCATCATCGGCCCCGCCGTCGCCGTGATTTGGGGTTGGCTGCCAGCCTTCCTCTGGGTCACGCTGGGCACGGTCTTCTTTGCCGGAATGCATGACCTGGGCGCGCTGTGGGCTTCCCAACGCCACCGCGGACAGTCCATCGGTACGCTCTCTGGGCGCTATATCGGCGCCCGCGGGCGCGCGCTCTTCCTCGTCGTGATCTTCCTGCTGTTGCTCATGGTCAACGCGGCCTTCGCGGTGGTCATCTCCAACCTGCTGATTTCCACGCCCACCGCCGTCATCCCCACCTGGGGCGCCATCCTCGTCGCCCTGCTCATCGGCCAGGCCATCTACCGTTTCCGCTGGAACCTGACCATCGTCTCCATCGTGGGCGTCGCTGCCCTTTACGCGCTGATGATCATCGGTGACCGCGTCCCGCTGGCCCTGCCGGAAACCGTCCTGGGCATCCCGGACCGTGGCGTATGGATCATCCTGCTCTTCGTCTACGCTTTCATCGCCTCCTTGCTTCCGGTGTGGGTCCTGCTGCAGCCGCGCGACTACATCAATGGCCTCCAGCTTTTCGTCGGCCTCATCATCCTCTACGGCTCCTTCCTCGTCACCCGCCCGGTGATTGTTGCGCCGACCGTGTCGGATCACGTCCCGGACAACACGCCTGGAATCTTCCCACTGCTCTTCGTCACCATCGCCTGCGGCGCCGTCTCCGGCTTCCACGGCGTGGTGAGCTCCGGCACCTCCTCCAAGCAGCTGGATAAGGAAACCGATGCCCGCTTCGTCGGCTACTTCGGCGCCGTGGGCGAGGGCCTCCTCGCGCTGGGCACCATCGTGGCCACCACATCCGGTTTCAAGACCGCCGCCGATTGGGAGGCCGTCTACAACGAGTGGAACGCCGGCGGCGTCGGCGCCTTCGTCCAGGGCGGCGGTGCCCTCATGAACCAAGGTTTGGGAATCCCCACCTCGCTCTCCGCCACCATCCTGGCCACCATGGCCGTGCTTTTTGCCGCGACGACGATGGACTCCGGTGTACGCCTGCAGCGCATGGTGGTCTCCGAGGCCGCCGAGCTCATGGGCATCAAGATCAGCGGTCTGGTGGCCACCATCATCGCCGTCGGCTGCGCTTTGGGCCTGACCTTCTCCACCGGTGTCGACGGCTCCGGCGGCATGCTCATCTGGCCGCTCTTCGGCACCACCAACCAGCTCATGGCGGGCCTGACGCTGTCCATCATCGTGGTCATCCTCACCCAGCTGCGCCGCCCGACCTGGCCGGTGCTCATACCGCTGCTCTTCGTCACCGTCATGTCCCTGTGGGCGGCGGTGCTGCAGCTCAAGACGCTGTTCCAAGCCGGAAACTGGCTGCTGCTCCTTATCGATGGCGTCATTATCGTCGCCGCCATCTGGGTCATCGCCGAGGCCATCGCCGCCATCTCCCGCGCGCGCAAGGCCCCGCAGGTGGTGTGGAAGGACGAAGACATCGAGCCTCCCCTGCCGGTCGATGCTCGATAAACTGAAGGCCTTTGGGCGCGGTCTAGACGAGTTCTACTCCGCGCCCTATCGGCGTTCCTTCGCCAAGGCGCAGCAGGAGGAGGACGATCTCTTCATGCTGCTCATCCTCTCGGAAGCCCTCGGCCTGCCGAATCCGGCCAGCTACTACACCCTGGAGCTGCTGCCGCTGATGTACGAAGATTTCCACGCCTGGCACACGCGCATGGGCATGGAGCGCTCACCCTTGAACGGAATCTCATGCTGCTAGCTCCCATCATGTTCTTCGGCGGCAAGGGCGGGGTGGGTAAGACCACGCTGGCCACCGCCACCGCCCTGCGCCTGGCCCAGGAAGGCAGGCGCGTCCTCCTGGTATCCACGGACCCGGCGCACAACCTGGGGCACATTTTTGGCACCACGCTTGGCGACGCCCCCACAACCATCCGCCCCCACTTAAGCGTCATCGAGATCGACCCGGCGCGGGCGACGGAGGAGCACCTGGAGGGCGTCGCCAAGCAAATGCGTCGTTTCATGCCAGAACGCCTCCACCGTGAGGTCGACCGGCACGTGGACCTGGCGCGGCACTCGCCCGGCACTCATGAGGCGGCGATGCTGGAGCGCATCGCGCAGCTCATCGAAGAGCAGCAGGATGATGGAGGGTTTGAGCACATTATCTTCGATACCGCGCCCTCCGGCCACACCTCGCGGCTCATGGCGCTGCCGGAAATCATGGCCGCGTATACCGATGGGCTGCTCGCGCGGCGCGAAAAATCCGACAAGTTCGGCGCGGTGGTGCGCGGCATGACCTCAGCGGAGAAGGCTGTATCCGCCAGCTCGCAGGACCCGGTGGACCGCCGCAACCAGGAGATACGGTCCACGCTGCTCAAGCGTCGCCGCCGCTTCGAGCGTTTGCGCTCCGTGCTTTCCGACGAAGCCGCCACGTCCTTCTTCCTCATCCTCACCGCGGATCGCACCCCGGTGCTGGAAACCGCCGAGTTCTTCGCGGACCTCACCTCCCATGGCGTGCACTGCGGCGGGCTACTGGTCAACCGTCGCACTCCGGAAAGCACAGAGCAGTTTCTTCAGCAGCGCCGCACCTCGGAGGATGCGGCCCTCGCGCTGCTCGCGGAGAAGCTGCCGGGCCAGCCGGTGCACACCTTGCCTTGGCTGCCGCACGAGGTCTCCACCCCGGAGGCGCTCGCCGCCCTGGCCGCCGAACTCCCCTTCGGCAGCTAGTCGGCGGTGCGTGCCACGACGAAATCCTTGAAGTGCTCGACCGGCGGGGCATCATCGCCCTCGCGCCACACCAAACCCAGCTCGCGGTAAGCCTCCGGCTCTATGGGAATGAGGTTGCTGGCTTTCAGATACGGGTCATCAAGCGGCAGCAGGGCCGATCCCAGCCCGGCGGCCACGAGACCGGCCACGGTGGTCAGCTCCATGGATTCGAAGACCAGGCGGGGGCTAAAACCGGCCTCACTCGCCAGGGAATCCAGAAGCATGCGCGTTCCATAACCCGGCAGCATGCCGATGAAGGGCTCGTCGCGGAAATCTGCCATGCGCACATTGTCTTGTCCTGCCGCCCAATGCCCTTCCGGGACCGCCAGGCCCAGTCGTTGCAGCTTGAGCTGGTGCCACCCTAGCGGGCCGGGGGTGGTAGGGCGGGGACCAACCAGCGCTAGGTCGGACTCGCCGGCCGCTACTCTTTCCACCAACTCCCGGGCCGCCCCCTGGTGCAGGCGAATATCCACGTGCGGGTGTTGAGCACGATAGGCCTTGAGCAGTTCCGGGACCATCCACGTGCCCAGCGAATGCATGAAGTCGAGGCGCACGGTACCGCGCTCCGGATCCATGAGCCGGGATACGGCATCGCGCGCGGCGGCTTCCGACAAAAGCATCCGCCGAGCTTGTTCCACGAATGCCTGGCCGCGGGCATTGAGCCGCAGGCGCCGGCCACCGCGCTCGAAGAGGCTGGCCCCCACTTCCGCCTCGATGCGCTGCACGCGGCGGGTCAGCGCGGATTGGGAGAGCCCGAGGGCGTCGGCAGCCGCGCCGACGAGTCCATGGTCCGCCACGGCGACAACGCCGCGCACATCCTCCAGATTCATGCACACCTCGCATGCTTTATGTAACTTTTAGACATTTTACACATAACCCGCGCTAGGTCATGCTTGATGCATGACCAGAACGCGGCGCGCCACCATTGCCATGCTCTTCGTGGGCCTGGCAATTTTTTCTTGCCTCTACCCCACCCAAGCCATGCTGCCCACCCTGGTGGAGGACATGGGTATGTCCCCCACGGAAGCCGCCATGACCATCTCCGCGGCCACCGGCGCGCTGGCCATCTGCGTGATCCCCGTGTCCATCATCTCCGAGCGCATCGGCCGCGGAAAACTGCTGCTCGTCTCCACCATCGCGGCCACGCTCATCGGCATGCTCGTGCCGCTGGCGCCCAACCCGGAGATCCTGATCGCCACCCGCGCGCTCCAGGGCGCCGTCATCGCCGGCGCACCTGCTACCGCCATGGCCTGGATTTCGGAGGAGCTCGAAAGCTCCTACGTTGCCCGTGCCATGGGTCTGTACATCGCCGGCACCACCATCGGCGGACTGACCGGCCGCCTCATCCCGACCGGGTTGCTCGAGCTCACCTCCTGGCGCTGGGCCCTGGCCGGCTCCAGCCTGGTCACGCTCATCCTCGCCATCATCGCGGCGATCTTGCTGCCCTACCAACAGAACTTCACCCCGAAGGCGATTCACTTCCGCTCGGAGCTGCGCGCCATCTTCCGCCACGCCCGGGACACCCGCCTGATCCCCTTATTCATCGTGGCTTTCGTGGCGATGGGAACCTTCGTGTCCCTCTATAACTTCTTGGCTTTTCGGCTCATCGACCACTTCCACCTTTCGCCGGGCTTGGCTGGCTTGGTCTTCCTCTTCTACCTCACCGGCACGTGGTCGTCGGCGCGCGCAGGCCGGCTGGTGACCCAAGTGGGCCACGCGAACACGCTTCTGCTCTCCTGCGCGCTCTTTGCCGTGGGCATCGCACTGTGCATGGGTTCGCTGATCCCCACCCTGCTCGGCATCGTGTTATTTACCATCGGTTTCTTCGCCGCGCACTCCACGGCCTCAGGCTGGGTGGGGCACATCGCCACCCACGACCGCGCGGAGGCCTCCAGCCTCTACGTCTTCTTCTATTACCTGGGCAGCTCCATCCTGGGCGCGCTGGCCGGCGTGCTCTTTGATTCCCTATCGTGGACCGGCTTCATCGCCGTCTACACCGCCCTCGCCACGGGTATCGCGGTACTAAGTTGGGTTGTGAGAAAAACCGGATAAAATCGTGTTTTATGGATAAGTGGTCGCCGCGCACATGGCACAGGAAAGCATCCCGCCCGGTCAGCCTATGGATGATGGTCTTTCTTCTCGCCGGCGCAACCCATACCCTTATCCCCAACTACCGGTGGGTCCTCATCCACCTCTTCACGCTGGGCATTCTCAGCAACAGCATCGTGGTATGGTCCCAACACCTCACCGAAAAATTCGTGCAGCTCAAGGTTCCGATGTCAGCCCGTCCTCGCCAGCTAGCACGGATTTATCTGCAGAATGCCGGCGTTATCCTCACCCTCGTGGGTCAGATCCTCATCGAATCCTGGAGCCATCACTGGGTGCTCACACAGATGGGTGCCGCACTTGTCGCTCTTGCCGTGTCCTGGCATGGGGTGGCCCTCTTTGCTTTGTGGCGCCGCGCAGAATCCAAGCGATTCCGCCCCGTCGTTGCTGCTTATGTGGCCTCTGCCTTCTTTCTTGCCGTGGGCGCTACTCTTGGTGCTTTCCTCGCCACACACCCCTCCCATCCGCGCCTGCTCATTGCACACGTGGCCGCCAACATCGGCGGTTTCGTCGGCCTCGCAGCCGCCGGCTCACTCACCATCTTGTTCCCGTCCATCTGGCGCACCAAGGGAATCAACCCACACATGAGCCTGAGCTTCACGCTGTTAGCGCTGGGGGTGGTGACTACCGTGATCGGCAGCGCGTGGAATGTACCGCAAGCGGGCCTGATCGTCTACTGCCTCGGCTGGGCACTAAGCCTGCAGAGCTGGCTGCTCAATGTCCTTAGCGTGTTCCGAGAACCACGCGGGCGCATCACCTTCCCGGCGCTTTCCGTGCTCTTTTCCTCCTTTTGGCTGCTCGGCGGCCTGGTGTATTACACCACCCAGCATTTCTTCTCCAGTGAGCCACAGATTCCCATGCTCGCGCTCGTCGTCGGCTTTGGCGCCCAACTGCTCATCGGCGTCATGGGCTATATGCTGCCGACCACGATGGGCGGCGGCCCTTCAGCCGTGCGCGCTGGCCTGCGCGAATACAATCGCTGGGGGCTGGGGCGCTCGGTCTTCATCAACGGCGGGCTTGCCCTGTGGCTGGCCACCGATAGTTCCCTCACCATGGTTGCCGCCTCCCTGCTCTGCCTCGGCTCCATGGCCATCATCCCCGTCCTCACTGCCCGCGCGGTCAAGGCCCAGAAAGCCGTGCTCCTCAAGAAGGCCGAAGGCCCGGCTCCCGCAACCACCACGGAGTGGGACCAGGCCTGGGTGGCCCTTGCAGTGCTCATCATCCTCGGCGGACTCAGCCTCATCCTGTAGATCCCCAGACCTCGATCCCGCAACCTCCTGGTGGGAGGTGGGGCACCGGCACGCGCTTGGCGACGCCCACCTGCAGGTTGCGGATTTCAGGTCTGGGGGTTTGGGGGCGAAAGCCTGGCGCAGCAGCTAGGGCTCGAGGGGTGGCACTCCCGGCGCGCCATCGGTCATCCACTCGCGGACGGCATGGGTCGCGCGCACATCGCCGGCGTTATAGCGCAGAATCTGCGCACGGGCGGCGACATCCCCGGCAAGCGCGGCGCGGCGGGCATTGACGGATTCCTCGCCGTCAAACTCTTCCGGCCATTCAAAGCCCGCGACGGGAGCCACAGTCTTCAGACCCAGCCCGGCGGTTCCGGCGAAGCTGCGTTTGACGTGGACAAACATATCCACCCACTCCTCCGAGGAGATGAACTCTTCCACCTCCTGGAGGTTGGGTGCAGAAAAGCGCTGCGCGGACCTGCGCATCCAATGGTTCTCCCCGTGGGCGGAGTAGCAATACGCCGCAAAGGTCTTTCCCGCCGCATGTGCGTCAGCACGCACTCCCATGAGCCACTCCCAGAACTCGGCGAAATTCTCCGCCTCCGCCCGGCCACCGAGCGGATCCCAGGTCACAAAGGGATGGTACTCACCGTCTAGGAGCGCGCCCCACAGGTAGGCGCCTTGATCCAGGTAGGCCTCCATATCGACATCAACTTCGACATCCGCGCGAGGAACGCTGACCTGCCCGCGGCGCAGCAGGGGAATACCTTCGCGCCAGGCGGCTGCAAGGGCGGAGGGGGCGCCGAGGGAGGCGTCGATAAGCCCTTGCACTGTCGTGATGCCGCGCTCGCGGTAGGGGTTGGCGCGGTCGCCCGGCAGGAAGAGGGAAATGTCATCGCGGGCTTCCAGCTCTTCCCGGCACAAGGGCCAAAAGCGGCAGGAGGCGCACTCCTTAACGCGGCGCGGGCCCTCGGGCAGCGGTTGTGCCAGCGCCTCATCGATGGCAAAACGCGAGGTATCCGTAACAAAAGCTTGGCTACGATCCTGGCCAATCGCAGCGCCCCTGCCGGAATTCAGGCCTACTTCTTCCAAGCCCCGCGCGGCCAGGGCCAACCGGTAGCCATCGACGGCATGGTGCCGAATTTTGTACTTTGCCGGCAAGGGCTCGCTCAGCCCCAAACGATGGGTAGGGACAACCAGCGTGCGCGAGCTCTCGTGCGGGCGGGCCACGCGGTGATCGGAGACGATGACGGGGCTGTACATTTCACCGTCCCGAACGAGGAGCTCCACGCGCACCATCCACCCTTCGGTGGAAAAGACGGCGTTGGTGATGTGCGTATACCCGCGAGCTAGAGCCTCGAGCGTAGCCAGGGCCCGTTCGAAGTCGCTTCCCTCCAGGTCAATGCGGCGAAAACGGCCTGGCCCCTTGGCGGGAAGGCGGCTCAAGGCGGCATCGATAGCCGCCGCATGGCGTTCCGCGCGGGCCTGGCTTACCGCGGTGCGTGGGATCTCAGGATGCGCGCGGCGCTGCACCAAGCGATAACGGCAGCCCACAAGATCCGTGGCAACGAGCACATCCTTCACAGCAGGTGAGCTTAGTAGACCACCTTGCTAGAGTTGTAGCGAGACCCTAAGGAAAAATGATTTAAGGACGTTTCAATGGGCATTATGAAGAAGATCCGCAAGGCCCGCCGTGAGGCCCGCGCTGAAATCAAGGCCGCCAAGACCCGTGCAAAGGCAGAGGTCAAGGCTGCGGATAAGGCCAAGCACCGCCAGCAGAAGCTGCTGGCCAAGCAAGAAAAGGCGCTTATTAAGTCTGAGGAAAAGGGCCTGAAGAAGCGCCGCAAGCACGAGTACAAAATGGCCAAGAAGGAACTCGAACGCATTAAGCAGGGCCGTTTTAATAAGGACAATGTCAAGCGCTATGCCGGTGCCCTGCGCACCGCCGCACCGCTTCTTTTGCCCCTGATTTACCGCGGCATCACCGTTGCCCAGCGCGAGGTTGAGAAGAAGCGCGCGCACAAGGCTGGCGTCAGCGCTGAACAGCTGGCCTCCTTCTCCGGCCACGGCGCACCATTGAAGGCGCGCACCGCGGGTATCCGCAACTCCCTCAAGGACGCCCAGCTTCCCGCCGGCTTCAAGCGCGATGTCAAGGAGCGCCTCAACGAGCTTGATTCCGCCATTGACAATGCCGAATACATGACTGAGCAGCAGCGCCAGCGCGCACACCGCTCCATCTCCGGCGAGATTGATTCCCTCAACGATGAGATCCAGTCCAAGCTGGGCGCATAACCCTTCGCACCACAGCTTCCAGCCTTCGATCCCTACATTCCCCGCCTCCTAACAAGGGCAGGAAAGCGGATCGGAGGCTTTTTCTTGCGGGTTTAAAATCAGCCTTTGTTACCGGCCAGAATACTGCTTCTCCTAGCGCCCATTAACTGTGTCGCAGACGTGGTTTTGCTCTATAGTCAATAACAAGAGAAGGTTCTTTTAATGACTTTCTCTTTAATCCGTTAAGTTACTTAAAGTTTAGGCTTCCGCTCTTGTGGTGAACGATGAAGGAAGCCCAGGCACAGTGTGATCAGATTACAGATCGAATGGAGAATCATGGCACGCCGCGAAATCACCCAGTTTTTTGACGACATTGATAACAAGCCCCTCAGCGAGGAAGAACTGATTGTCATCCGCTTCAGCGTTGACGGTAAAGACTATCTCCTCGATGTTTCCCAGGAGAATGCCGATAAGTTCCACGCCGCAATGGAACCTTTTGTCAAGGCCGCCCGTCACCCGGTGAAGAAGGACACCCGTCACTACAAGCCGGCCGATGTCCGCGCCTGGGCCGCCCAGCACGGCTACCAGGTGGCCGAGCGCGGAAAAATCCCCAACGACGTCATCCTGGCCTACCGCGACGCCAACAACCTCTAAAGAACGCCCTGCTCGCGGGCGGCCGCCACGGCCGACGTGCGCGAGCGCACTCCTAACTTGTCATAGATGTGGACGAGGTGAGACTTCACCGTCGCCTCCGAAAGCATCAGCTCCACACCGATCTCCCGGTTGGAGGATCCCGCCGCGACCAGCTTCAGTACTTCCAGCTCGCGCGGGGTAAGAGAGGTGCGCGGCGTGCGCACGCGGGTCATCAGCTTATCGGCCACCACCGGCGAGAGCGCCGAATCACCGTCGGCCGCCGAGCGCACCGCCGCGAGCAGCTCCACCGGCGGCGCATCCTTCAGCAAGTAGCCCACCGCTCCGGCCTCAATCGCCCCGAGAATGTCCGCGTCAGTGTCGTAATTAGTGACCACGAGCACCTTAGGCGGGTTCTCCATGGAGTAGCGGATGGCGGCGGTCGCCTCCGCGCCGCCCATGACGCGGGTACCTTCAATACCCGCTCCAAAACGCAGATCCATGAGGAGGACGTCAATGCCACCTGCCTGCGCTGCGGAGACGGCGGCTTCGGCGGTAGCTACCTCGCCCACCACCTCGATATCCTCAGCCCCCTCGAGCACCGAGCGTAGACCTAGGCGTACGATCTCGTGGTCGTCGGCAAGCAAGACCCTAATCACGGGCTTCCTCCTCATTGGTACGGTGTGGACAAATTCCTAATCTACATCGTTATCTAAGGGCACACTAACTGAGACCGCCGTGCCGCTGCCTGGGGTGGATTCAATCACGACCTCTCCGCCGAGCTCCTCGGCACGCCTGCGCATCGCCGATAGACCAATATGCCCCAACCCCGCCGGCTTATTCTCCACTGCCTCGACATCAAAGCCGTCTCCATTGTCCACCACGTCCACGCGCACCTCATCCGGCGCATACGTCACCGTCACCCGTGCCTTGCTGGCGTGGGCATGCTTGACGACGTTCCCCATCGCCCCCTGCGCAATCCGCAACAGTGCTGCTTCCACCTTCATGGGAAGTTGCTGGACATCGCCTTCAACGTCCACGGAAACATCAACCCCACCGGTGGCCGCGAAGTTATCCGCCATCCTGGTCATAGCTGATTCCAGGGAGGTTTCCGATAACGCCGCCGGCTGGAGTGCTGCGATCATGGCACGCGCCTCGTGGAGGTTATCCGCCGCGGTGCGCCGGGCGAGTTCAATGCGCTCCTGCGCCTTGGGGATATTCTCTTGGGCCAGGTCGCGGTCAGCGGCGTGCAGGAGCATCTGGATGGAGGACAAACCTTGAGCCAGGGTGTCGTGGATTTCGTGGGCGATGCGCTGGCGCTCAGCGGTCATGCCTGCCGTGCGCTCGGATTCCACCAGCTGGGAACGGGTCTTCACCAGCTCTTGGTTCATCCGGCTCAGTGCCCGGAAGGCATAGGTAATAGCGATCGTCACCAGGGCCGATACCGCGGGGCCCATGACACCGCCGAAAGACAGCCCGTCCGGTACCTGCACCAGCACGGTCATCACTGTGGCCGCAATAACGCAAATGACGCCGGGGATCATCTCCAGCACGTAGAGGTACACAAAGTACAGGGAAAACACGAGGTAGATGGCCGCGGGCGCCACCGCCAAATCAGCGAGCCACAACACCGTGAGGATGACTATCCAGCCATAACGCGCGATGCGCGGCAGCGTCTCCAAGTAGGCTGAGCCGCCGAAGTACACCACGGCGAAGGACACCAAGAGCAGCAGGTTGAGCACACCCTGCCACAGAGGTAGGCGCACCGTGGTAAAAATCGCCACCACCAGCAGCGTCGCCGTCAGGACGTGGATACCGTTGCGCAGGGCATCCGATTCAACCGAGCGCTGGTCTAGTGTGGACGTCATGCGCCACAGCCTACTTCCCTCGCTTACTGCCTGCCTGATCGGCATCGGCTTCGCCGTCGCGGGGTGCTCGGATGCAGACGACCCCAGCACCCCAGCCGCGAGCCCTGCGCCACACACCGACGCAGGCGATGGCCTGCCTATCGACGCCACGGCGGAGGTCAGCGACTGGGAAGACTGCCCTTATCTGGATACCCAATGGGTGGCCGATACGAACGGGCAGAGGATGACCCGGTGGGGCGTCGACAAGCGCTTTAGCACCCCCGCCTGCGTGTTCTGGTCCTACCCCGAGGACCCACAAGCCACCGTCCTCATCCGCCAGATGCCCAGCGTGGAGGAAGCGCGCGCAGTCGTGGACTGGGCCGCCCCTGTCGAGGACACGGAACTCGCCGAATTCGATGGCTGGTCGGGTGGGCGCGGCGTCTTTGAGGATCACTCGGTCTTCGCCGTGCAGAAGGACAACCACGCCGTGGTGGTGTGGTCGAACCAGCGGCAAACGCTCAAGCCCCAGCTCATAGCCCAGGAGGCGATCGACCGCTTAGGCCTATAAGGCCTAAGCGTGTAAAAGCCTAAACAGCGACGTCGTTATAGGGCATCTGCGCCGCCACCCAAGGGAATACAACCTCCATGAGCAGGAAGAAGACCCCCACGGCGAGCGCCAATGCCAACACCGCTTTCACCGCGGTGGGGCCAGGCAACAGGTTCCAGAGTGCGCGATACATTAGTTCTCCTCCAAGACGGCGGGGCGGTCATTGTCATCTGAGCCGAGCGCTTTAGCCTCCCGGTCGGTCTCCATGGCGTGCACGATCATGCGCTCCGCATTTGAGAACTGCGGATGACACGTCGTGAGCGTAAGCAAGGATTCGCTCGGCTCAACGCCCTCCGCCCCGGGAACAGGCTGGAGCACGCTGACATCGCCCGGCAGCGTGATGTGGCGGCCCTGCACCGGCTGGTACTCCGGCTTGGCTTGCTGCTCCTGGCTGAAGCACTCCCCCGGGGAACTGTCGATAGGCAGCACGCGGTAGGTGATCCACTCCGTCGCAGTTTCGATGACGATGGCGTCGCAGGTGTGCAGGTTACCCAAGTCATTAAAGGGCGCGCCCTTGCCCACACGGTGCCCGGCCACCGCAAAGTTACCCGGCTCACCGGGCATCTGTGTCTCCGTGTAGCGCCCCGGTCCGCGCAGCAAATCATCCTCGTTGGTGCCTTCGAGAACCGCGAAGGCGAAGTCCGAGCCGAAGGCAGGGATATAGAGGCGTGCGAATGCCTCACCGAGCTGCGGAGCATGGCCAGCGCCGCGCGGATTGTGCCACTCCTCTTGCAGCGTCTCGTTAGCTTCGTCCTGCAGCTTGCCGGAGGCGATGTTGGTCCAGTAGGACTCATAAAAAGCAAAGAGCAGCAGCAGCACGCCGGCCGTCAGCATAAGCTCACCGATGACGGAACCTACGGTCGGCCGAGTGCGCGCAGTGGGGTGAGGCATACCAGCATCTTAGCCTCCCTGTAACGTGTAAGTGCCCCCCACCCTGCAGAAAGAGGAGTAGGCGATGATCGAAATTTTCATGTATCCGGTCTCCGGAATCATGAAACTCTGGCACCTCCTGTTAGGTGCGTTCTTCTCCGGCTCCATGTCATGGATCCTCACCATCGTCTTCCTCGTACTGACGGTCCGCGGGCTCATCGCTCCCTTGAACTGGCTTTCCGTGAAGCAAGGCCGCATCGGAGCCCTCATGCGCCCAGAGATGACCGAGCTCAACGCGCAGCTCGCTCGGGCCGACACCGTCGATGAGGCCGTCGACATCCTCACGCAGCAACGCGATCTCAAGAAGCGCTTCCAGCACAACCCGCTGGTGGGTTGCTTCCCAGCCTTCCTCATCATTCCCGCCTTTATTGGCCTTTACCAGGTGGTGCTCCGCGTCTCCGGTTCCACGCATGAGCCGGTGGGGATGCTCACGCTTGACGACGTCTCCTCTTTCCGCGCCTCCACCATCTTCGGCGTTCCCCTCACCGATTTCGCCCGCGAGCACCGCGACTTGGTCCTGCCGATGCTCATCGCGGCACTCGTGTTTACCTCTCTCAACACGCTCATTACGCTCTACCGCGGCTACCTCACCACGCTTTTCGACGAAAAAATCCCTCGCCGCTTGCTGTGGTTTATGGCTCTTATGGTGGTTCTTATCCCGTGGATGCTGTGGATGGTGGCCTGGAACGGCCCCATCCCCGTGACCATCATCTTCTACTGGGGCTGCTCCTACCTCTTCACCTTGCTACAGACGGGCGTGTACGAAGTCATCTTGCGCAAGCGCTACCCGCTGCCGGAGGCCGTCCACGAGCAGCGCCGTGCCAGCATCCAGCGCTGGCGCACCAAGGAAAAGAAGCGGGAGAAGAAGGCGGCTAAGCAGCGGCTCAAAGAGGATCCGGGGCATAAGGAAGAGCTCGCCGCTAACCGCAAGCGCCACTCAGAGATCGTGGCGGAGGCACGAAAGATTGTTAAATCGAATAGTCGGCAGGAGGGGCCGACAGAAGCCGAATAGCCAGCTGCTTGGCCGTTACGAGCGGGGCGACGTCGCGGGTAAGGCGCGCACCGGCAAGCCCGCCATCAAGGAAGATGAGAATTTCGCTCGCCTGCTCCTCTGAGGGGTAGCCATTCTTAGTGTTGAGGAGTGCTGTGACCGTGGAATGCATCCACGTGCGGTGCTCGACGCAGGCGGCCACGATGCCGCGCTCGGCATCAGTTTCTGGCCGCGGATACTCGCCCGCAGCGTTGAGGAAGTGCGAGCCCCGGAATTCCATGGAGGGCTGCTCCTCGATAGCCTTGTCGAAGAAGGCCAGAATCTTGCTTTCCTGGTCTGTCGCGTCCTCGGTGCGCTTGTGCCAATCGGCGCGATAATCCTCATCAAGGGCCTCAACGTATGCAATAACGAGGGCGTCCTTAGAGCCGAAGAGGGAATACAGCGATGCCTTAGCGACGTCCGCCTCACGCAGGATGCGGTCGATGCCGATGACGCGGATTCCTTCGGTGGTAAAGAGCCGCGTGGCGGATTCGAGCAGTCGGCTCCGCGGACTCGGACGATTGCGTCGCGACTTCTTTTCGGCCATTTCTTCTCCTCACATGACAAAACCGGTTCATCTACACAATATAGACAAACCGGTATGTATGCGAATTATTATTTCTTGCGGCCCGTGATGGCTCCCACGATCCACAACAGGATACAGGCGCCGACGGTCGCAGTAATAATCATCAAGAACCAGCTATCACCAACGCTCTTATTGAAGAGCGCCAGCAAGCCGCCACCAATGAGGCCGCCGATAACACCAACGATGAGGTTGGTGAACAGCCCCTGGTCACGCTTCATAATCTTCTCTGCGAGCCAGCCCGCAATGATGCCAACAACAATCGAACCAAAGAAACCGAGACCAAGTCCCATGTCACTCTCTCCTTTTCATAACAGTAAATAGCTTTTATTTACGTACTGCCCACCGTACGCCTTAAAACATCAAAAACGACCCGGGCCCACCATTTATCCAATAAATGGGCCCGAATCGTTATAGCGGGGTTATGCGAAGGTTACTCGGAGTCCGGACGAACCACCATCATCGGGCACGGGGCGGACTGCAGCAACGCGCGGGAGGTAGAACCAAGCAGCATACCCTTGAAGCCACCGCGGCCGTGGGAACCCACGACGAGCAGCTGCGCACCCTCGGAAGCTTCCGTCAGCGCACGGACCGGACGGTCACGAGCGATAACCTTCTTCACCTGTACATCCGGGTACTTCTCTTGGAACTCTGCAAGGCGCTCGGTCAGCAGATCTGCCTGCTCCTTCTCCACTTCAGCCCACTCGGCCTGTGCGGCGGAAAGGCCGGCCAGGGAAGCCTGAACCTGCATATCCATCCAGGTGTGAACGGCGATGAGCTCGGCGCCGCGGGCATCAGCTTCCTTGAAGGCATAATCGGTCGCCTTCTGGGAGACCTCGGAACCATCGACACCGATGACAACCGGACCATACTTGGTGGACTCAGTGACGTGGTTATCCTCACGGACTACAACCACCGGGCAGGAGGCGTGGGAAACGACGGATGCGGACACCGAGCCCATCACCATGCCGGAGAGACCACCCATACCGCGGGAGCCCATGACAATCATGGTGACGTCCTTGGACATCTCCAGCAGCATGTCAATCGGGGAGCCCTCGGCCACGGTGTGGCCAATCTTCAGATCTGGGGCAACCTTGTGCGCCTCGGCGCGGGCATCCTCGATCTTCTCTAGGGTTTCCGCCTGGAGGTCATCAAAAAGCTCCTTCGGCGGAACCATGCCTTCGGCGTAGAGGAACTGCGGCATCGTATAGCTCGATGCGATACGCAGCGGGATACCCCGCTTTACCGCGGTATTAGCAGCCCAGCGGACGGCGTTCTTCGACGCTTCCGAACCATCAACGGCGACGACGACAATGTCTTCCTTTGCCATGACCTTTCCTTTCGAAGTGCTTACACTTCCAGTCTAATACCTATTACTAGACCTGTGGGGTGGTAGCAGCGTCCGCGTTGGCGGGGAAGAGGATGTTGTAGGCGGCCACGACAATGTCACGAATAACGGCACCGATACCATTAGAGAAGAAATCGATGACGGGTGCGAGAATAGAGTTAAAATCCATGGGTCAAAGAATATCGCAAAAAAGGCGTGGCGCAACACCACTTCCTGTCCGTGATGGGCTAAACCCCACCCACGCCCGCGTTCCTGAAGGTCCGATTACCGCGTGGAACTTCATTCACCACCTCATCGTCACTCAGCGCCATCGTCATCCCGAGGACAACGAGGCCGCTCTTCAAGCGCGCTTCGACGCCAACGAAGTTGTGCGCCAAGATGGCACACCTCTTAGCCCCAATAGCATCCTCACCGCCAACGCGATGGTGTACTTCTACCGCATGCCGGCTCCAGAGACACCCGTCCCTTATGACATCCCGATCCTCCACGAAGACGAGCACCTTTTGGTTGTCGACAAGCCGCCCTTCATGGCCACCATGCCCCGCGCCCGGCACATCACGGAGACAGCGACCGTGCGCTTGCGTCGGAAGACCGGAAACAACGAGCTATCCCCCGCGCACCGCCTCGACCGTCTCACCTCAGGCATCCTCGTCTTCACTAAGGACCGCTCCGTTCGGGGCGCCTACCAAACGCTGTTTGCCGAGCGCCGCGTCACCAAGACCTACGAAGCCATCGCCCCGCTTGCCGACGTCTCCCCCGGCACCGTCTGGCGCTCCCGCATGGAGAAGACCCCGGGGGAATTGCAAGGACGCATCGTCGAAGGCGAAGTCAACGCCATCACCGAAGTCGCCGGCGTGGTGACAGTAGATAAGGCCCCCTACGAGTCCATCCACGGACCACTGCCCGATCTAGCGAAGTACACGCTTAAACCGCAAACCGGCAAGACGCATCAGTTGCGGCTCCACATGCTCCAAGCGGGAGCACCCATTATTGGCGACCCCATATACCCGGTCATTTACCCGGCAGAAGCCGAAGACATGCGAATTCCAATGCATTTAACGGCCACTGAAATTTCCTTTGCCGACCCCGTCACCGGCCGCATCCGTGAGTTTCACTCACAATTGCCGCTGCATACCCATAATCTTCTTCGCCAGTAATTTTGATCCCAATACCTACGAGGGTTGAGCCACCGCGACACCGCTGCCAAAACTCGTGGTCGGGACTGGACCGGCACTCAAACCATTGCTTTTCGATTCTAAGGACGATAGCCTAGGACACCCCTATACTTCCCTATCCGAAAGGAACTGACACGATGAAGAAGCCCCTAGCTATCATCGGTGCCGCCGCGCTTTTGCTCACGGCAACCCCCACCGCCAACGCTGAGGCCGGGCCAGTGGACGACTCTCCACAAGGATCGTCTACCGATCTCAATGAACTCGTCGTCGACTCCCCCTTCTACGACATTATCGCTATTCCAGTCACGCTCTCATCGATCGCCCTTTCATTCCTGGGCGTCCCTCAGTGCGGTTTGCACGACACCCGCGGTTGCAAGAACGGCTGAGAACCAACGTCACCAAAGACAGCGACTGTTCCTCCTTCCTGTAAATCTAGCCTTCGGCCCGCCTTTCTGTGGTTGGGGGCTATTTTTTGTTCTCTATGAGGGGAACCCATAACTTGGGCGATGCGGCTGGGTTCAAGAATGCTTTAACCTACGAATAGTCTGGAAATGAGTGTCCTGACTGAGCCCGTGCCGCATGTATGGGCGGCGGTCGAATCTTCGTGCTTAGGACAAATAGCCCGTAGGACCCGCGCAAGGATCAATTGCGTTCTATAAGTGCAGACCTGGATGTGCATTCATGCAGGTGGCTGATCAGGAGACCCGGGCCTGTGTTTGGTTGCGACGAGCGGGTCTGTACTTTCGGGTCTGTACTTTTAGGTTTCCAGGCTG
>NZ_CABTZR010000040.1 GCF_902489365.1 uncultured Corynebacterium sp. | reverse complement strand
GCGGCCAGGATGCCCGCGACGATGGCCGTCGTAATTCCGGCTGCCGCGCCGACACCAGACGCGACGCCGAAGCCGAGCGCCAGGGGGAGTGCGACGAGGGCCACCATGAGGCCTGCCGAGAGGTCGCGCCCGATCGTCGCGCGGGACCAGTCCGAGCGGCGCGGTGCGAAACGCAGGGCACGGGATCGGATGCCCACCTTAGAGACGGTGGAGGGGTGGGTCATGCTACTTTCTTGCTCCTTAAAGGCTCAACGACACCCAAAGGATACACAAGGCGCCTTCCTTCGACGGCCGGATTCCCGATTCTGGCCGATGCCTCATGTTGACGAATTCCCACCACACCCCAACCCTTCGGCACTAACTTGGCCAAGTCAGGGTTGGGCGTGACGCCTGCCACAAACTACTGAAAACCATTGCCATATAAACCCTCCTCGGGTTTACTCGGGCCTATGCAGACAGTCGATACCCTCATCATCGGCGGTGGCGCGGCCGGCCTTCAGGCAGCACTGGTCATGGTCCGCGCCCGCCGCAGTGTCCTCGTTGTTGATTCCACCACGCCCCGCAACCGCTTTGCTCATGAAATCCACGGTGTTATCGCCCTCGAGGGCACACCACCACTCGAGTTCCAGGAGCGCGGCAAGGAGCAGCTGCGCAACTACGGCGTACAGATCTTAAACGCCACCGTAAAATCCGTCACCGATAATGACCGAACACTCACCGCCACGTTGAGCAACGGTGAGACCGTCGCGGCCCGCTCCATCATCGTCGCCAGCGGCGTGGACGACGTACATCCAAACATCCCGGGGCTCGAAGAAAACTGGGGAGATACAGTCCTCCACTGCCCCTACTGCCACGGATACGAGGTGGCGGACAAGAAGCTCGGCGTGCTCTACATCGGCGAGTTCTCCTTCCACCATGCCGCGGTTCTGCGCCAGTGGTCGAAGGACATCACCTTCTTCACCAATGGAATGGAATTCACCGACGAGCAGCGCGCGGATCTGACTCGGCGGGGCATTGCGCTTGTCGGCGGCCCCGTCACCGCCTTCCAGGACGGAAAAGTCTTGGTTGGAGACGACGCCCATGCCGTCGATGCACTGTTCTACATGCCTGTCCCTCACCCGCACGATGAGTTCTTAGCTGAGCTCAGCCTAGAGCGACACAGCCCGCCCGCCGCGATGGGCGGCACCGTGATCAAGGTCGGCGAATCTGGTGCCACCAGCCACCCGCGCATCTGGGCCGTAGGCAACGTGGTCAACCCACCGGCGCAGGTCGCAGTAGCGATGGGCGAAGCCAACGCCGCAGCCATCGCGGTTAACGCCTTCCTCGTCGAGGATGATTGGATTTAAGTACGGTGGTGTGGCATGAAAGCCATCATTCAGACCAATCCGGAAGACCCACACTCGCTAGAGTTGGGGGATGTCGCCACACCAGAACTAGCTGCCGGCGAAGTCCTCGTTAAAGTCAAAGCCGCCGGCGTAAACCGCGCCGACCTGCTTCAGGCCCGCGGGCACTACCCGCCCCCGCCGGGCGCTTCGGAGACTATCGGCCTCGAAGTCGCAGGCGAAGTCGTCGATGCCGGTAACACCGACGTCGAGGTTGGCTCCAAGGTCGGCGCACTGCTGGCCGGCGGTGGCTACGCCGAGTACGTGGCCGTGCCGCAAGGCCAGCTGCTGCCCATCCCCAGCGGCTACTCCTTTGCCGAGGCCGCGTCCGTCATCGAGGTGGCCTGCACCGTATGGTCCAACATCGCTATGGAAGCTGGCCTCGCACAGGGCCAGACCATCCTCATCCACGGCGGCGCGGGCGGTATCGGCACCTTCGCCATCCAGGTGGCGAAAAACCTCGGCGCCACCGTCGCGGTGACGGCTGGATCGGACGAAAAGCTCGAGACCTGCAAGGAGCTCGGCGCGGACATCCTCATCAACTACAACGAGCAGGACTTCGCCGAGGAGCTGAAGAACCAATGCGATGTCATCCTCGACATCATGGGCGCGAAGTACCTCAAGAAGAACCTCATCGCGCTGGCTAAGGGCGGCCACATGGTCACCATTGGCATGCAGGGCGGCACGAAGGCCGAGCTCAACATGGCTATCCTCCTCAACAAGCGCCTGACCCTGCAGGGCACCACGCTGCGCTCCCGCTCGTTGGAGGGCAAGGCCGCCATCGTTGCGGACACCGTTAAAAACGTCTGGCCTTGGCTGGAAGACGGCAGTGTCAAGCACCACCTGCATCGCACTTTTGCGCTTGCCGACGCCGCCGAAGCCCACAAAGCCCTCGACTCCGGCGAGGTCACGGGCAAGCTCGTCCTCGAGGTCTAGACTCCCTCGTTGAGGTTCTAGGCCAAGGAGGCCACGACGCGAGTCAGGTGCTCGATGTCCTGGTACGTGCTGAAAGGGCTTAGAGAGACTGTCACGGCACCGCCAACCTCCTCCACGCCCATCTCCGTGAGCAAGGGGGTGTGCGGAGCGATGGTAGTCACCAAACCATTGTCGAAGAGGCGGCGGTGAATCACGTCCGCGGGTACGTCGCGCACGGCGAAGGTAAGCCGCGGGAGGCGGTCATCGGAGGCATCGGCAGCCGCCTCACCGGTCACACCCAGGATGTGAACGGCCGGAAGCGTGCCCAGCAGGCTATAGAGATCACCGCAGAGATCCTCCATGTAAGACGACAGCGCATCGAGCGAGCGCCCCAGGCGCACGCGGCGCGAACCGCGTTCGCCGCCGGCAAGTTCCGCCAAATGGTCCACTAGGGGACCAACGCCACCGGCCAAACCCGCGGAGACCGGGCCAACGACAAGCTCATCGAGACGGCGGAACATCGCGGTGTCGCGGAAGACCAGCGCCGCCATCTGCGGGCCACCAAGAGCGCCCACATCCACACCGAGAATGTCCGCCCCAATCGCATCAAAGTCGAGGAGGCGGTAGGGGGCGATCGAGGAGACGTCGACAAGCACCCAGGCGCGCGAACGCTCATGGACCGCATCGATGATCTCCGCGGCCGGTGTTACAGTGCCCAGCAGCTCGTGGGCGGCGGAAAAGGCGACAAAACGCGTCGAGCCATCAACCAAATCGGCGTATTGGAATGCCGGCAGCTCGCCCGTACCCAAATCCGGCTGCGCCCACCGAATATCAGCGCCCACGTGCTCAAACGCGCGTGTCATCTCCGGCGAATCAAAGCGGGAGAGCACCACCGAAGACTGGCGGCGCAGCAGCGGGCGCAGTGCTACGCCCAAAGCTTGGTACAGCACCGGCAGCGACGGGCCCAGGATGACTCGTTCCGCCGTGGCACCCGTGAGATCCGCCATGGCCCGGCGCGCGGAGGCATACATGTCAGCCGCGTGGAGCTCGCCTGGATCGTGATGCGCCGAGTGCGCGCCCACGGCGTCCTCCAGCGGCTTCACCGTGGCGGACATGCGGAAAGAACGGGCAACGCCAGAGGCCACACGCTCCGCAATCTGCGGCGCGGCATGCGCGTTCAGGTAGGTCCAACCATCGGACAGACCAGTGTAAAGACCTCGCACGCTGGCGACGTCATACTGTTCCGTCATGCTTCAACCCTTCCTCGAATCGTCCGATCGACTCCCTACTCTATACGCCCTACGTAAATCTTTCCTAACCCTAGATTTTCCCAGCTCGCTCGCGTTTTCCCAGGTTACGGGCGTGTGTGTAGGTTTTTGGCGGACGTGCGCGCTAGGGTGAATGGCGTGCAAGACAAGAAAAACCTGCGTGACGACGTCGCCCGCATGACCTCCGCGCCTGCACCCGGCGAGGAGCCGGCCTCGCGTTCCATGACCATGTCGGCGGCCTTCGCTGATCTCCTGCAAGGCGCGCGCCAGCGCGAGCTGTGGTTCAAGCTGGGCATCCAAGACATCAAGCAGCGCTACCGCCGCTCGGTGCTGGGTCCGTTCTGGATCACCATCGCGACCGGTGTGATGGCCGCGGCGCTTGGCCTGCTGTACTCCATGCTCTTCCAGATCCCGGTTGCAGAATTCCTGCCCCACGTGACCGTGGGCCTTATCATGTGGAACTTCATTTCGGGTGCCATTAAGGAAGGCTCGACGGTCTTCATTGACAACGAAGGCCTGATCAAACAGCTCCCGGCACCGCTTTCCGTGCATGTCTACCGCCTGGTCTGGCGGCAAACCCTTTTCTTGGGCCACAACCTCATCATCTGGCTGTTGCTCATTCTTATCTTCCCGCGCCACTTGGGATGGGAGTTCTTCCTGTTCATCCCTGCGCTTGGACTCTTCCTGGTTAACGGCGTGTGGGTCGCCATGTTCTTCGGCATCATCGCCACCCGCTTCCGTGACGTCGCTCCGCTGCTGGAGGCGCTGACCCAGCTGCTCTTCTACGTCACCCCGATCGTGTGGATGACCAACACCCTGAAGGAGCAGGGAGGTGCCGTGGCCAGCCGCGCGCGCATCGCTGAGATCAACCCGCTCTACCACTACATGGAGATCATCCGCGCCCCCATGATCGGCGAGCCCGTCGCCGGTTATCACTGGCTCATCGTCATCGGCTGCACCGTCGCCGGCCTGCTCATCGCTGGCCTGGCCATGCGCCAGTGGCGCTTCCGCGTCTCCTACTGGGTCTAGAAAGGATCGTCCATGGTTTCCATTGATACGTATAACGCTTGCGTGGACTTTCCCATCTTTGATGCCAAGTCCCGCTCCCTGAAGAAGGCGATGCTCTCCACGGCCGGTGGCTCCATTGGCAAGAATGACCAGAACGTGGTCATGGTGGAAGCGCTCAAAGACATCAACCTCCACCTGCGCGAAGGTGACCGCGTCGGCCTCGTCGGCCACAACGGCGCGGGCAAAACCACTCTGCTGCGCCTGCTCTCCGGTATCTACGAGCCCACCCGCGGCGCCGCCAACGTGCGCGGGCGCGTGGCCCCCGTCTTCGACTTGGGCGTGGGCATGGACCCGGAGGTTTCCGGCTATGACAACATCATCATCCGCGGCCTCTTCTTGGGCCAGACCATCAAGCAGATGAAGGCCAAGATGGATGAGATCGCGGAGTTCTCTGAGCTGGGTGATTGCCTCTCCATGCCGCTGCGCACCTACTCCACCGGTATGCGCGTGCGCCTAGCCCTCGGTGTTGTGACCTCCATTGAGCCGGAGATCCTGCTTCTCGACGAAGGCATCGGCGCCGTCGACGCCGCCTTCATGGCCAAGGCCCGCGTGCGGCTCCAGGACCTGGTGAAGCGCTCCGGCATCCTAGTCTTCGCTTCCCACTCCAATGACTTCCTGGCGCAGCTGTGCGATACCGCGCTGTGGATCGACCACGGTCAGATTCGGTCGGTGGGCGAGGTCTCCGACGTCGTCGGCGAGTACGAAGGCCCTGAGGTTGGCCAGTACGTGCGGGACTTGCGCAAGCGCTTCGACAACGAGGAGAACGTCTAAGTTTCTGTTCCTACTGCCCTAGTTGCCAAAGTTCTGGCCAGATCTTGAATAGCCGGCAAGAACTTCGTCACGTAGGGCACCTCACGCCCCGAGCATCTCGCGCAGTTCTTGGCTCATGCCGGCCACAGTCACTTTCGGCCCCGGCTGGTAATCCTCTTTGCACAGCACCGCCTTGTTGCCGTCAATGGCATAGCCCAGCTTGCGCGACACAGCCTGGGAAGCTTCATTTCCCGGCTCCCACTCCGAGCGCAACCGATGCGCACCCAAGTAATCAAAGCAGAAGACCGCAACGGCGTGGCGGATCTGCGTACCAATACCGCGACCCTGAAGGCGGTGGTAGATCCACGATCCCGTTACAACCTCATGCTCCTCGGGGAAATTCTGTGCCCGTAGATCCACCGAGCCGATAACCTCACCATCAAGGTGCACGCCAAAATCGAGCGACCATTCTTCCGGGGACATCTGCGCGCGATGCGCCCACCGGAAGCTCGGGTCCGGCTTCTCCTTCAACCACGGGAAGGTGTACTCCGGAAGCGGCTCACCAAATATCTCAGCGGCGCTAACACCGTGGATAGCGGCGATGTCACTGTCGCGCAGCACCCGCAGGGACAGCTCGCCGACCCGCACAGTGAGTTTGAATGGAGCCCACATGTCTTCGATGCTTTTTACAGCCATGGCAGCATCGTATAACTCATCACGGGTGGCACAATAGAACCCATGACTGCCACTCTGTCCCAGGCCGGTACGACGGCCGCTGTGATCGTCACCCACCAGCGCGTGGAGCTGCTGCGCGCCTCCCTTGAACAGGTGGTGAACCAAACGCACCCGGTGCAGTGGGTGATCGTGGTAGATAACGGTGCGGAACAAGCCGTGGAGGATCTCCTCCACGAACTGGCCGGCGAGCGCGGCGTCTATGTGCCTTCCGAAACCAACCTCGGTGGCGCGGGCGGCTTCGCGCTGGGATTCCTCACCGCACTCGCCCTCGGCGCGGATGCGGTGTGGTGCGCTGATGATGATGGCCGCCCCGCCGACCACCACGTGCTGGAGGAGCTCTACCGCGTTGCGGAAAACAACGCACTCCACGAAGTCTCCCCCGCCGTGTGCAATATCAATGAGCCCGCCAAGCTCGCCTTCCCTCTTCGCCAGGGACTGGTATGGCGGCGCTACATGAGCGAGCTGGAGGGTGATTTTCTCCCCGGCATCGCCTCGCTTTTTAACGGCGCGCTCATCTCCGCCGAGGCCATGGAGATCGTCGGCGTGCCGGACTACCGCCTGTTCATCCGTGGCGATGAAGTGGAGTACCACCGCCGCCTGGTCAACTCAGGCTTAAACTTCGGTACCGCGCTGACCACCAGCTACCTACATCCGGATGGCTCCGATGAGTTCAAGCCCATCCTCGGCGGAAAAATGCACACGCAATACCCAGAGGGTGAGTTCAAGCGCTTCTTTACCTACCGCAACCGCGGCTACCTCTTGTGGCAGCGCGGCATGCGCAAGCTGCTGCCGCAGGAATTCGCTCGTTTCGGCTGGTTTTTCCTGGTCCAGCAACATGACGTGAAGGGATTCATGGAATGGCTGCTCCTGCACAACCGTGGCCGTAAGGAAGACTTCCGCAGGCCCTAAACCTCAAAGGACTTGCGCGTGCTGCGGAAAATGACCCACCGCTGCACAAAAAAGTTGATGAGCGTTGCCGTGCCTTGCGCTATCACAAAGGCCACCGCCAGTGCCCAGGACGAGGGCCAGTCTAGGTTGTGGTCGAAAAAGGGGAAGGCCCAGCGATACAACAAAATGTTGATCGCATAGGTCATGGCGTAGGTGGCAAACACGGCAGCGAAGCGGCGCTTCGAGGCCCGCGCGTTGAAGGTCCAGCGCCGGTTCAGCAGATAAGCCACGAAAGTACCCACAGCAAAGCCAACAGTTCGGGAGCCCACATCCCCGAACACCCCTAAACCAATTTGAAAAAGCCAGGTCAGGGAGACGTCGATAAGCGCGGCAATGGCTCCCGTAATGGCGAACTTCGCGCTCTGCGCATGCAAGGAGTTCGACTGGGAGAAGCGTTCGGCGCGACCTGCCATAGTTACTTGCCCTTAAAAATGAACACGCGCTGAATGGCGAAGTTAGTCACCGTGGCCACGCCCTGCGCGATGACGAAGGCGATAGTGTCCTTCAGCGCGCCCTCAAAGCCCAGACTGATCAGCGGAGCGTTGAGCACCCAATACAGGAAGTTCTGCACGGCGAAGGTAGACAGGTACAGCATGCCCACGGCACCGGCGGTACGACCAGATACTTGTGCACCGAAAGTCCAGCGAGCATTGGCCACATACGCGGCGATGGTACCGAAGACCCAGCCGATCGCCTTGGCCAGGGAGCGGTGCAGGCCTAGGTACGTCAGGAAGAGGGTGAGGCCATAGTCGATGGCCGCAGTGAAAACACCGACGGAGACAAAGCGCACGAGCTGTGTCTTTAGGGTGGAAGTAGGTTCAGTCACGGCGGAATACTCTACCCGCGGATGAGGGCGCGGTAAATGTCCAGGCGATCCACGGGTGCGACGGCGTCTTCACCATAGGCGCCGAGAGAAGAAAGCACCTTAAGCGAAGCCGTGCACAGCTCCCGAATCTCAGCACCGCGAAGCTCCTCGCCGTCATCGTCGACCCAGCCCAATGCCGCCATGGCGGTCTCCACCACGGAATCCGTCAGCTCGCGCCCGCCCATGCAGGACAGCGCCAGCGCCATCGACCAAAAGGCGTCCTTGCCTTCGTTTGTTACTTCTCGCGGCAGAGTACGCAGCTGGCGGTACGCCCGAGCATCAATGCTGACTTCGCGATGCAAGTCCAAAGCTTGGAGGAGCGGAACGAAGTCATAGAGCCGGGTTCTTTCAATGAGCGCGCGGACGGGACTAACCACAAGATCCAGAACTTCATCAATGGTTTCCTGGCCTGTGAGCTCAGCATTCACGGCGGTGAGATCAAACGGTGTCTGAAAAGATCCGGAGCCGCCTACGCACAGAGCCTCCGGCGTGCCGTTATCGCGCGGATAGGTCTCCACCACGACTATCTCGAAATCCCACAGCCCCCAGGCATAATCAATCTGCTCGCCTTCGCGGCTTAAGAATTCGCGCACGGTATGGCTCGGATCGATTCGTTGGCCGCGGGCATCGGTATGTTCAAAAAAGTGCCACGGCGAATCCTCTTGAGGCAGTCCGAAGCAGACCTCGAGAATATGATGAAGCTCTTCCAGCGTGAGTGCGTCCGAGAAACCAATCTGACGGTGCACCTCGGCTTCCGCGCGAACATTGGACACCTGACACAGCAGTGTTCGAGCAGAATCACCACGTTTGGCGCGGACCTGCGCCAAATCTGTGACCTGTGAGCTCATGTGCCCCACCATACGCACTTTTAGTTTCGGGCGGCGTTCTCGCGTGCTTCGAGCTCGCTGAGGATGAACACGATGGCGGCCCCGATTCCGCCCCACACTGTCCACGGTTTTGCCACGCCGCGGCGGCGGATAAAGCTAACGATTCCCCGCTGTGCCTTAATCCCCAACCAGCCGCCAACCACGAGCGCACCAAGGCCAACCGGAAGCGCCCACAGCGACACCTCCGGCTTCTCCGGCTCCGGTTGCCCCTCATGGCTCTCGGCATTAGTAATTGCCACGAGTGCACCAAAGCCTAAGAAAGACAGGACATAGGCGGACACGAGCGCAGTCTTGTTCTTGATCCAATCCGGATAAGAGGTCATGATCGCCACGGCCGTGGCTTGGGTGATACGTCCGGCGAGGGTGTCATCCAGGGCATAATTGTCTTGCTTGGGAGAAGTCATACCGCACCACTTTAGGCGGGCGGTAGGCTACCGTGCATGTACTCCTCCAAAAAAGAGCACCTCACTCCGGCACAGCGCGCGGCGCAAGATGAGCGCGCCGAGGACGACAAGCGCCACGGGCACTTCCTCGCTACCGAGCACACCTCACTGCCACTCAATGGTTTTATGACGCGGCTCATCGCCGAGGAACTGCCCATCCTCGACTCCACGTCGCGCGGCCGTGTCTATGAAATCCTGCGTTCTTATGAAGGCCCCGAGATCACCTCCCAAGACGAACTTCCCGAGGAAATCCGGCAGATCATGGATCTGTACTAGCCATAAACAGGACCGAAACCCACACAACCGGACAGAACAAATGTTCCGTTTGCTTGGCTTTTGTACCTAATCTCACGTTTTCACTCACGCCACAGGCACTATCGCCTAGGTAGTGTATAAAACCGACCCATCACATCGAATCAAAGAGTAAGAGATGGAACTGCATACTACTGAGAAGTCCCTCCACGGTTGGGGCCGCACGGCGGCGACAACCGCCCACGTTTTGTCCACCCCAGACGTCGACGTCATCAAGACGGCCGTCGCCCAGGTGGCTGAGGACAATGCTGATAAGCCTTCCCACCTGCGCCGTGGCGTCATCGCCCGCGGTATGGGCCGCTCCTACGGTGACCCCGCGCAGAACGCCGGTGGCCTCGTCATCGACATGCAACCGCTCAACAAAATCCACTCCATCGACCCGGAGTCGGGCATTGTCGACGTCGACGGTGGCGTCACCCTCGACCAGCTCATGAAGGCCGCCCTGCCCTATGGCCTGTGGGTCCCGGTTCTGCCGGGTACCCGCCAGGTCACCATCGGTGGTGCTATCGGCCCGGATATCCACGGCAAGAACCACCACTCCGCCGGTTCCTTCGGTGATCATGTCGCCTCGATGGAGTTGCTCGTGGCAGACGGCCGCGTGCTGCACCTGACCCCGGAAGGCTCGGAGGATGACCCGAGCGGCGATCTTTTCTGGGCCACCGTCGGCGGCATGGGCCTTACCGGCATCATCCTGCGCGCCAAGATCAAGATGACGAAGACGGAAACCGCCTACTTCATCGCGGATACCGACCGCACGGATAACCTCGAGGAAACCATCGCCTTCCACTCCGATGGATCAGAGCACAATTACACCTATTCCTCCGCGTGGTTCGACGTCATCTCCCCAGAGCCGAAACTGGGCCGCTCCACCATTTCCCGCGGCTCCCTGGCCACGCTAGAGCAGCTGGAGGAGCTGAACCCGAAGCTGGCGAAAGATCCGCTGAAGTTCAATGCCCCGCAGCTGATGACCGTTCCGGATATCTTCCCGAACTTCACCATGAACAAGCTCTCGCTCATGGCTATCGGCGAGGCCTACTACCTCATGGGCGCCCCGGCGCGTAACCAGGTCAAGAACCTCACGCAGTTCTACCAGCCGCTGGATCTCATCGGCGAGTGGAACCGCGGCTACGGCTCCAACGGCTTCCTGCAGTACCAGTTCGTGGTGCCGACCGACGCCGTCGAGCCCTTCAAGGAGATCATCCGGGACATGCAGCGCTCCAGCCACTACTCCGCGCTCAACGTGTTCAAGCTCTTCGGCCCGGGCAACAAGGCCCCGCTGTCTTACCCGATGCCGGGCTGGAATGTCTGCGTGGACTTCCCCATCAAGCCGGGCCTGGGCACCTTCCTCGACGATCTAGACAAGCGCGTCATGGAATTTGGTGGCCGCCTCTACCTGGCCAAGGAGTCCCGCACCTCGGCGGAGAACTTCCACAAGATGTACCCGGGCCTCGAGGGATGGCTCAAGACCCGCAACGACATCGACCCGACCGGCGTCTTCGCCTCCGATATGTCCCGCCGCCTCGAGCTGCACTAGAAAGGAATAACCTCATGCTGAATGCAGTAGGCCAAGCACAACACATCCTCCTTCTCGGCGGCACCTCCGAGATCGGCCTCGGCATCGTCGAGGAATTCCTCGAGCGCGGTCCGGCCAAGGTCACCTTGGCTGCTCGTGCCGACTCCCCACGCATCGCGGAGGCCCGCGCCACCATCGAGTCCCGCGGCGGCGACGTCGAGGTCATCGACTTTGACGCGACTGATTTCGAGGGCCACGGGGACGTCGTCAAGCGCGCGTTTGAGCGCGGCGATGTCGACGTCGCCATCATCGCTTTCGGCACCCTCGGTGACCAGGAGGAACTCTGGCAGGACCAGGCCAAGGCAGTTGCCTCGGCCCAGACTAACTTCACCGCACCGGTCTCCCTCGGAGTCTTACTCGGACAGAAGTTCCAGCAGCAGGGCCACGGCACCATCGTGGCGCTGTCCTCCGTCGCCGGCATGCGCGTGCGCCGCTCCAACTTTGTCTACGGCGCCTCCAAGGCCGGCGTGGACGGCTTCTTCATCAACCTCGGCGAGGCCCTGCGCGGCTCCGGCGCCAACGTGCTCGTGGTCCGCCCGGGCCAGGTGCGCACCAAGATGTCGGCAGACGCCGGCGAGGCACCACTGACCGTTAACGTCTCCGACGTAGCCAAGGCCACCGTCAAGGCAGTGCTCGACGGCAAGCAGTCCATCTTCGTGCACCCGCTCTTTGAGTACGTGTCCTTGGGATTCAAGTTCATCCCGCAGGCGATCTTCCGGAAGCTGCCTTTCTAAAGTTCCGCTAAGTCCACGGCGTGTGGGAGACTAAGTGCATGACTGAGTCTCCCGCCACGTCGTCTATCTCCCCCACCGTGGAATATAACGTCGACCGCTTGACGCGTCGCGCCACTCTCGTGGGAATGGCCGCCGCCGCTGTAGGTGGCGGCCTTATCACGCTCATTGGTTTCTTCGCCTTCAAGACGGTCTCCCTTCCGGCGTTCAGCACGTCGATGGTGACCCGCGCATTGAGCACCGCGGGAACTGCGCTCACCGTTCTCCTGGTGGGCGCTCTGTGCGTGTGGTGGGTTATTGGTGCCTCGCCGCGGCCCCGCTGGCGGACGTGGCTGACCACCGCCCTGTGCTACATCTCCCCAGCGCTACTCACGCTAACCAGTATCGGCCTGCCACTATCGGCCTCGCGCCTCTGGCTCGACGGCGTCCAGGTCGATCAGGTGTTCCGCACCCAATTCCTCACCCGCGTCACGGAAGCCAGCTCCTATGCGGACATGAACTACGAGGGCCTGCCCACCTTCTACCCGCTGGGCTGGTTCTGGTTGGGCGGCCGGCTGGCCAACATCCTCAACATGCCCGGCTGGGAGGTCTACCAACCCTGGAGCCTCATCTCCTTGGCCGTGGCCGGGTGCATCCTGGTTCCGCTGTGGCAGCGGCTTGCCGGTTCCCTACCGGTAGCCACCGCCATTGCCTTGACCACCACAGCGGTGACCCTGACCATCGGCGCTGAAGAACCGTATTCCGCGGTCATCGCAATGGGCGTACCAGCGGTAGCTGTCCTGTGCTCACACGCCTTCTACGGCTCCTCGTGGTTCTCCACCGCCGCAATCGCCATCTACCTCGGAATCTCCGCCTGCTTCTACACGCTGTACACGGGAGCCGTGGCGCTTACCATCGTCAGCCTCATTGCACTCGTTACGTGCGTGGCCGACCGTACGTGGACTCCCCTCGTGCGCCTCGCCGCCATCGCGGCCGGATCCCTGGCCATCGCCGCGATTGCTTGGGCACCGTATCTGCACGCCGTCCTGCACGCCACCGCCCCGCTAGAATCCACCGCGCAGCACTACCTGCCGGAGGAGGGCACCCAAATCCCGGCGCCCTTCCTCTCCTTGTCCGTCATCGGCGCCCTCAGCCTTATTGGCCTGATCTACCTCATCTTGCGCGTCGATGAGCCCGAAATCCGAGCTATGGGCACCGCGCTCGTCGGCACTTACCTGTGGACTTTGGCTTCCATGGTCATGACTCTCGCCGGCAGCACGCTGCTGGGCTTCCGCCTGGAGCTGATGGTCGCGGTCCTCTTCGCCACGGCGGGCATTCTCGCGCTGGCCGACGTCCGCCTCATGGGCCTGCCCACGCTCTACCCGGCGGGCATTACTGAGACCATCAGCAAGCGCATGACCCTGGTCTTTGCCATCATCATGGGGCTGGGCGGTATTTACTATGCGCAGCAAATCCCCGCGACGAACGTGACCGCCTTAGATCACGCTTATACCGATACCGACGGCTACGGGGAGCGCGCGGACCGCTACACCAGCGATTCTTCCGCTAATTACGGAAAGATCCGTGAGTTCATCGACGCCCAGGGCTACGCGGCCGACGACACCGTCGTCCTCACGGACGAAAAGCTCTTCATGGCCTACAACCCCTACTACGGGTTTAACGCCTTCACCAGCAACTATGCCAACCCGTTGGGAGAGTTCAGCACCCGTAACCTGCAGATTGAAGAGTGGGCTTCCAATTCCTGGGACCAGACTCCGAAGGAGTTCTCGCATTCCCTCGAGTCCTCACCGTGGCGCGGCCCAGACGTGCTCATCTTCCGCGGTGACATCAAGGAACCCGGGGATGGCTACAAGACGCACTTGGCAGAAGACATTTACCCCAATCAGCCCAACGTGCGCTACCGCGCGGTGTTCTTCAACCCGGAGGTCTTTGAAGAAGGCTGGACCACTAAACAGATTGGCCCCTTCGTCGTCGCGGCCAGATCTTAATAAGCCAAGGCGGTGACGTAGACTGATCGCCGTGTCAGATCGGAATACCTCTTCACTGCGAGCACCGCAGTCCCTGCGGCTCACCGCCATCATCGCTGGATTCATCGGTTTCCTGTGCTTTGTGGCCACACCGCTGCTGCCGGTGAACCAAACCCAATCTTCCTTCGATTGGCCCCAGCAGGACTCCCTGCAGTCCATCAACGCCCCGCTCATCTCGGTGGCGCCGGAGGAGATCGATGCAGAGATCCCTCTGAAGGCCGTCGATAAGCTGCGCGATGGCCAGGACCTGCTTTACGGCACCGTGCCCCCGGAGTCCAAGAAGGCCTCCAACCGCGGCATGTTTGTCCGCGCCGGCGAGGATGGTCTCTCGGTGACCAGCCTCGATGAGGTCATTTTCTCTCTCACGGCCGAGCAGGTGGCGAAGCTGCCTGAGGACTCCACGCTCCGCATCCAATCCACCGGTGACGGCACCACCGTCTCCTTGGGCAAGCACAAAGAGACCTCCGAGGAGGATCTCCGCCCTCAGGTCACCGGCGTTTATACCGAGATCGACGATTCCCCGGAAGCCCTCGCCGAGCTTGGCGACGACCTCCGCATCCACGTGGAGATCAACTCTCGGTTCACCTCCTCCCCGACACCGCTCAAGCTCATCGCCATGTGGCTGGGCCTGGCCATGGTGGTGATCAGTCTGGTCTGCCTGTGGCGAATCGACCGCCTCGATGGCAAACGCCGTGGCTTCATGCCCGAAACCTGGAAGCAGATCCGCCCGCTCGATGGCGTCGTGGCGGCTGTTCTCGGCTGGTGGTACATCTTCGGTGCTAATACCTCCGATGATGGCTTCATCCTCACCATGGGACGCGTTTCCGATCACGCGACCTATATGGCGAACTACTACCGCTGGTACGGCGTCCCCGAGGCCCCGTTCGGCGCGCCGTACTACGACCTCGTGGCATGGCTGGCGCAATTCTCCAGCGCGTCCATCATCGTGCGCCTGCCTGCGCTTATCTCAGCGCTCATCATCTGGTTTATCTTGTCGCGCGAGATGCTTCCGCGCTTCGGCGCTCGCGTCAACGAGCGCCGCCTGGCGCACTGGACCGCCGCGTTCATGTTCCTGGCTTTCTGGCTGCCCTATAACAACGGCATCCGCCCCGAGCCCATCGTGGCCCTCGGCGTCATGCTGACGTGGGCCTCTTTCGAGCGCGCCATCTCCACCCAGCGCCTCCTTCCGGCAGCGGTGGGCACCATCATCGCCACCATCACCCTGGCCGCTGGCCCCACCGGCCTCACCGCAGTGGGCATCTTCCTGGTCTGCCTGCCCGCCCTGTTCCGCATCATGGGTAAGCGCGCTCCCCAGATCGGCTGGACAGCTCTCATCGCCCCGTTCCTTGCCTGTGGCACCGCTGTCATGGTCGCTGCCTTCGGGGACCAAACGCTAGCGTCGGTCCTCGAATCCACTCGCGTGCGTTCCGCGGTCGGCCCGTCCCTGCCGTGGTACTCGGAGTTCGTGCGCTACTCCACGCTCTTCGAGCCCTCCGTGGACGGCTCCCTGACGCGCCGCTTTGCAATGTTCACCATGCTCTTCTGCTTGGCGCTCATCATCTATGCCTTCATCAAGGACCACCGCGTCGTCGGTGCGGAGGCAGATCCCACCAAGCGCCTGCTGGCCATCATGGCGCTCTCGGCCTTCTTCCTCATGTTCACGCCGACGAAGTGGACGCACCACTTCGGCATTTACGCCGGTGTCGCCGGCGTCATCGCCGCGCTCGGCTCGGTAGTTCTTTCCCAGATTGCCATGCGCTCCCCGCGTGCCCGGACCTTCTCCATCGCCGCGGTGATCTTCCTCCTGGCCATCTCCCTGGGCGGCTGGAACGCCTGGTGGTACGTATCCTCCTTCGGCATCCCGTGGTGGGACCGCACCGTGCAGTTCAAGGGCATCGAGGCCAACACCGTGGTGCTGGCCATCGCCATGGTGGTCCTGGCGATTGGCCTCTACCAGTCCCTGGTTCACAGCTATCGCAAGAACAAGGCCGAAACCGCCGGCACCCTCGAGGAATTCGAGGCCGCCAATGCCGCCAAGGTCTCGCGCTGGGCGGGTGTCATGTCCGCACCGATTGCGGCGGCCTGCATTATCATCGTGGCCTTCTCGTGTGCCTCCTTTGCCAAGGGCTACGTGGCCCAGGCGGATTCCTACTCCGTGGGCAAGGGCAACCTGACTTCCCTGCGCGGCGATACCTGCTCGCTGGCGGATTCCACCATGGTGGAGACCAACACCAATGAATCCTTCCTCACTCCGGTCGAGGGCGAATTCCAGGACTCGCTCGTTGACAAGAAGGAGGACAACTTCGGTTTCGGCCCCAATATGATCAAGGAAGATATTGAGCCGGAGAACCTCAACTCGGCGTCGGTAGGCGCTATTGCCAACACCACCGGTGAGGACTCGGCGACGTCCAATGAACAGAAGGATCTCACCGAATCCGAGGAAAAGGCAACCGAGGTCACCGACTCCTCCGCCGGCGGCGTGCGCGGAACCCTGGGTGTCAACGGCTCCGAGATGCACCTGCCGTTCAACTTGGATTACCGGAAGGTCCCGGTCATGGGCTCCTACGATGAATCGCAGCGCTCGACCGCCACCATCACCACCCAGTGGTACAACTTGCCGGAACCTGGCGAAAACACCCCCGTCCTCTCGGTCGCTGCCGCCGGCAAGATTTACCACCACGACGTCAACGGAGTGGAGCAGGAGGGCACCGAGCTCACCTTGGAGTACGGAACACTCAAGGATGGCAAGGTCACCAACAAGGGTGAGGCCGAGCTTTCCGACGTCGGCGCGACCCCCAAATGGCGCAACCTCCGCATTGCTCTAGACGAGCTCCCAGAGGAGGCCAACGTTGTGCGCCTCGTCGCGGTCGATGATTCCACCGATGAGGACGATTGGATGGCGTTTACACCGCCGCGCGTCCCGGAGCTTGCCACCATCAACTCCCAGTTCGATTCCTCTACCCCGGCGCTCCTCGACTGGTCCGTGGCCCTGCAGTTCCCCTGCCAGCGCACCTTCGACCACTACGCCGGCGTGACCGAGATCCCGCAGTTCCGCATTCTTCCCGACGCCGCCGCACAAACCTCCCTCACGGACTTCCAGTCCTTCTCCGGTGGTGGTGCGCTGGCAACCGCGGAGGCAGTGAACTACTCCTATGAGATCCCGAGCTACCTCAACAACGATTGGGCGCGCGACTGGGGCTCCATTGAAAAGTATGAGCTGCGCACCAACTCCCGCGGCGAGGCCCCGCTCGAGGCAGATATCGACCAGGAAATCATCCAGCGCTCCGGCCTGTGGAAGAACTCCGAGATGAAGATTCGCCCCGAGGGCGAACAGTAGAACTACAGGAACTCGGCCGAATCTTTAATGCGCTGCCGCGCCACGGCCGGGGTCGAAATACGGTGCATGGACACGTACTCCGCAGTCTGTGCACCGGGGACCTCCACGCGCTCAGCAATCTCATCCTGCGCCGCGGTCTGGACCAAGATGTCAGAATACAGCCCCGGCAGCTTCTCAACATCGAGGACGTAGTCACCGCGGATCTCCTCCGGCAGCTTGGCCAGCGCACCGAAGTCGGGGAAGGTGAGGAGGAGGGCGTCGGCAGGCACCAGCGCTGCGAGCGCCCCACCGGAGGAATATCCCCACACCGTCACGCGCTCGGCACCATGCTCGCGCGCATAATCGACGGCCGCCTGAACCGACTGAACCATCTCCGCCACGGTGTGCTCCGGCGCCAACGGATAATCGACATCAATGATCGTCGTGCCCGACAACTGCGCTGCGGCAGCAACTTCGGGCCGCCATTGCATTTCTAGCGCCTTGCCGTCACCGCGCCACCAGCCGCCGGAGTGCAGCGACACCGCCCAGCGACCAGACTCTTCTGACGGCCTAAAGATCGCTCCAACCTCAGAGTCTTCAACGCTCACGCCTTCCGTAAAAACGGTGCCGGGCAGCGAGTGATCCACCGCGGATCCCAGCACCATCATGGAGGCCTGCACGATACGGTCCGGCAGCAGCGCGCAATAGCGGTCCGCCTCCGGCGAACCTCCACCGGCCCACGGCGGGCGGAAGTCCGGCAGCGGGTAGTGCACCTCCATGTAGGAGGAGAGCTGCTCGAGCTGTTGTTCCGGACTTAGTTGGCGATCAGTACCACCGATATTCCACTCACTCATGGCCCCCAAGGGTACTACCAGATGGTGACGCGCTCCTCTGGGACCAGTCCACCCTCGACGTCAAAAGCCTCGTAGAATTCATCGATGTTTTCGGCGATGATGTTGCAACGGAACTCCGCCGGCGAGTGCGGATCAATGGCCAGGTACTGCGTGGCCATCTCCGGGCGGATGGCAGTGCGCCACACGCGCGCCCACGCCAGGAAGAAACGCTGCAGACCGGTGTACTCGTGTTCTGCCAATTCCGGCTCAGCGCCCTCTGCCTCAAAGGGCGCGACCTGGCCGTTGATGTCCAAGCCCTTGTCGGCGCAGTAGTTCTTGTAGGCCACCACAGCAATCCCCAGTCCACCCAGGTCACCGATGTTCTCACCCAGGGTGAAACTGCCGTTGACGCCTGCGGAATCGGTGCCTTCCAGCACCTTCGGCACCTGCCCTTGGAACTGGTCCACCAGCTTCGCGGTCAGCTTCTCGAAGGCCGCGCGGTCCTCATCCGTCCACCAGGAGTTGAGGTTGCCCTGGCCGTCATACTGCGAGCCCTGATCATCAAAGCCATGCCCAATCTCGTGGCCAATCACCGCGCCGATGGCACCGAAGTTCTCCGCCGCGTCCGCGTCCGGGTTGTAGAACGGCGGGCGCAGAATCGCCGCCGGGAAGGTGATGTCATTAACTACTGGGTTGTAGAAGGCATTGACCGTCTGCGGGGTTGCGAACCACTCGTCGCGGTCGGCCGGCTTGCCAATCTTGGCCAGCTCATAATCGTGGCTCCACGCGCTGCCTGCGCGCACATTGGCCACCAGGTCCGCACCCTTGGGTGAAAACTCTAGGTCGGAATAGTCACGCCAGGTCTCCGGATAACCAATCTTGGCCTTGAACTGCAAGAGCTTCTCCAGCGCGCGCTCACGAGTGGCCGGGGTCATCCACTCCAGCTGCGAAATCCTCTCGCGGTACGCGGAGGTAAGGTATTCCACCAGCTCATCCATCTCGGACTTCGAGGATGGAGGGAAGTGCTTGTCCACGAAGACCTTGCCAATCTCCTGGCCCACCATGTTCTCTGCCAGGCCCACGGCGCGCTTCCAGCGGTCACGCTGCTCGGTAGCGCCGGAAAGCTTGGTTCCGTAGAACTCGAAATTCTTCCTACCGATCTCCTCAGTAAGGTACGGCGCGCGCGACAGCAGAATGTGCCACGTGGCCCACAGCTGCCAATCCGCCATGCGGCCGGCGGTAAACAGACCCTCCAGGTGCTCAAAATACGACGGCATCATGGCCACCGCGCGGTGCTCCGGCAGTGCCCCACCGTTCAGGATGGCGCGGGTGATGCTGGGCAGCTTGGCGACGTCCACCGGGTTATACGTCTTCACCGCATCACGCGAGGCCACGACATCCCAATGCCCTGCAGCAATTTCCTTTTCCAGATTCACGATGCGCGTAGCGGCCGCTTCCGCGCCCAGCCCGAAGAGGCGAGCCGGATCCAGGAATCCAAGCATCGCTGCGACGTGCTTCTCGTAGGCCTCAAGCGTCTCCGCGTGGGCTTCCTCGCGGTAATAAGCCTCATCTGGAAGGCCCAGGCCGGACTGGATAATGTAGGCCACCGCCTCCTCGGAGCCGGAGTCCTTTTCTACCCAGAAGGTAACCGGGGCGCCGACGCCCTCGCGCTCCAGCACGCCCAGGTTGTGCGCCAGCTCTTCCGGGTCCGCCGCCACCAGCTTGTCCAAATCTTCGGCCAAAGGCGCCGTTCCCGCAGCGTTCACTCCCTCAACGTCCATGTGGGAGGAATACACGATCCCCGGACGGCCTTCGTCTTCCTTAACGATGTCATGGACGAGTTCCTCGGCTTCGTCGCGAAGCGCGTGAAAAGTCCCGTCAACACCGCGGTCATCGGGAATAACGTGGGACTCAATCCAAGGGCCATTAACAAACTGATACAGATCCTTCATGCACTTCACTCTATGTCAGATGTACCCATTAGTGTGGTGTGCATGACTTCTTATCGTTTCCCGCCAGCGAAGATGACGGGGCCGTTTTTCGCGGTACTTGGAGTAACCCTTCTCGTGCTGGGCACGCCCGCCGTCCTCAGTTTGGCGCTGCCGGAACATGAGCCAGAAATAGAGCCAGTTGTCCTCGATGATCCGGAGTGGCGCCAGCCCATCAACGGACTGGAATGCAGCGTCAACTACGAATCCGTGGCCAACCAGGCCTGGGACTGCGGCGATACCTTAGTCGAGGCCTATCTCACCTCTGATGTCGACGATGATGAGTTGGCCCTGCGCCGCGCTGTGCGAGCCACGACTTTCGGGTCGATGCCGAAAGAAAAAGTAGAAAACAATGACGGCATGCTCGTCCTGCGAACGTATACGTACATCCCCGTCGTTGCCTTCAGCGTGGCCAAGGGAAACCTCAACTACGAGCTCGTCTTCTCGGACGGAAACCCAGAGGAATTCGCCGATCAATTTATGGAGGCCTTCAAGTGAGCAAGATCTTCCGCGTAACCCTATGGGTCCTCATTGGTGTCTGCTTACCCGCAGCTCTTATCAATCTGTTGGGTTCCTTTCTCGTTGCCCCGCTCCCAGGCCTGATAAGTCTGCTGATCGGACTAACCTTTCTAGCACTAGGCCTATACCTGTGGCGGCTTAGCCCAATGTGGGCACGGCCAGCCACAGGCTGGGCCACTGCCAGCGTGCTGTGGGGAGGCGGTACCGCAGTATCTTTAGCGCTTCTCTCCGCGCTGCCGTTCACCTCCCTCACCAAAGGGGTGGGCTGGGAAGAATCCATGATGTCCTGGTCCGGTGCTTATCCAGAGGAATTCGCCAAGGCGCTGGGCGTGGTTTTTGTGTTACTCAGTTTCCGCCAGCTCAACCGCCCATGGCATGGTTTCATCGTCGGCGCGCTTGTGGGCTGGGGTTTCGAAGTCTTTGAGAACGTCCTCTACGCCTCTCTCGGCGCCGTCATGCACCCGACGTCTGATTGGATTGGCATGCTGCAGATGTGGGGGCTCCGCCTTGTGGCGGGCCCCGGGC
>NZ_CABTZR010000039.1 GCF_902489365.1 uncultured Corynebacterium sp. | reverse complement strand
TCCTGCCCCGTCCATGCGCGCGGCCTCGAGAATCTCCGGCGGCAATGATTGGAAGTGATTGCGCATGAGGAAGGCACCGAACGCCACGCCCGCCAACGGGATGATGACTCCAGCGTAGGTGTCTCTCCAACCCCATGACGCAACCAACGAGTAATTGGAAATAATGGTGATCTGGTTGGGCACCATCAGCGAGGCGATGATGAGCAAGAAGAGCAGATTCCGGCCGGGAAAGCGAATGAATGCGAAGGCATAGGCAGTCAGCACTCCGAGGACTACCTCCACCACCGTGAGAACCAGCGTGATGATGATGGAGTTTCTCAGATAGCTCGAGAAGCCAGAAGTCTGCCAAACATAGGAATAGTTTTCTGCCTTGAAAGGATGAGGCCAGAAGGAAATCGGGTCCGAGTACACATCCTGGAAAGACTTAAAGCTGGTGATGAAGATGAAGTACAGCGGCACCATAATCATCAGCACTGTCAGTACCAAGGCAATGTAGCCGACGACCTTCGTTGCTGGATGACCATGATCAACCGGCTCACCTTTACGCTTGCGCTGGGCCTCGGTGATGACTGGTGCTGCGAGGGACTGCGAACCAGGAACCGGTGGCAGCTCTCCCTTCGCTTGCGGGAGCCCCACCTTGATGGAAGCCGGGATCGCGCGTTTTTCGGACATTTACTTATCCATCCTTTCCTGCAACTTAATCTGCAACACCGTAATGACAAGCACGACGAGGAACATGATGGTGGCCACGGCAGCGCCATAGCCGGCACGGTTGTTGATAAACGTCTCTTGGTACACCTGGAAAACCATCGTGGAGGTTCCGTAACCAAACGGTCCACCGCCGGTCATCGCGTTGATGATGTCGAAAACTTGGAAAGAATTGAGCAGCACGGTGATTAACAGGAAAAACGTGGTGCCGCGAAGCTGCGGCAGGACCACGCGGAAGAAATGGCGCGCGGCCGGGGTGCCGTCAATCTCAGAGGCCTCATCGAGGTCGCGCCGGCGCCCCTGCAGGGCAGCAAGATAGATAACGAAAACGTAGCCGACGTTCTTCCACACGTAGGTCACCGTAATCATGAACAGTGCCCAGTTCTGCTGCTGGTAGAAGTTCGGCACATCGACCCCGATTAGGCCCAGGAAGTATTGGATAAGACCGTAGTTGGGATCGAAGACGAACTGAAAGGCAACGCCAATCGCCGCGCCCGCGATGACATAGGGCGCGAAAACAATTGAGCGCACAGCCGCACGGCCAAAAAGCTTCTGGTCCAGAAGCAATGCCAGCGCTAGCCCCAGCACCATCGAACCGACCACCGCGAAGAAGGTGAAGACGACAGTGTTGAACACCACGCGTCCAGTATCTGGCGCCTGGAACCAGTCGATGTAGTTCTGCAGACCGACGAAAGTCATCGTCGGCGATGAAATATTCCAGTTAAAGAAAGAGATGCGGATGTTATCGACCAGTGGTCGATAGGTGAAAAGAATGAGAAGGAGAAGGTTCGGGCCAATCAGCAATGCCGCTAGGCCGATCTGGCGCCAGTCGAGCTTTCGCTTGCGTGGGTGGCCCGCGTACTCCTCGGAGACGATCGGCTTCTCGGTAACAGGAGGGATCGTAGCCGTTCGCCCGCTCGCGGGGATGGTTTTTGCCATGCAGAAGAAACTAGACCAAGGCAGTAAACAGAAAGTTTACTCAACGTTTTGATTGTATAAACAAAAAGAAAATTCCAGGGGCCTAGCCCCCAAAAGCATTCCTTGCGCGTGGGGAACGTCACACGAAGCACGGGAGAAAGGACTCCACAGAAACTCCCGGGTGAGAGAGCGCTGCCGTCTTTACAGCTAGACCTTTTCTGCCATGAACACCGCGGCTACGGGCGTAGTTGGGCGCTAACTCGCTGGGCGCACAACGTCGAGTGCTAGCTCTGGCAAGTCCGTTGCCATGAGCTCTACCCCATTGTTACGACACCACTCCATGTCCTTCGGTAAATTCACCGTCCATACGTAGGACTGTCTGTCGACGCCTGCAAAGAAGTCAGCTTCCAACCGTGCCTGGCGAATGGAAGGCCCAAAGCCCGAAGCGCCCTCGAGAGAATCTGGTAGTCCCGCGTCCGGTTCCAAGAGAAGAAAGGATCGCAGGGATGGCAATAGGTTTCGGAATCGCGCAATTGCTTCAGGGTTAAAGGAAATCAGGTTGAACCGTGGATCGGCATCGAGATGTCGGTTGCGCAGGACTTCGGCCACCGACTCTTCGAGTCGCGCCCCGAAAGGAGACGGGTGCTTCGTCTCGATAAGCAGCTGCTTTCCGGGGTATGACTCGATGAGGTCCACAAGTTCGTCGAGAAGCAGGATGCGTTGGGGATCCTCGTGGGTACCAAAGTTGAGTGTGCGCAGCTCCTCCAGTGTCATGTCACCGACAGAGCCGGTGCCATCCGACGTCCTATCCACAGTCTGGTCGTGGATAACCACCACCTGCCGGTCCTTGGTCAGGTTGACGTCGCACTCCACACCGGCCACATCAAGCTTGAGAGCCTCCTCGAAGGCACGATACGTGTTCTCAGGGAACCACCCGTTATATCCTCGGTGCGCGATAATTCCTGTGCGGTCTGCCATGTTCTTTTCCTCCGGGCCGCAAAGTGGTTGTGCTTCTGGCGCCGCCCAGTGTAGACCGCTAACGGCGGCCTCCGCGGTTGCGGTGCGTCGCCACCACGTGCACGGCATCCAGCATTCCTAAGGTGAGCAGCGCCTCACGGAGCGCAAACTGGAAAGTCCAGAGGCGGCGGAAAACCTGGTCGAAGCCCGCTGCCGCCGCTTCGCGGTGCCGCCCATCGAAGAAGCTGCGCTGGTAGCGAAGCGTTTCCAGGTAGTGGCTTCCGGTGTGGGTTTGAGCGATGATGCGCAGGTTGGAACGCCTATCGAAGAGTCGATGGGTCTCCTCCAGCGTCGGATAGTCCAATCCGGGCCAGATATAGGCGCGCAGAACCTGAATCGCGGACCGGGCGGCCGGGGTCATCGCGTCGGTGGCGAACAACGAGGCCACGGCCACACGCCCACCGCTGACCAGCGAGCGATCCAGCATCTGCACGTAGCGCCGGCGCTCGGGGGGCGATAGCGTCTCTAACTTCTCCACACTGACAATCGCGTCATAGCGCCCGCGCCACTTCTTCGGATTAGGCAACGCTGTTTCGATGCCCTGCACATGGACAGAGTCAGCGGCGCCTTCGAGGAGCAGTTGTTCATCGAACAGCGCCTGCTGCTCTGTGTCGCCCGTAAGGACGTCAACTGTGGCGCGCCGGGCAACGGCTTGAACTGCTACTTGCAGCCCAGTCGCCGGATAAACCAGAAGGTGTGTACCAGCGCCGGTGCGGGTGGCATCGAGAAGCCACTGTGCAGCGCGGCGCTGCGCATCGCCCAAATCCTCGCGGTCCGTGTGCGTCGGCTCGGTCACGCTCGTCACATCGACGAAGTGCTCCTTGGGTTCCTTGCTCCCCACCCGCGCGCTATAGCTGCGGACCGCCTCGCGCACCGTGGTGGGAACGCCGCTAGCGAAAATTCCGCCCGAATGGCTCAAGGAGTCGCCCGCGTACAGTTTCACCACATCGAGGGGCAGCTCGCCAGGGCTCGAAGCCTCCACCGCCAGCTCCTTCGTCTTCGGCCGATACCCCACCCCCAACAGCCGCAGGAGAACCTTGACCAAGCGATCGGAATCGGGCGTCGTCCACTCCCCTGCCATATAAGACTCGGCCAGGCCCAGCCAGCCCGAATCGGCGATGCGGGAAAAGAGGGCGTCGTGAAGCACAGCCAAATCCGGCTCCTCGCCTTCCAGCTCCACCCCTGCCTTGGCGCAGGCCTGCGCAAACTCCGCTTCAGTCCGGCCGCCCGTAAAGCGCAGCAAACGCGGTGAGGGCACGGTTGCTACGCCGGGCCACGTCGCAGCGTCAATCGATGCCAAGTGGGAATACACGCTCTAGCCAGCCTTCCTCATCGCACACACGTATTTTCTAAGACTAAAACGAGTGGGCCCAAAAGAGGTGAAGGCGCGGCCAAAAAGCCAGTTAATAACCCATAAAGTATGCATGTACCGCTAGAAAGGTTTAGACTAACTCGGGTAAAATAATCTAGCTTTCTGAGGAAGGTATTCAATCACCATGGCGCAAACTCCTTACCGTCCTAGTAACGGCCGCCACCACGTCGTTGTTATCGGTGCCGGCTTCGGCGGTATCAACGCGGTTAAGAAGCTCAAGGACGCGGATGTTGAGATCACCCTCATCGACAAGAAGAACCACCACCTCTTCCAGCCGATGCTCTACCAGGTAGCCACCGGCGTCATCTCCGCCGGCGAAATCGCCCCGTCCACGCGTCAGATCCTGCGCCACCAGGACAACGTCAACTTCGTCAACGGTGAGGTCTCCGACGTCAACATCAAGGAACAAACCGTCACCGCCGAGCTCGATGGCGCGGTTCGCACCTACGGCTACGACTCCCTCGTCGTAGCGGCAGGCGCTGGCCAGTCCTACTTCGGCAACGACCACTTTGCTGAGCACGCGCCGGGCATGAAGACGCTTGACGACGCCTTCGAGATCCGCTCCCGCATCATCTCCGCCTTCGAGAAGGCTGAGCTGGAAGAAGATCCTGCCAAGCGCGAGAAGCTGCTGACCTTCGTCATCGTTGGTGCAGGCCCGACTGGTGTTGAGCTCACCGGCCAGATTGCTGAGCTGGCACAGCGCACCTTCGCTGGCACCTACTCCAATTTCGGTTCTTCCTCCGCCAAGATTTACCTGCTGGATGGTGCCCCGCAGGTCCTTCCGCCGTTCGGCAAGCGTCTTGGCCGCAAGGCACAGCGCACCCTGGAGAAGCTGGGAGTTGACGTGCGCCTCAACGCCATGGTTACCGACGTCACCGCTGACGCCGTCACCTACAAGAACATGAAGACCGAGGAAGAGGTCACCATCGAGGCCGCGACCAAGATCTGGTCTGCCGGTGTCGCCGCTTCCCCGCTGGGCAAGCTTATCGCTGACCAGGCAGGCGTGGAGGCGGACCGTGCCGGCCGCGTCTCTGTCAACGAGGACCTCACGGTTGGTGAGTACAAGAACGTCTACATCGTCGGCGACATGATTTCCCTCAACCGCCTTCCGGGTGTGGCCCAGGTGGCCATCCAGGGCGGCAACCACGTGGGCAAGCTCATCGAGGCCAAGATTGATGAGGAGTCCACCGCTAACGAGGCCGAGCCGTTTGAGTACTTCGACAAGGGCTCCATGGCCGTCATTTCCCGCTTCAACGCAGTGGTCAAGCTAGGCAAGACCGAGTTCGCTGGCTTCCCGGCCTGGATCTCCTGGCTCGGCCTGCATATCTTCTACATCGTTGGCTTCCGCAGCCGTACCCTCGTGGCGCTGCACTGGCTGCTCAACGCCTTCTCGCGCGACCGCGGCAACCTGGAAATCACCCAGCAGCAGCGCGTTGCTCGCAACGTAATTGACCGCGACCTCCACTAGGTCTTACGCGTCTTATAGGGAGAGAGGAATTATCCTCTCTCCTTTTTCTTTGCCCATGTACGGTAGACGCAAGAAAGCACAGATTAAGGAGAAACAGTGAGCCAACCTGCGCTGCCCCGAGTCCTCAGCATTGCCGGCACCGATCCGACGGGCGGCGCTGGTATTCACGCCGACCTCAAGTCCTTTGAGGCCGCTGGTGCCTACGGCATGGCCGTAGTGACAGCCCTGGTAGCGCAGAATACGCAGGGCGTGCGCTCTATCCACACCCCACCGGTGGATTTTCTGCGTGAGCAGCTGGCAAGCGTCAAGGACGACGTGACTATCGACGCCGTTAAAATCGGCATGCTGGGATCCGTCGCTATCACCGAAACGGTGAGCGACTTCCTCGCTTCCCTCCCCGCGGGTGTGCCGGTGGTCTGCGATCCGGTCATGGTTGCCTCCAGCGGGGACCGCCTGCTCGAGCCGGAAGCGGAGCGCGCCGTACGGGAGCTGGCGCGCCGCGCGACCGTGGTCACGCCGAACCTACCTGAGCTAGCGGTCCTCGCTGGAGTAGCAGAGCCGCAAAGCCTCGAAGAGGCGATTGATGTCGCAACCACGTGGGCCCACGAGAACGACACGTGGGTCGTAGTCAAAGGCGGGCACCTCGATGGTGCCCAGGCCGATAACGCGACCGTAAGCCCTTCCGGCGAAATCACGCGCGTGCCCTGCCCGCGGATTGATACAAAGAACACGCACGGCACCGGCTGTTCCCTGTCCTCAGCCCTAGCGGCGCGTCTAGGCGCGGGCGAATCCCTCGACGAGGCACTGGTATGGGCCACCGAGTGGCTCCACGAAGCGATTGAACATGCCGACGCGCTTCACGTCGGACACGGGCACGGGCCCGTTGACCACGGCCACCGGCTCCGGCGCCTGGCCGCGGAGGCACAAAGTTAGCCCAGCAGATCGGCGCCAGGGCGGGTAAGCACGGCCACCATGAAGGTGGAGTTCTCCTTAAAGACCTTCATGTCCCACGAGGAGAAAATGAAGTCCACTCGGTAGCCCACCGCGCGGGCCAATTCAAGGAACTCCTCGAAACCCCAGCCGCGGCCCTCGCCGAAACCGACGACGAAGCGGCCGCCAGGGCGAAGCGAGTTAAACACGTTGCGCAGGGCCGCCTCACGCCCTTCGTTAGCGATAAAAGTCATGACGTTGCCCGCAGCCACGGCGATGTCAAAGTTATCCTCTGGGATTTCCTCTTCCGAAAGGTCACCTACCTCCCAGCGGGCCTCCGGATAGTCGTTAACCGCATGTTCGATCAGGATGGGATCGACGTCCACGCCCACTACGGTATGCCCGCGCTTGGCCAACTCGCCTCCGAGCCGTCCGGAACCGCAGCCGGCGTCGAGGACACGGGAGTGGCGTTCACTCATGGCGTCGATAAGCCGGGCTTCCCCATCGATGTCCTTACCCTGGGCCCGTAGCGTCTTCCATTTCCGTGCAAAGTTGTGGGAATGGGCGGGGTTCGCAGCAGTTACTTCTTTCCAGGTAGGCATGACAACGAGTATAGGCCTTTAGAGGTGTAAGATTTAGCCGCTCTTATAAAACGCCTATACGAAGCGAAGGAGGCTGAGACACGATGCCATCTGTACCGTCACCATTCAAGCCACGCAAGAAAAACACTTCGGACAATAGTACGCCGAGTTTTTCCGTGCCTGTCGAGCGTGCTATTGAGCACTGCCGAGTGTTCATCGACGGCGAGGCGCTGCCCGGTGAGTTCACCCCGCACAGCGCACTGCAAACCGTGGAAGAATACGGCCGCGGCTTCGTGTGGGTAGGCCTGCACGAGCCGCTCGAATCTCAGATGACGAAGGTAGCGGCTGAATTCCGCATCCATGAGCTCATCGTCGAGGACGTCGTCCAGGCGCACCAGCGTCCCAAGCTGGAGCGCTACGACGACCAGCTCTTCGTGGTGGCACGGTCGGTGAACTACCGCGACCACGACGAGGTCGCCGATAAGCGCCAAATTATCTCCACTGGTGAAATCCAGATGATCATTGGTGCCACGTTCATTATCACGGTGCGCCACTCCGCCAAGCTGCCTAATCTCGCCTATGTGATCCAAGATGAGCAAGACCTCGTCGAGCAGGGCCCAATTTCGCTGGCGTGGAAGATCCTGGACATGATGGTGGACCGCTATTCGGAGATTTGCCGCCTCATCGCTATCGAGGTCGACGAACTCGAAGAGGAAATCTTCACCCCGAATTCGCTGCCCAACATCGACCGTATCTACATGTTTAAGCGTGAGATTCTGGAGATGAAGCACGCGATCGTGCCGCTCTCGCCGGCTTTGCGGGCGATGGTAGCGGACCACAAGGATCTCATTCCGAAGACGATTCGCTCCTATATCCGGGACGTCAACGACCACCAGCTGGTGGTCCAAGACCATGTGGCGGGGTTCGATGAGCGCTTGACCTCGCTTATCGACGCCTCCGTGGCCAAGATCAGCATGCAGCAAAACTCCGACATGCGCACGATCTCTGCGGTGGTTGGCATGTGGGCGGCGCCGACACTTGTGGCAGGAATCTATGGAATGAACTTCGACATCATGCCGGAGTTGCATTTCTCATGGGGCTATTACGGGGCAATTGGCCTCATGATCTTAGTGGTGGCCGGAATGTGGTGGTGGTTCCGGCGCAATAACTGGTTGTAGGGGCTACTGCACCACCATGGTTCGCAGCGTGGAAGCAGCGAGAAGTACGTCGCCCTGGCTGATTTTTACTTCCCACAGCTGCGTGCGGCGGCCCTTGTACAGCGGCGTAGCGACAGCGGTGACGGTGCCTTCGGCCACGGGTTTGAGGAAGTCGGTGTTGTTGTTGACGCCCACGACTGGCTTGCCCGCAAGGATAAGGCTGCCCACGGATGCAGTGGACTCCGTAATCGTGCAGAAAAGCCCTCCATTGGCCACGCCCCACGGCTGGTGGTGATCTGGAACAACGTCAACCTCGGAGCGAATCTCATCGGCCGAGATGTGCGTGAAACGCAAACCAATGAGCCCGGCTAGGCCCTGCGGGTGCGAATTGATGAGCTGCAGTTCCTCGGCGTTAAGCGGCCGTGCCTGGGATACAGCTACGAGCTTTTCGAAGATTTCAGAGTGTTTCATGCCACACCAGGTTAGTGGATTTCGGTGACGTAGGATGGTTGACATGACTCAAACTGCTGAAAAGACAGATCTCGCTCAGATTGGTGTTGTGGGCCTAGCCGTCATGGGCTCCAACCTCGCGCGCAACTTTGCCCGCAACGGAAATACCGTCGCGGTCTACAACCGCAGCCCGGAGAAGACGCGCGCGCTCATCAGCGAGCATGGTGATGAAGGAACCTTCATCCCTTCCGAGACCGTTGAGGACTTCGTGGCCTCTCTGGAGCGCCCACGTAAGGCAATAATCATGGTGCAGGCGGGCGCGGCTACCGACGCCGTCATTAACCAGCTCGCCGAGGCCATGGATGAGGGCGACATCATCATCGACGGTGGCAATGCCTTGTTCACGGACACCATTCGCCGCGAAAAGGAGGTCGCAGCTAAGGGCCGTCACTTCGTCGGCGCGGGCATCTCCGGTGGCGAGGAAGGCGCGCTCAATGGCCCATCCATTATGCCCGGCGGCCCGGCCGAGTCCTGGGAAACTCTGGGGCCGATCCTGGAATCCATCGCCGCTGAGGTGGACGGCACACCGTGTGTGACTCACATCGGCCCGGATGGTGCGGGACACTTCGTGAAGATGGTGCACAACGGCATTGAGTACGCCGACATGCAGGTTATCGGAGAGGCCTACCAGCTCCTTCGCTATGGCGCGGGCATGGATCCGGCTGAAATCGCTGAGGCCTTCCGCGAGTGGAACGCCGGCGACCTGGACTCCTACCTCATTGAGATCACCGCTGAGGTTCTTGCCCAGACCGATCCGGACACAGGCGCCCCGCTTGTCGACGTCATCGTAGACGCCGCCGGCCAGAAGGGAACCGGCCGCTGGACCGCCATTAACGGCCTCGAGCTTGGCGTCCCCATCACCGGAATTGCCGAATCCGTGTTCGCGCGTGCGCTCTCCTCGGCCACCGCGCAGCGCGCCGCCGCCCAAGAGGGCCAGCTGCCTTCCGGAACGATTACCGAGCTCAACGTTGACAAGGCTGAGTTCGTCGAGGATGTTCGCCGTGCGCTCTATGCCGCAAAGCTCATTGCCTACTCTCAAGGCTTTGATGAGATCAAGGCTGGTTCGGACGAGTTCGGCTGGAACGTGGACCCGCGCGACTTGGCCACCATCTGGCGTGGCGGCTGCATCATTCGTGCGAAGTTCCTCGACCGCATCCGTGAGGCTTATGACAATAACGCCGACCTGCCGGCCCTCATTCTGGACCCGTATTTTAAGGGTGAGCTGGAAAACCTGATTGACCCGTGGCGTCGCGTCGTTGTGGCTGCGACCCAGCTGGGGCTGCCGGTACCCGTGTTTGCTTCTTCTTTGTCCTACTACGACAGCCTGCGCGCCGAGCGCCTCCCTGCGGCCTTGATTCAGGGCCAGCGCGATTTTTTCGGCGCCCACACCTTCAAGCGCGTGGACCGCGAGGGCACCTTCCATATCGAATGGTCGGGTGACCGCTCACTCACCGAGATGTAGCTGCCAAGCCCCTCACCTGAGGGGCTTTTCTCATACGAGTCCTTCCCCTACCTGCATGCCCTCCAACCAGGAATTTTGCCTCTCCGGTTGCGGGGTACACGGTGCTGTTTTAGTCTCTGTGCCCATGGGGGATATCGAAACCTACCTCCGCCTTCGCAACTCGGGGATTGCGCTGGTGGAGCATATACCTGGCACACCCGATGAGCTCCGCGCGCTCGGCGCGGATGCCTCCGATGCCACCGAACTCGCAGGCCTGCACCAGGTGTACTTCGGCCCCACCCGCTTTACAGGCAAACAACGCAAAGCCCGCCACGCAGCCCTTGCCCAACGCCACAGCCTGGGCACCCTCACACTGATTGAAACCTACACCTCCAAGGTGAAAAAGACCCTGGATGCTTGGAACCTCAGAATCAAACTCGCCGCAACACCCGCCCACCGCATCCGAGCCGTTGCCACCGCACGGCTTAAAGAACTCACACGCAAAAGAACTGCTAAACCAGGCGTGCGCATCACCTACAGATCTGAAGGGCCCAACACGCTCTCCATTACTGACGATGCCACCACGATCGCCAACATGCGCGCAGCCTTAGAGTCCACCAACAACACCGACCTCCTTCAAGCCGCCAACGACATCTTCTTCAACCAAGCAGGCGGTACAAAGCCGGCCGTGCGCACCCAAGTCATCGTCACTCTCAACGAGTTGGACCAGATCATCAACGGCGACGGGGACGAGATCGAGCTCAACCTGACCAACGGCGCACGCATGACAGGCGCTGAATTCCTAACCCACAAGTTTGCCGACATCGGCTACGCCACCATCGTCCACCCTATTGAAGGACCCATCGACACCTGGCGGCTAGAACGTGGGGCAAACTTCAAACAACGCCTTACCCTGCATGCTGAATTCCACACCTGCTCCAGGCCAGGCTGTAACAAGCCAGCTGATTACTGCCAAGTCCATCATTTGGTGCCTTGGCAGGCAGGTGGCTACACCAACATCAAAAACCTGACTTTCCTGTGCGCCTACCACAACGGCATCAACGACGATGATCCGTCAAGGCCTACCGGGCGCGGCTACATGTACCGCCTTAATACCGGAGTTAGCTTCATCCCACCCTGGGGTGCACCAATCACCGCAATGCCCGAATACCAAGAAGCACTAGCCAGACTCAACGCCGAACGAGAAGCAGAACGACCACCAGACCCACCACCCGACAGCAGCTAACACCCAACCACCACACACAAAACGCGCCGGAATCCTACGACAACACCAAGCACCCGTCAATCGAAAGATGGTTAGCGGGGATATCGGCGATCCCAAAGCCGCATCGACGTCGCCCAGCGCTGAGTCACTTCATCGCAATGCCTCAAGCGTGGCTCGTGCGGCTCGCTCAAGCGGGGCATAGTACGCCGAGCCGTGCGTCAACGCGTGGACAGACAACGGGTGCAGCTGATGCATCGGCACCCACTGGTGATACTCCTGCCCCACTCCATAGCCCCGCAGAATCTCGTCATAGAACGGCACCCCGAACAACTCCAGCATGGCCAAGTCCGTCCACGGATGCCCACCGTGCGCCGCAGGATCAATCATGACCGCAGTGTCCTCCTGGAACAGCACATTGCCCGCCCACAAATCACCGTGAATGCGCGCCGGTGCAACATCCCAATCGACCGCTGCAATGGCATCAGCCGCCGCAAATGCGCTATCGCTCACCTCTTCCGGCAGACCACCGAGAAAGGGCTTAATACGCTGTTCCGCGTAAAATTCGCCCCACCGTTCACAAGGCTCGCAGGGCTGTTCCACCCGGCCAATAAAGTTGGCGCCCTCCCACCCCTCAGGTGGCGCACCGAAAGCAGTAGCTCCCGCTTGGTGCACTCGGCACAACGCCTCGCCAAAGGCCCGCGCAGCGGCGACACTCGGGCGTGACTCTCTCACACGCTTCGTGCTTATCGACGTCCCCGTAACCCCCACAACCTCAGCCACCACTCGCTCATCCGCCTGAGCCAACCACCTCAGCCCGGCAGCCTCCGCACCAGCCTGGTCGGGAGAAGAAACTGCCTTTCTAAAAATATCCATGCCCCCAGCATAGAAAAAGGCCGCCTCCAGAAAGAAGGCGACCAACGGTGGAGCTAACGGGATTCGAACCCGTGACCCCCACACTGCCAGTGTGGTGCGCTACCAACTGCGCCATAGCCCCAAGGCGGTATTGAATTATAAAGTGGAGCTAACGGGATTCGAACCCGTGACCCCCACACTGCCAGTGTGGTGCGCTACCAACTGCGCCATAGCCCCTCATACGAGGTGCAACCTTCACGATTGCAACTCGTATCAATATATCCGCTCCCCATTCACTCACCAAATCGCGAGTTGGGACGCCTTATTTAGTGACGATGTCAACCCATTCCATGATGGACGTGTTCTGGTCTTCCGGAATATCCTTGCCATCCTGGATAATTCGCGGCGAGGAAACCTGGCCGGTTTCGCTCTCCAGCTTCTCGTAGTTCGAGGTCACCAGCGGGTTTCCTTCACCAACCGGGGCTTCTTCAATGGCCTTCACCGTGGCATCATCTGCGCCCAATTCCTTCGCGGCAGCAGCGAAGTCTTCCATCTCCCACTTGTTGTACACCTTGGACTGATTCTCCATGAGGTACTTACGCAGGTTCCAGTAGAGCTTGGCATCACCGGTCTTTGCTACCTGCTCCATCGCAGCAGCGGCCTTGGAGGAGTGGCCCGTGTTGGACTTGATGCTCTCCAAGCCGTTCGGGCTGCCGTCAAGGAAGTTGAGGGTGCGCACGTGCACGACGAGCTCGCCCGCGTCAATCGCATCCTTCATCTGCTCGTCGGTTTCCTTCGCCAGGTCACCACAGTGCGGGCAGGAGTAGTCCTCGTACAGGTCTACTTCGGTTGCGTCCTTTGCGGCATCCGCAGACTTGAGGGTTACCGCATTGTCCGCGAGGGAAATCTCCAGGGAGACATCCTCGGCGGCGTAGTCCCCCAGCGCATCGGTCTGTGCGCCTCGCCCTTGGTAGACGATGTATCCGATGACCACGGCAATAATAACCAGCAGAACAGCGAGGCCCCAGACGAATCCACTATTGCCTTTGGAGTTGGGGTCTTTGACTGTACTCATGAAACAACCTTGCCTTTATGACTTAAGTTCGAACAGATGGAAAGCCTACACACCGCTGTTAAGGGTGCAATGCAAATTTGGTGAAAGGACGCTTGATCGTCCACACCATTAAGACAGAATAGAAGACATCTCGCAGCAGTGTCATCATGTAATTCATCACTTGCGCGTCTTCATCAGGGCTCACGGAGAAGCAGCCGCAATCAATTCCGAGTCCCCGCGCCCACGCCTGCGCGATGCCGATCATGAACAGCACCAGAACTATCTGCCCAACCCACGCCGATGGCCGCAAGAACAGCCCCAAGAGGAGCAACAGGCCGCCACATATCTCCAGCGGGCCAATCAGGTAGGACAAGTAGTGCGACCACTCAGGGGTAAAGATTTCATATGCCTTGATGCTTTGCGACACCGCGAGCTGATCCGTCAGCTTCGACGCCCCCGCCTTGATCCACACATAGGCCATATAAAATCGCGCGAATGCACTAATGATGTCGAGCACGAGAGGTGCGCTGATTTTGGTTTTGGTCACGGAGTTAGCCTAACAATCTACGGATGGAGAGCATAGCGGCGGTAGGGGCGCCGGATGGTCCAGACGGTGAGGGCGAGGAAGAAAGCGTCGCGAAGCAGCGTCAGTGCGTAGTTCATGCCCTGACTTACGTCGGCGGGGTCGTAGCCAAAACACCCGCAATCGATGACGAGCCCCCGCGCCCACGCCTGCGCGATGCCCACCATGAACAGGACCAAGACCACTGCAGCGACTGCCGACGCCTCCCTCAAGAACAGCCCCAACAACAGCAGCACCCCACCCATGAGTTCCAGGGGCCCGATGAGGTAGGCCAAGTATCCGGACCACTCCGGGGTAAAGATGCCATAGGCCTCGATGGCCTGGGTCATCTCCATCCGGGCATCCAGCTTCTGTATGCCGGCGATAAGCCACACGGCGGCCATTCCCCAGCGCGCGAGCGCGCTGATGAGGTCAGCCACCGATATGGATTGTGGAGATGTCATAAACCACTAGCCTAGCCGCAGAACTAACCTCCGAGAACCTGTGACACCAGCGCCTGCGCTTCTTCCTGCACCTGCTTGAGGTGTTCTTCGCCACGGAAGCTCTCGGCGTAAATCTTGTACTTATCCTCCGTGCCGGACGGGCGCGCGGCAAACCACGCGTTCTCCGTCGTCACCTTGAGGCCGCCGATCACCGCACCGTTGCCCGGCGCCTCAGTGAGCTTGGCGACGATCTCCTCGCCCGCCAGCTCCGTCGCCGTCACCTGCTCCGGAGAGAGCTTCTTCAGGATGGCCTTCTGCTCGCGGGTAGCCGGGGCATCGGTGCGCGCATAGGCCGGCGCACCATAGTCCTCCGCCAGCTCCGCGTAGCGCTGCGACGGAGTCTTACCCGTCACTGCCAGGATCTCCGCAGCCAACAAGTCCAAGATGATGCCATCCTTGTCGGTGGACCACACCGTACCGTCGAAGCGCAGGAAGGAAGCCCCGGCGGATTCTTCGCCGCCGAAGCCGAGGGAGCCGTCGACAAGCCCCGGCACAAACCACTTAAAGCCCACCGGCACCTCCACGAGCTCACGCCCCAGGCTGGCCACGACGCGGTCGATCATGGAAGAGGACACCAAGGTCTTGCCCACGCCGGCGTTACCCCACTGGGGGCGGTGGCTAAACAGGTACTCGATGGCCACCGCGAGGTAGTGGTTCGGGTTCATCAGGCCCGCGTCCGGCGTCACAATGCCGTGACGGTCCGCGTCGGCGTCGTTGCCCGTGGCCAGGTCGTACTTGGAACGGTTATCCACCAGTGAAGCCATGGCATCCGGGGAGGAGCAGTCCATGCGGATCTTGCCGTCGGTATCCAACGTCATGAAGCGGAAGGTGCCGTCAACGTCGGGGTTCACCACGGTCATGTTCAGCTCGTAGTGCTCAGCAATTGCCGCCCAGTAGTCCACCGAGGCGCCGCCCATCGGGTCCGCTCCGATGCGCACGCCGGCGTCCTTGATGGCCGCCATGTCCACGACGTTGGCCAAATCGGACACATAGGAGTCGAGGTAGTTGTGCTTGACGCAGCGCTCATCGAGCACGCCGTTGACCGGCACGCGCTTTACACCGTCGAGCCCGGCGCGCAGGTAGTCGTTGGCCCTTGCCGCAATCCAGTCGGTGGCATCGGTATCCGCTGGGCCGCCTGTCGGCGGGTTGTACTTGAATCCACCATCGCGCGGCGGGTTGTGGGAGGGGGTAATCACGATGCCGTCGGTGCCCGGGTTGGTCAGGATGGCGTGGGAGACGGCCGGGGTCGGGGTGTAGCGGCCGCGGTCATCTACACGGACCTCCAGTTCATTGGCTAGGAGGACCTCGAGGGCAGAGACCATGGCGGGTTCGGACAGGGCGTGGGTATCACGGCCGATGAAGATGGCGCCCGTGGTGCCCTGCTCGGCGCGGTAGTCCACGATGGCCTGGGTGATGGCCAGGATGTGGGCCTCGTTGAAGGCGGTGTCCAAGGCGGAGCCGCGGTGCCCGGAGGTGCCGAAGGAAACCTGCTGGTCAGGGTTATCGGCGTCGGGGGTGCGGGTGTAATACGCGGTGACTAACTCTGCGATATCGATGAGATCGGAAGACTGGGCTAGCTGGCCGGCGCGCTCGTGTGCCATGGTGGGGTTCCTCCTTGGAGACGTGGATACACCTTAAGCTTGCCTGCTTCACGACGTTTTCGCATCCCAACTAAGATGGTGCCTATGCCACAGATCCTTCTTGTGGGCTGCGGGACCGCGCTCGGGGCGCTGGCCCGCTTTGGCCTTTCTTCGCTTCTCGGGGGCGGCGCGCTGCCGCTGTTGCTCATCAACGTTGTTGGCAGCGCTGTGATGGGCTATGCCAAGCCGCCCGCATTCTGGGGCACGGGCTTCTTGAGTGGGTTCACCAGCTTTGCCGCGTTTGCGTATCTCACTTCAGGTTTCGGGCCGGCGCAGGCGGGGGCGTATGTCCTGGCAACGGTCCTGGGCTGCACCGTGGCATACCTGGTCGGTGACCGCCTCCGGGATCGGAGGCGCGCATGATGCTCTCCATCTTGGCTGTGCTCGCCGGAGGTTTTGTGGGCGGTTGCGGGCGCTACCTGTTAACCCGCATCCTGCCCTCCCCCACGTGCACCTTCGCCGCCAACCTCATCGGCTCTGCGGTGGCCGGCGTGGCCTATGGCTACGCCACGCACGCGCACACCCCCGAGTTCTTCCTCCCCCTGCTCGCGGCCGGCGTGGCGGGCGGGCTATCGACATGGTCCACGTTGGCCAAAGAGCTCGGCGACATGATTAAGGCCAAGCGCTGGTGGCGCTTGGCGCGGTATCTCTTCTGGACCGTGGGCCTGGGCATCGTCCTGGCGTGGCGCGGGGCGTGGGTCGGCTCGCTTTTGGCCTAGCCTGCTCACCGCACTCCACGCCCAAGCGCGCGGAGTGTTAGTCAGCGATGGCGTCCAACGGCGGAGTCTTCGCCGCGCGGTGGGCCGGCCACAGGGCGGCCAGCACACCGACGATGCCGGAGCCGACGAGCATGACGACGAGCATCATCCACGGCACCGTCGTGGAGTCGAGGCCTTCGTCCGCAAGCACGGAGATGAAGGACCAGCCCATCCCCAGCCCCATGAGGATGCCCATGAGAGCACCGAAGAGCGCAATCTGTACCGACTCCACCGTGATCATCGTGCGAATTTGGCGGCGCTGGGTGCCCACCGCGCGCAGCATACCGATCTCCTGGCGTCGTTCAATCACGCCCAAGGTGAGGGTATTGACGATGCCCAGGATCGCGATGACCACAGCCAACGCCAGCAGCGCGTAGAGGATGGTGAGCATCTGGTCAATCATGCCGGCGGCCTCGCCTGCGTATTCCTCGCCAGTGCGCACCTGCACCACGACGAGGTCCTTGACGGACTCCTCCAGGTTGGCGCGCAGCTTTTCCTTGTCATAGCCTTCCTCCGCGTTCACGGAGACCACCATGACGTTGAGGCTAGTCGGGTCGACGACCTCCGTTGCCGCGGAGGCGGAGACAGCTAAGCGCGAGAGCATCTGGAAGGGCTCATACGTGCCGAGGAGCTTCACCTGCGTGGTGCGAGACGGATCCGGCCCCGCCAGCTCATAGCTCTGGCCGACCACCCAGCCCTGCTCTGCAGCCAGGTCGGCTTCGGCGATGAAGCCCGGCTCCTCGCCCGTCTTCAGCGATCCTTCCACCAGAGTGAGGTTAAGGATGTCATCGGCGTTGCCGTCGACCACCTGGCTGATCGCCATCTCCGGGCTGTAGTTCATGGAGGCCTGACCATCGACCTGCAACGGCGCGGTACTCATCGCCACGACCTGCCCGGCGCCCTCGGTATCGCGGGCGCGCTGCGCCGTCTCATTCGGCGTCGGGAAGTTGCCCGATGTCGGACCCGACAGCAGGAAGTCCGCGCGGGCGTCCTGCTCCACGGCATCCGCGACAGAAGTTTTCATCGTCGCGCCAAGCATTCCGATCGAGGTCACCAGCGCCACACCCAACATGAGGGCGAAGGCGGTGGCGGCCGTACGGCGCGGGTTGCGCGCCGAGTTCGTCGACGCCAATTTGCCCACCGCACCAAACGGTGCACCAACCACGCGGCCAATCGCCGGAACGATGGGCAGGGAGATGGCCGGTCCAGCCAGGAAGAATCCAAGGATCAGATTGAGTGCGCCCAGCCCCACGAGGGAGGCGCGGATGCCCGTGGAGGCGTCGATAAGCACGCCGAGGACCGCGAAGATAATGCCCGCGACGAGCAACAGCCCACCCAGCACGCTGCGCACGAGGAGCGAAGAGCCAGCCGCCGACTCGGTGGTGCGCATGGCTTCCACCGGCTTTACCGCACCCGCGCGGCGCGCCGGCGCCCACGCGGACACGATGGTGACCACCGCACCCAAGAGCAGCGGCACGACTACTGCACTGACGCTCAGGCCCAGACCGCCGCCCATGGGCATGTCTTTGGCTTCAAAAACTGCCTTGATGATCGCCACCAGGCCCATACCTGCCACCACACCCACGGCAGAGCCGACGAGGCCCACGATGAAGGCTTCTGTCACCACCGAGCGCGTGATCTGGCCGCGGGAGGCGCCGAGAGCGCGCAGCAGCGCAAACTCCTTGGTGCGCTGGGCCACGATCATGGAGAAGGTATTCGCGATGATGAACGTGCCCACCAGCAGCGCGATGAGGCCAAAGGCGATGAGGAAGTAGTTGACGAATTTCAGGGCAGAGGAAATCTGATCCGACAGCTCATCGGCCAGCTTCTGGCCGGATTCCGCCTCGACCTCGAAGGTGTTGTTGAGGTGCTCCACGAGTGCATCGGCATCGACGCCGTCGGCCGCAGCGACCTTCAGCTGGGAAGAGTCTCCATAGCGCTCAACGAAGGCCTCGTGCTCCATGAGCAACGTCAGACTGGGGCCCTGGTCCACCACAGGCTTGACGACGCCCACGACCTTCACCTCATCGCGCTCGTCCGGGTGCACAACGAGGAGGGTGTCGCCGACGTGGATGCCGAACTTCTCGGCGGCGGAGTCGTTGATGAGGACTTCGCCGGTCCCGTGGGGCTCGGAGCCGTCGACAAGCGTGGCAGGCTCACCTACGGATTGCTCTCCCGGGTAGAAGGGCTGCACGCTGGATGTGCCCCCGCCGGTCTGGAACGCCTCGGCGTCTTCGTTGGCCACCACGACCGTCTGGCTGCTTTGCATGTTCACCGCGCGCACGTCGGGGTCGGCGGCGATGTCATCGCGCATCTTCTGATCCAGCTTCGGGCCGTTTTCCTTCTGGCTCACGGCCGCATCCACACCAGTAAATGCGGTCGATACCGCAGAGTCGAAGGTGTTCGACAAAGATTTGGTGAACATGAAGGACCCAGAGATGAAGGCGGTGCCGAGGACCACCGCCAGCAGGGTCAGGGCAAGGCGCAGCTTGTGCGCGAGAATATTGCGCACGGAGACCGTGCGCATGGTGTTCTTTGTGGCCATGCTCTAGCCCTCGATTTCTGCCATCACGGCGTGGATGGACTCCATGGTCGGGTTCATGAGCTCATTAACCAGGCGGCCATCGGCGAGGAAGACCACGCGGTCGGCGTAGGAGGCGGCCTTGGCGTCGTGCGTGACGATGACCACGGTCTGGCCGTCCTTGTCCACGGCGGTCCGCAAAATATCGAGCACCTCGGCGGAGGAGTTCGAATCCAGGTTGCCGGTGGGCTCGTCACCGAAGATGATCTCGGGGCGCGAAACCAAGGCACGCGCGCAGGCCACGCGCTGCTGCTGGCCACCGGAGAGCTCGGCCGGGCGGTGGTTCAGGCGGTGGGACAAGCCAAGGCGCGTGGTGACCTCATCAAACCACGCCTTATCAACCTTGTTCCCAGCGATATCGGTAGGCAGCGTGATGTTCTCTGCCGCGGTCAACGTGGGCACCAGGTTAAAGGACTGAAAGATGAAACCCAGGCGGTCGCGGCGCAGGGCGGTAATGTCTTTGTCGCTGAGCTGCGACATATCAGTGTCGCCGATGAAGGCCGAGCCGGACGTCGCCGAATCGAGGCCCGCCATGGTGTGCATGAGGGTGGATTTGCCGGAGCCCGACGGGCCCATGATGGCGGTGAAGGTGTTGCGCGCGAACTCAACGTCGACGTGGTCCAACGCGGTGACTGCGGTATCTCCCTGGCCATATTGTTTGAACAGGTCGACGGCGCGTGCCGCGACAGTCGTCGTTGGGGTGGTCATGGACGTGTTCTCCTTATAGATAGGGAAAGTAACGTCACTACCCTATCTTGCCCTGGGTAAGTTATGTGACGCGTGTGGTCTAAAATATGCTCCATGCGCGCATCCCTTTCCGCTCTAGAGCATTACGACCGTTGTGCCGTAGCAGCCGCGGCTCAGGTCATGCGCCACTACTCCACCAGTTTTTCCCTGGCCACACGGCTTCTCTCCCCCAGGGTGCGCGTGGATATCCGTAACTTATACGCCATGGTGCGCACGGCCGATGAGATCGTCGACGCGGGACTTGTTCCCCAAGACGCCGCCGTGCTTCTCGACGCCTACGAAACCACCGTCCGCGCCGCCCCCTCCCAACGTTTTCACGCCGACCCGGTCGTGCACGCCTACGCGCTCTCCGCGCGGCGCTGCGGGTTCCAGGACGAACACATTGCAGAGTTCTTTGCCTCCATGCGTTGTGACCTCACGCGCACCTCCCACACAGCGGAGTCTTTTAAGACCTATGTTCGGGGCTCTGCAGAAGTCATTGGGCTGCTATGCCTGGATACTTTTTATGCCGGTGCACCTCGGCCTGATGGCGTCGAAGAAGGAGCGGAGCGCCTGGGTGCCGCGTTTCAGAAGATCAACTTTTTGCGGGACCTGCACGAAGACTCTACTGAGCTGGGCCGCGCTTATTTTCCTACGCTGCGTGAGCCAGACAAACTCGATGAGGAAACGAAGGCCGCGATCATTTCTGATATCCGCGAAGACTTAGCCCATGCCCGCACGGCCATGGACCTGCTTCCCCTTGGCTCCAGGGTGGGGGTAGCCGCAGCGGCGGCTCTTTTCACGGAGCTTACGGATGTCCTCGAAGCCACTCCTGCGCACGAGATTATGACTACCCGCGTCAGTGTCCCCGCTGCGCGGAAAGCTGTCCTCATCAGCCGCGCTGCAGCGCACGCGGCACGAAATAAAGGTTAAAGAACATGAGCAAACATGTTGTTGTCATCGGCGCTGGTATTGCAGGCCTAGCCACCGCTTCCTTGCTGTTGCGGGAAGGGATGCGGGTGACGGTCGTCGACAAGCAACGCAGCGTTGGTGGACGCGCGGGAACCTTGGCCGTGGATGGCTTCCGTTTCGATACCGGCCCCTCGTGGTACCTCATGCCGGAGGCCTTCGATGAGTTTTTCCGCGCCTGCGGCACCAGTACCGAGCGCGAGCTGGACCTAGTGGACCTCTCCCCGGCGTACCGGGTCTACAACGAGGACGGCGAGTTTCTTGACGTGGAAACCGGCGTAGACGAGGTAGCCCGTCTCTTTGACTCCCTAGAGCCGGGCGCGGGTGAGCGCGTACGGGCGTATTTGGCGCGCTCCTCCGACGTCTACGCTGTGGCGCTGAGCAGCTTTTTGTACACCACGTTTTCGCGCCCTACTGAGCTGCTGACACGGGAGGTGCTCACGCGGCTGGGAACGCTCGCGATGCTGTTGACGCGCTCGCTCGATGGTCTGGTGGCAGCGAGATTTCAGGATTACCGGCTGCGACAGATTCTGACCTACCCGGCGGTGTTCCTGTCCACGGAACCGAAGGCGGCACCAGCGCTGTATTCCCTCATGAGCCATACCGACTTGGTGGAGGGCGTGCGCTATCCCTTAGGAGGCTTCGCGGCCGTTGTCGACGCCATCGCGCGGCAAGCAGCCGGCGCCACCTTCGAGCTAGGCACAGCGGTGGTAGCGATCAACCATGCACACGGGCGCGCGACGGGCATCACGCTGGACGACGGCCGCAGAATCCCCGCCGATGCCATCGTCTCCGCCGCCGACCTGCGCCACACAGAAACTGCTCTGCTTCCACGGGAAATGCAGACGTATCCGGAACGCTACTTTGCTCGTCGCGACCCTGGCCTGGGCACGGTCTTAGTCTTTCTGGGCGTGAAAGGTTCTCTTCCGCAGCTAGCGCACCATACGCTCCTGTTCAGCACTGACTGGACCCCCGATTTTAGGGCCGTCTACCACGGCCCAGAGGCGAGCCGACCGCTGGGTGCCTCGGAGTCGATCTATGTTTCAAAAACCTCTGCCACCGATTCCACCGTAGCGCCGGAAGGTTACGAGAACCTCTTTATCCTCGT
>NZ_CABTZR010000038.1 GCF_902489365.1 uncultured Corynebacterium sp. | reverse complement strand
CGCATGCGCCAAGCTGCACGTCAGGACGCCAAGGTGGGTTATAAGAAGGAGCTGAAGCTCCTATAGCTCAATACCCGCTCCCACCGGAAGGTACCGTGCCCCCGGCCCGCACAGAAAGGCTCCGCAACCGTGGCTCTACTGGATCGTGACCGGCTGACCGCCGCCGCGTACATCGCGTGCTGGAAGGTCGTGCGCTTCCTCCCGCAGTCTCTCGCTGCCTGGCTTTTCGAGCGGGGTGCGGACTGGGCTAGCGATAACGGAAAGGGCATGGAGCAGCTGCGCCAGAACTTGAGCCGGGTTGTGGGGCCCGAAAACGTCACGCGGGAGCTGGTGCGGGATTCGATGCGCTCCTACATGCGCTACTGGCTCGAGGCTTTCCGCTTGCCGGCCATCCACTCGGACCCCGATTTACAGAAGCGGTTGCTGGCTGGTCTACGTGGCAAGGAGTACGCGGATGCATCGGTGGCATCCGGGCGCGGCGTGATTTTTGCGCTGCCGCACTCAGGCAACTGGGACATGGCGGGCGTCTTCTGCGTGGGCCACTATGGCGGCTTTGCTACGGTGGCTGAGCGCTTGAAGCCGGAGGTGCTTTTCGACGCCTTCGTGGACTACCGCGAGAGCCTCGGATTCACTGTTCTGCCGCTGACAGGAGGCAGCTCGTCACCGTTCCCTCGCCTCAAGGACACTGTGGAACGGGGCGGGGTGGTGTGTTTGCTGTCCGAGCGTGATCTCACGCGCACCGGCGTGCCCGTAGACTTCATGGGCGAAGAAGCCAACGTTGCCGCCGGCCCCGCCCAGCTCGCCATTGAAACAGGGGCGGCTCTCCACGTGGTGCACTCGTGGTTCGACGGCAAAGATTGGGGGCTGTCCGTCAGCCCCGAGGTTGAGGTCACGACTCTTCAGGAGACGTGCCAGCGTCTCGCGGACGGCTTCGCAGAAAACATTCGGGCGCATCCGGAAGATTGGCATATGTTGCAACCGCACTGGAATGCGGACATCGAGCGCCGGCGCGCTGCTCGTCACAAGAAGTAGAAAGGCAGAACACACTCCATGCGCATAGGTATTATCTGCCCTTATTCCTTCGACGAACCCGGCGGAGTCCAGGCCCACATCCTTGACTTAGCCACTGTCTTCATTGAACAGGGGCACCACGTGGAGGTGCTGGGGCCGGCGTCGACAAGCACGCAGGTTCCCAGCTTTGTGCGCAAGGGTGGCTGGGCCGTGCCAATTACCTATAACGGCTCGGTGGCTCGCCTGTCTATCGGCCCGCACGTGCGCCGCAACATCAAGCGCTTCATTCGCGAGGGAAACTTCGACATCCTGCACATCCACGAGCCAAATTCCCCGAGCTATTCCATGGCTGCGCTGGCAGCGGCACGTGGCCCTATCGTGGCGACGTACCATGCTTCGGCATCAAGCTCCGTGGCGCTGACCCTGGCCAAACCTTTCCTGCGGCCCTACCTGGAAAAGATCCGGGGAGGCATTGCAGTCTCAGAGATGGCTCGCCGCTGGCAGGTAGAGCAGTTGGGCGGTGACCCCGTGCTCATTCCCAATGGGGTTGATACCTCTGTGTACGCGCGCGAGCGCGCTCGTGCCGAGCACGGGCCGAAAGACTCTGAGGTTGAGATCGTGTTCTTGGGCCGCCTCGATGAGCCGCGCAAGGGCCTGGATATTCTTCTTGAGGCCCTCACCTTGCTTCCAGAGAAGGTGCGGGTGACGGTCATGGGCGGCGGCCATCTGCGAAGCGTTCCCGGAGTCGATTTTGTGGGGCGTGTCAGCGATGCCGAGAAGGCGGCCATTTTGGGGCGTGCCGATATTTACGTGGCCCCCAACACCGGCGGCGAGAGCTTTGGCATCGTCCTCGTTGAGGCAATGGCCGCTGGCTGCGCAGTGGTGGCTTCGGATTTGGAGGCCTTCGCTGCGGTGTGCAACGCCGACTCGGAGGAACCTGCTGGCGCCTTGTTCAGAACCGGTGATGCCACGGACTTGGCGCGCGTGCTGCAGGATGTAGTAGACGATACGGACAAGCGACAGGCCCTGATCCGGGCAGGAGTGGAGCGCGCCCGCGAATACGATTGGGATCATGTGGCCGCTGCCGTCATGCGCGTGTACGAGACGGTGGCGGATGGTACGAAGGTGCGGGTGTCTTAAATGCCCATTGAAGTTGTCTGTGCACTTGTCGTCCTCCTCATGCTGGGGATGTGGGCGCTTTATACGGCGCAGCGGCTGAACTCCCTCCATATCCGCACCGATGCGGCCCTGGCTCAGCTTGAGGCCACGCTGGATCGCCGCGCGGCGGTGGTTAGCGCGCTAGCTCCCGAGCTCGAGGGCATTGCGGCGCGCGCAGAGGCCACGGAGCTTGCGCAAGGGAGTTTCGATGAACGGGCCACCCGGGAGCGTGAGCTGTCTGCGGCCATCGCGCAGCGCTTTGAGGCGCGCCCAGCCGTGCTTGCCGACGCCGAAGGACGCATCCATTTAGCTCACCGCTTCTACAACGAGGCGGTCAGCGATACTCGCGCGCTGCGCCTGCGCCCGGCCGTCAAGCTGCTGCGCTTGGGAGGCACGGCGAAGCTGCCGGAGTATTTCGAGCTGAGTCAGATCGAGGTGTGATCCACCTGAGACTGTTGAGCCCGCTCCATGCGGAATTCGAGGGAGTACCAGTACAGAGCAAAAGCGGTCATCGCCAGGATGAGGAGGTTGCGCAACACGAGTGCGTACACCGGGTTGAGGTTTTCGCCCACAAAGAACCAGATGTAGTCGTAGCCATAGGGGTAGATGAAGGTTCCCAGGGCTGCTGTTCCCACGGCGAGAACCGCCATGATGGTGCGCACCCCAGTGATATCGGCGGCCTTGCGCCGCTGGGCAGCAGACTCCACGGGGATGGGGGAGCGTAGCGCTACCGCGAGAATCGGCCCAAGCCACACGATATATTGCGGAGAAAAGACCTTATTCGTCGCCATGAGCAGCAGGATTGCCGCGATGAAGAAGACAAGTGTGGAGTGTGGGCTCCAGCCGCCGCGCAGAAAGTGAATGAGCGCTACTGCAATGATCCAGAGGAGTGCGGCGCCCATCGCGATGGTGCTCACAGCAATCGCTGTATCGACACCAGGCCCGGAGATCTCAAAGCTTTTCGACGCCGCATATTCCATCGTCCACACTCCAGGCTGGTGATGGGCTTGGTAGACAAACCAGGTGGCAGCTAGAGACTCAATCTGGAGGCCGCGCTCTCCTTGATACGTCAGAGGAGAGAGCAACCTATCCACACCGGCTATCGCAGCTACGCCGAGGCATAGGGCGGCGAGGCTTCCGAAAAAAGTGGCTAGCCGCTGCCAAGTACCACGAGACGTTGCACGTCCGACGAGCCCGGCAGCGAGGACTCCGGGCCACAGCTTGGCTGCGGTGGCCCAGGCCAACAAAGCTGAGGCGAGCCGCGGGTGGGTGGCCAAAAGCGCGCCCGCACCGGCGACGAGCAAGGCGGGATAGAGGTCGAGGCGCCACGCGAAAACGTGGCCTGCCGCGGTGCCGAAAAACACCCAGAACCATCCGGCGCTATACGTTGCGGGGTTGTCGCGGTGATGGCGTAGGAGAAGGGCGAGGAAGACGCCGTCGGCAAGCAGCACCATTGCCGTAAAGCCGATGGCATAGGCCTCGTAGTCGTCGCCGGTAATCCACGCAAGGAGGACGCTGGGCCAGGTGCCCACCTGGGGATATTCCGTCATGTCACGGGGATTATCCCCGTATACGCCCGCGAGGTAGTACCGGACATCCCCAAGCGGACCCGTTTCGTTGACGAGTAGGTAGATAAGGAAAAGGCGTGCCAGCACCCATCCACCCCAGATAGCCGGGACTTTAGCGATTATTCTCAATGGCGGATTCGACGTCGACGGGTGGGCCCAATACGAGAAGGATGCTAAACACTACGGCAACGACGAGCAGCGCGATAAGCGCGGTGCGGACGGGGTGGCGCACGGCCTGGGCCAAGAGCTTGTCGAAGAAACTCTGCGGCTCCGCGTCATCGCTAAACCGCCACGGACCCTCAACGAGCCCGCGCCGCGAAACCCACAGCGCAAAAGGCAAAGCTGCGAAAGGAATCACGGTGACAACCAGGCCCAGGATCCCGATACCCAATGGCCACCGGTTGTTGATCCACACCAGGGCCGTCATGAGCAAAAAGCACAGGAAGCCGAAGCCGTGGATACCTCCCGCAAGTGGGGTGAGCGCTGCGGTGGTGCCCGAGTACTTGAGGATCATCGAGAGGATTAGTAGTCCCCACGTGACCATTTCCAGGTAAGCGGCTACGCGGTGCACGTTGTGCGGGGTGGTTGAAGTCATGCGGAATATAGTACGCAACCTCCGGGGGTGGATCAGCACGTGAGTAGGATAGTCGGGGTTAGTGTGGCGGGCGCCATATCGCGGCGAACGCTACAACGCACAAGGAAGGGAGTAAGACATGGCAACGGTGGCCCAGGCGGTCGACCTCGAGCGAATCGGCGACGACGAGTTCCGCGGCCCTGTGGTTCCATCGCTCATTACGCGCACCTTTGGCGGGCAAACCATGGCGCAGGCTCTCCGTGCGGCGCAGCTGACAGTGGATGATAAGTGTGCGCACTCCATGCATTGCTACTTCGTGGGGCCGGGCGATTCCGGCGCACCTACTACCATCCGAGTTGAGCGGATTAGGGATGGCCGCTCTTTTGCGCACCGCCACGTGCGGGTCTTTCAAAACGATCGCTTGATCTTCATGCTCAGCGCCGGTTTCCAAGCGGCAGGGGACAGTGGCCCTGAGCACCAAGCAGACATGCCGCAGGTGCCGCCACCGGAGAGTATTAAGGACTCGCCCTATTCCACCCGAATCATCTTGAAAGAGTGGGAAGACTGGGACGTGCGGCTTGTTCCGGACGCGGACCGCGACGCGGTTGCCGCGGAAACCACCGGTGCCGGGTTTAGGAATATTTGGTTCCGTAACACCGGTGAGCTTCTTACCGCTGCCGACCAGTCCCTCCATCAGTCGGCGCTGCTGTATATGTCGGACATGACGCTGATTCGTACAGCATTGCTTCCGCACCAGGGTGAGAGGATTCAGCTAGCCAGCCTGGACCACTCTCTGTGGTTCTTGCGGCCAGTTCGAGTGGATGAGTGGATGTTGTATTCGCAGTCCAGCCCGTCAGCACAAACCGGGACGGGGCTAGCAGAGGGCAAGATCTTTAATCAGCGCGGCGAGCTACTGGCTGTGGCGATGCAGGAGGGCCTGACGCGCATCCTGCATCCGGACGCCGAAGGCTCAAGCACCAACGGGAATTGGCAAAACGTTTAGCCGCCGGGGGCAGCACCACGGCGTGCGAGACGCACGCGCGGACCCCTGTTCCGGTGGATACAGGACAAGGCCGTATAATTGCAGCAGTTTCTACAAGCTTTTTATAAAGCCACATCGAAAGGGATGACATGGCAGGCCACTCTAAATGGGCAACAACGAAGCACAAGAAGGCGGCGAACGATGCCAAGCGTGGCAAGGAATTTGCCAAGCTGATTAAGAATATCGAGGTGGCCGCCCGCACCGGTGGCGGTGATCCCGCCGCAAACCCCACCCTTGATGACATGATTAGGAAGGCCAAGAAGGCCTCTGTTCCTAACGACAACATTGAGCGCGCCCGCAAGCGCGGCTCCGGCGAAGAAGCAGGCGGTGCCGATTGGGAAACCGTGATGTACGAGGGTTATGGCCCGAACGGTGTCGCCATGCTCATCGAGTGCTTGACGGATAACCGCAACCGCGCGGCGACGGACGTGCGCACCGCCATGACCAAGAACGGCGGCAACCTCGGCGAGTCCGGCTCCGTGGCATACATGTTCGCCCGCACCGGCTTGGTGTTGGTGGAAAAGGGCGAGCTTAATGAGGACGATGTCCTGCTCGCTGTGTTGGAAGCCGGCGCTGAAGAGGTCAACGACAATGGCGAGAAGTTTGAGATTACCTGTGCGCCGGGTGATATCCCCGCCGTGCGTGAGGCTCTCGTTGCCGCCGATATCGAGGTCGATGACACCGATACCGACTTCCGCGCCTCAGTCGAGGTACCGCTACAGGCAGATGATGCCCGTAAAATCTTCCGCCTCATCGACGCTCTTGAGGACTCGGACGATGTCCAGAACGTCTACACCAACATGGACCTGAGCGAAGAGGTCCTCGCCCAGCTGGACGAGGACTAACGCGGCTAGTCGAGCTTGAGGTCTTCTATGCCATGAGCAGTTACCGTCTCTGACAGCGGGACACGGCCCGGGGCTGTGTTGAACACAGGACTGGACTCGTCTGCAATGCCGAAGGTCAGGGCGGTGACAAGCTTGTGCTCCTCGTCCACTCCGAGGAATTCACGGACCGTGGGTGCGAGGAGCGAAATCATGCCCTGCGGAACTCCGTGGTAGCCGTGGGCGTGCAGCGAGAGCAAGAAGTTCTCCGCATAGGTACCTTGATCAAAGGCAGCGCGGATACGGTCGCCCATTGGGGGAATGAAGAGCAAAGCCGTGTGTGGGGCGCCGAAGAAGCGAAGGTTCTCACGGACAAATTCCGTGCGCGCTTCCTTATCCTCGCGGGCAATACCGAGGAGCCCGTACATCTTGGCTGCTAACGCCTGCGAGCGCTGCGGGTGGACGCCCTGACCGTAGTCAATCGTGAAGTCTGGGTTGATTCCATTCTTATCAAACTCAGCAATGAGAGCCGCGCTCAAGCCCTTCAACGTTGCACCGCCAACCAAGTGCACATTCCAGGGTTGGGTATTGGAGTTGGAGGGGGCGGATTGGGCGTCGATCAGCACCTGTTCTATAACCTCTGCGGGGATGGGGTCCGGAAGGAACGCGCGCGCGGAATGGCGGGAACGAATGAACTCAGAAAAGCCATTAGGATGTTGAGACATGCGCGCCACTCTACGCCTCACAATCTGAGGGAGTGTATTCGGCTCGGGGGACTGCCTGCACTAGAACACATGTGTGTACACTGTTTCTAGATAAACAAGTGGTTGTATAGGGTGAGAATAAAAAGGCGAGGAGGCAGCCGTGAACTTGGAGGGGTTGCGCGTCATGGGTATTGATCCCGGTCTGACGCGTTGTGGCCTGTCTGTTGTCCAAGCCGGACGTGGGCGCGCGGTCATTCCCATCGCCGTGGGCGTCGTCCGTACGCCCAGTGACAAGGAGCTGGGAGAGCGCCTTAAGCGGCTGTCAGTCGCGGTCCGGGAATGGATGGATGACTATAAACCGGATGTCGTGGCGCTCGAGCGCGTATTCGAACGCGGTCAGGTGTCAACCGTGATGCAGACCGCGCACGCAGTCGGGGTCTTGGTGCTTGCAGCCGCAGAGCGCGACATCCCAGTACACATGTACACCCCTTCGGAGGTGAAGAAGGCGGTGTCGGGCAACGGGCGCGCTGATAAGAAGCAGATGACCGCTATGATCACCCGAATTCTGGGGCTCAGCGAGGCGCCTAAGCCAGCGGACGCTGCGGATGCCTTGGCCCTTGCCGTCTGCCACTGCTGGCGTGCGCCGGCCCTGGCATGGATGAGCGGGGGTGATCCGAGTGCTGGCGTGGGGGCTGGGGCACGAACGAGCGGTGTGCGCGGCACCTCACCACGCACCGCGTCCGTCTCTCGGGCAGCGAAGACGACCTCTTAAGCTATGTGGTACATCCACTCGAACCAAGGAACCTAAATAATGATTGCATCTTTGCGCGGAACTGTCCTCGACATCCAGCTTGATCATGCCGTGCTCGAATGCGCCGGCGTGGGATACAAGGTGCTGGCCACCCCAGCCACACTGGGCACACTCCAGCGTGGTGAGGAAGCCCGAGTCATGACCACGCTCGTGGTGAAAGAAGATTCGATGACGCTGTACGGGTTCACCAGCCAGGATGACCGCGACATGTTTCACGTTCTCCAGACGGTCTCTGGGTTGGGGCCCAAACTGGCTCTAGCCGCGTTGTCCGTGATGAGCGCAGGTGATTTGGCCCAAGCAATCGCGGGGGAGGAGGCTGCACGGCTGCAGAAGATTCCGGGGGTAGGAAAGCGCGTGGCGCAACGCTTGATCCTAGAACTCAAGGACAAGGTGCAGGCGTTTGCGCCCACGGATGGTGCTGATCCTGCGGCCTCCGCCCCTGCGGCTGCCGGCCCCGTGGTGGAGGATGTCGTTGAGGCGCTTATTGGGCTGGGCTTTACAGACAAGATGGCTCGACCGGTGGTGGAATCGGTAGTGGCTGAGCAGCCCGATGCGGCGACGCCGGTGGTGCTGCGAGCAGCCCTCAGCCAACTCGGGGCCAAAAAATAGGGGAGAGTGGGCGACATGTCAGACGTAGAACGCACTGAGTTTAAGCTGCCGGAGGGGATGGATTTAACCTCGCCTCCGCAGCGTAACCAGGATGTGGACGCCACAGAGCAACAAGGCGAGCACGATATTGAGCGCTCGCTACGCCCGAAATCCCTCGATGAATTCATCGGCCAGCCCAAGGTGCGCGAACAGCTATCGCTCGTGCTCAATGGTGCGAAGAACCGCGGGGTAACCCCGGACCATGTGCTGCTATCTGGACCGCCTGGACTTGGTAAGACCACGATGGCGATGATTATCGCGCAAGAACTGGGAAGTTCCCTGCGCATGACGTCCGGCCCCGCACTGGAGCGGGCCGGAGACTTGGCCGCGATGCTGTCGAATCTCATGGAAGGTGACGTGCTCTTCATCGACGAAATTCACCGCATCGCCCGTCCCGCGGAAGAAATGCTCTACATGGCAATGGAGGATTTCCGCATCGATGTCATCGTGGGCAAAGGCCCTGGGGCGACCTCCATCCCGCTGGAAATCCCACCTTTTACTCTGGTGGGAGCGACGACGCGCGCGGGTATGCTGACTGGTCCGTTGCGTGACCGCTTCGGTTTCACCGCGCAGATGGAGTATTACGATACCGAGGACCTCACCCGAGTGATTACCCGAGCAGCGCGAATCTTGGAGGTTGATATCGACCAGGATGCCGCGGTGGAGATCGGCTCCCGATCGCGCGGGACGCCGCGTATTGCTAACCGGCTGTTGCGTCGTGTGCGCGACTATGCCGAGGTCAACGGAGATGGGCACATTAATGTGGCAGCTGCCCAGGCAGCGCTTCGGGTCTTCGACGTTGATGAACGTGGGCTGGACCGCCTTGACCGCGCGGTGCTCGAGGCCCTCATTAAGGGACACGGCGGTGGCCCCGTGGGGGTCAATACGTTGGCTATTGCGGTGGGCGAGGAACCGTCAACCGTCGAGGAGGTCTGCGAACCCTACCTCGTGCGCGCCGGAATGATCTCCCGTACCGGGCGTGGCCGTGTTGCCACGGCAGCGGCCTGGCAGCACCTGGGCCTTGAGGCGCCCGAAGGAACTGTCGGAGGTACGCTCTTCTAATCGTCCCGGCAATTGGCCGGGAGGCGGGCAGGTCTGGCACACTGGCCTTTTATGAACGGAACCCAACTTATTCTTCTCCTTGTTCTGGCCGTCCTCGTCATTTTGCCGAGCTTCATGTCCATGCGCGCGCAGCGCAAGCGCCAAGCGCAGATGAAGGAGCTCCAGTCCTCGTTGCGCCCAGGCTTAGACGTGATTACTGCGGGTGGCCTGCACGGCACCGTGGTGGAGGCCCGCGGTGAACAGGTTGATTTGCGAGTCAAGGACGGCACGGTGATGACCTTCGACACCATGGCCATCGTGCGCTCCGCTGAGCCGATTGCTTCCCAGAACGAAGCGGCGGCTGAGCCAGAGGAGGGCGAGGACGAACGCTTTCCGAAGCTCTAAACAAGTTGCACTCGTCACACTGCGGGTGCCTCACCTTAAACCTGTTAAGGATTATGCCGGTCCATGACGTACGATGATGGACTGTGCTTTAGTCATGGTGGCGCCGCGACACTCAGCACGTGCGTGGCAGTGGCTGCCGTGACCCATGATTTTTAGCCCTGTTCCTCACAACACAGGAGATCTTTGTGTCCGCTTCGAAACGTGGTGGCGTTAGCAGCCGTCAACGGCAATGGCCCAGGCGAGCAATGGCGCTCTTTGCGCTCATTGTCATTGTGGTTTACGCCCTTATCTTCTTCACCGGCGATAAATCGCCGACTCCCAAGCTCGGCATTGATTTGCAGGGCGGTACGCGTGTAACCCTCGTTCCGCAGGGCGAAGACCCCACCCAGGACCAGCTGCAGCAGGCACGCAACATCCTAGAGCAGCGTGTCAACGGTATGGGCGTCTCCGGCTCTGAGGTCGTTATCAGCGGCTCTAGCTTGGTCATTACGGTACCGGGGGAAGACGCTTCCCAGGCACAGGCTGTGGGGCAAACCTCGCAGCTGCTGTTCCGCCCAGTGGGGGAGCAGCCGATGCCGGACTTGGACAAGCTTGAAAAGACCATGACGGATATGGCGAACCGCTGGGTCAAGTTCGGCGTCGTGGCACCGGAGCAGGCGAATGACGCACTGGCCTCTATCCACGACGCGCTCAACCAGAGCGCCGATGCTGCCCAGGGTGAGGATAAGAAGGAAAAAAACAAGGACGCGAAGAAGTCTCCGGCCCCGACCGTGAGCGAAAAGCCGCTTCCGGACCCAGCCAACTCTCTGGAAGAAACCGAACGTCGCGACCAGGTTAACGAGGTTCTTCTCAAGGACCGTCAGTCCGAGGACCCCACCGTTCAAACCGCGGCCCTGGGCCTGATGCGGTGCGATGCCGATTCCGATCCGCTGGCCGGCACGGACGATCCGGCAAAGCCGCTCGTGGCGTGTGACTATTCGAATCAGCAGCCCTATATCCTGATGCCGGCTCCGCTGCTGGATGGCATTGAGGATCCGCACGGTACCCGCCTGACCGGTAACGAAATCGATACCCAATCCCCAATTCAGGGCGGCCTCAACGGCCAAACCGGCCAGATGGAGATCAGCTTCGCATTCAAGACTGGCGACGGCCCCAACGGCTCTCAGACGTGGTCTACCCTGACGCAGGAGTACCTGCAGAAGCAGGTGGCCATTACTCTTGACTCCGCCGTTATTTCCGCACCGGTTATCCAGGGCGCGACTCCGGTGGGTTCTGCCACGTCCATCACGGGTGATTTCACGCAGGAAGAAGCCCAGAACTTGGCCAACAACCTCCGCTACGGTGCGCTCCCGTTGTCCTTTACGGGCGCTAACGGCGAGCCGGGCGGAACGGTGGAAACCGTGCCACCGTCACTGGGTAAGGCAGCTCTTGAGGCAGCGCTTATTGCGGGTATTGTCGGCCTGATTTTGGTCTCCCTGTATTCCATCTACTACTTCCGCGCACTGTCCGGCGTGGCGTTGCTGGTGCTCATTGCCACCTGTGTCCTGCTCTATGGCGCTCTGGTTCTGTTAGGCCGGTGGATTGGCTACTCGCTGGACCTGTCCGGCATGGCGGGCTTGGTCATCGGTATCGGCGCCACGGCTGACTCGTTCGTGGTCTACTACGAGCGCATGAAGGATGAGCTCTTGGGCGGCCGCACATTCCGCTCCGCCACCCGCACGGGTTGGGAACGCTCCCGTGCAACGATCGTCACGGGTAAGGCCGTTACCCTGATCGGTTCCGTCGTGGTCTACTTCCTGTCCATCGGTGCGGTCAAGGGATTTGCCTTCACCATGGGGCTGACCACGATCTTCGACCTCGTCGTATCCTTCCTGATCATGGCACCGCTCATGCAGCTCCTCGGCAGCCGTCCGGCCTTCGCTAAACCATCCATGAATGGCCTTGGTGGCATCTATAACCTTGTGGAGGAGCGCCGTGAACGCGGCTTTTATGCCAAACCGGCCAAGAACCCCGTTGCTACCGCTGCGGATGAGGAGAAGTAAACATGGCTGTCGAAACCACTAACCGCAAGATTTCCCGCTTTGACCGTCTCTACGTGGACGGCAGCGGATTCGACTTCGTGGGCCGGGCCAAAACCTGGTACACCATCGCCGGCGTGCTGCTCATCGCGTCCATTTTGGCCATTGCGCTTCGCGGCTTTAACTTGTCCCTTGACTTTGAAGGCGGTACGAAGCTCAACATGCCGGCGGGGGACCTCAGCACCGAGCAGGTAGAGGAAACCTTCAAGGATGCCACCGGTGTCACACCGGAGCTGGTGCAGATTGTGGGCGCCGGTTCCTCGGAGACATTGGAAATCACCTCCGAGCGCCTGTCCCAGGATCAGGTGAATCAGGCACGCCAGGCCATCTTCGAAGAGTTCCAGGTCAAGGATGAAAACGGCAAGCCCAGCCCGGACGCGATCGGTTCCTCGACGGTATCAGAATCGTGGGGTGCCTCGATTACCAAGCGAATGGTCATCGCCATGGCGGTCTTCCTGGTGCTGGCCACTATCTACGTGGCGGTTCGCCTGCAGCGTGATATGGCCTTTGCCGCTATCCTCGCCCTTATCTTTGACGGTGTTTTCATCTCTGGTATCTACGCCCTCTTTGGAATTGAGGTTTCACCGGCAGTCATTATCGGCCTGCTCACTGTGCTTACTTTCTCCCTCTACGACTCCGTCATTGTCTTTGACAAGGTAGATGAAAATACGAGTGGGCTGGAAGGCCAACGCAAGAAGACCTATGCCGATCTCACCAATCTGGCCATTAACCAGACTGTGATGCGTTCTATCTCTACCTCGATCATTTCCGCACTGCCGATTATCGCCTTGTTCATCGTCGCTGTGTGGCTGATGGGTATCGGTACCCTGCGCGATCTGGCCCTAGTCCAGTTCATTGGCGTGATCGAAGGCGTCTTTTCTTCCATCTTCCTCGCAACGACGCTGCTGGTGACATTGTCGAACCAGCGCAAGAGCGTCAAGAAGCATAACGCTGCGGTCGCCGCTTATCGGGCGGAAGGCGGGGACGCAGACAACGCCGATGATGATTCACCGAAGCCTGCGCGCACTGTGGTATCCCCGGCAGCGGTTTCCCCATCCACGGCCTCCGAACCCGCAACGAAGCCGCGCGGCGAGGAGTCCGGTGGCGCGTCCTGGCGCCCTGGGCGCTAAATCGTGCGCGCCTCATCAGTCGCGGCACTGCTCGCTGTTGCTCTTACCGTTTCCGCGTGCGGAGCGAAGGAGGACAGGGCAGGCCAGGACGCTCCGCCGCCGCGCTTCGCAGTACTGAGCGACGCCCGCATCGCTACCAGCAATGCGGCTTCTGCCTGGGGCGAAGCTGCGGGCGCCGCGCAGCTTGCGAGCCGCGTTTTCCCTGCGTTGTACGTGCCAGGCCCGGCTGGACAAATGGTTCCGAACTCGGATCTGGCAGACGCTGAGTACGTTCCGGCCGAGAGCGAGGGCGTTGGCGCTCGTGTGGACTTCACGCTCACGGAGCAGGCACGCTTTGCCGACGGGGAACCGGTAACGTGCGATGACTACCTTTTGGCGTATATCGCCGGGCAGTTGAGCGAGACCTTTGGCTCCCACCTTCCATTAGCGGAAGACATAGCCGAGATGGAGTGTGCACCACATAGCAAGAAGTTCACCGTCTGGTTTAACCCAGATGCTGGTTCGCGCTGGCGCTACCTGTTTGGGCCGGGCACGGTGGTGCCCGCCCACGCGTTAGCTAAGCGAGCAGAGCTCAGCATGGAAGAGCTCAACGCGGCGCTTCACGCCTACGACGTGACGACCTTGCAGCCGGTGGCGGAGGCGTGGCGCGAGGGGTTTTCTACCGAACCAGGTCGTTTCGATCCCCAGCTACAGATTTCCTTTGGCCCCTACAGCATTGATCGCGTCGAGGACGACGGCGCCATCGTACTCACCGCCAACGACAACTACTACGGGGACAAGCCGTCGCTGAAGGAGATCGTCATGCTGCCGAACACGGCGGATGCGACCGCATTTGTGGCCTCGGACGAGCTGCGCGTGGCCGAGTCACCTACCGCGGCACCGTCGTGGTTGGATCGGGACGCAGAAGGAAAACCGGTCGAGGTTAACTCCGTTGCGGGAGGGATGACCGATACTCTGGTTTTCTCCGAAGCCGGCACTTTCGCGCAGCCGTGGGCACGCGCCGCTTTCGCTGCCTGCGTCGATGCACAACGCATGGCAGATGTCTCCGCAAAGGAATCCGGCGTGGAGGTTCCCGCTGCCTTCGTGCGTACAGTGAGCACTAGTGATTCGGTGGCGTCACAAATGGCGTCGCTCACCACAGTCCCTGTAGACACCGCCACAGCATCTGGCCTCGCTGGCTATACGGTCGGCGTCGGATACCTGGCACCTAACCCGCGCTATAAAGCGATGGTAGAGGAGCTACGCGCAGCCTGCGAACCAGCCGGGATTACGGTGGAGGATCGTTCCGGGGAACGTGTCTCTCGTGTCCAATTGGACGCCGACCCCTCGACGGGGTTGCCGGAGATCGACGTCTACCTTGGAGCCGTAGACCCGATGCGGGAGTATTCCGCGCCCACCGCCAGCGTGAAGAACGCTACGGCTTTGCGCTCACTGGAACAAGAGCTATGGGAGGAGCTGCCGTCTATTCCCATCGCCGCGCAGCCCCGAACCTTCATTGTTGACCGCGCTGTGACTGGCGTGGTGCCCTACACTGGCCCTGCGGGGATCGGGTGGAATCTCGACCGCTGGGGCTATACCCGAAATGAAGCAACCGAAACAAAGGAAGAGTCGTGAGCGAGATTTACGTCGCAGCAGCACAAGCCCTGAAGGATAAGGTGCGTCTGGTACCGGATTTCCCGGAGGAAGGAATCCTTTTCGAGGACCTGACTCCGGTGTTGGCCGATGCTGAATCCTTTGCCGCCGTTGTCGATGGCTTGGCTGAGGCCTGCAAGGAGCTCGGCGCTGACATGATCGGTGGCCTCGATGCGCGCGGGTTCCTTCTGGGCTCCGCCGTAGCGTACAAATTGGGGGTAGGTATTTTGGCCATTCGCAAGAAGGGCAAGTTGCCACCACCGGTGCTGACTCAGGAGTACGAGTTGGAGTACGGTACCGCCGCGCTGGAGATCCCTAACAGCGGTATCGACATCAAGGGCAAGCGCATTGTGCTTGTCGACGACGTCCTCGCCACCGGCGGCACACTCCACGGCGCCACCTTGCTCCTGGAGTCCGCAGGAGCAGAGGTCGTGGGCAATGTTGTGGTTCTGGAGGTTCAGGGCCTGGAGGGCCGCGAGCGCCTGCAAGGTTCTCCGCTGATTGTGCTCAACCAGATGGGGACAAAGGACTAAGGTTGTATGCCTAAGCTACTTCGCGGAGGCAGACATGACGACTGAAAAGCAGGACAAGACTGCATGGCGGCCAGGCGGCGTCCGCGGCATGTCCGCCCGCTTGGCTCGTTCGCTGACGGGCGGCAGAGTAAAGATCAATCCGGCGCTCGACCCGCTGATGTCCATTCACCGGGAGTTTCATCCGAAGGCTGACGCGGAGCTACTCAACAACGCCTACGCGACTGCGGAGCGACTGCACGAAGGTGTATTCCGCAAATCCGGTGAGCCATACATCACGCACCCGCTGGCGGTAGCCACCATCGCCGCGGAGATAGGTATGGACACCACGACCGTCGCAGCAGCGTTGCTGCATGACACGGTGGAGGATACCGACTACTCGCTCGAGGATCTGACTCGTGATTTTGGTCCTGAGGTGGCCCGACTTGTCGATGGTGTTACGAAGCTTGACAAGGTTGCACTTGGTGCCGCTGCGGAAGCGGAAACGATCCGCAAGATGATTGTGGCAATGGCTACCGATCCGCGCGTGTTGGTTATCAAGGTGTGCGACCGCCTCCACAACATGCGCACGATGCGCTTCCTCCCGCCGGAGAAGCAAGCGAAGAAGGCACGCCAGACTCTCGACGTCATCGCGCCGCTGGCTCACCGCCTAGGAATGGCCAGCGTCAAATGGGAGCTTGAGGATTTGGCCTTCGCCATCCTGTACCCGAAGAAGTATGACGAAATCGTACGCATGGTGGCCGACCGTGCTCCCTCGCGCGATCGAGCGCTCAAAGAGATCAAAGCTCAGGTTAGCCAAGCGCTGAAGGCTAACGGCATCGAGGCCGAGGTGATGGGCCGCCCGAAGCATTACTGGTCGATTTACCAGAAGATGATTGTGCGCGGACGTGACTTCGCTGAGATTTTTGATCTCGTTGGTATTCGCATCCTTGTCGACGATATTAATTCCTGCTACGCGGCGATCGGCGTGGTGCACTCGCTGTACCAGGCTCTTCCGGGGCGCTTCAAGGACTACATCTCCTCACCACGATTCGGCGTGTACCAATCGCTGCACACCACCGTGATTGCGGAGGGCGGATCCACCCTTGAGGTGCAGGTGCGCACGCACGAGATGCACTACAACGCGGAGTTCGGTGTGGCGGCGCACTGGCGTTACAAGGAAACCAAGGGCAAGAATTCCGGCCACCAGGAAGAAGTCGACCAGATGGCGTGGATGCGCCAGCTTCTGGATTGGCAAAAGGAAGCAGCTGATCCCAACGAGTTCCTGGACTCCTTGCGCTATGACCTGACCGCCAAGCAGATCTTTGCGTTTACGCCGAAGGGCGACGTGGTTAACCTGCCTGCTGGCTCCACCCCCGTAGACTTTGCCTACGCTGTGCACACCGAGGTGGGGCACAGGTGTATCGGTGCCAAGGTTAACGGCAAGCTCGTGGCCCTAGAGTCTGAACTCAAGTCCGGTGACAAGGTGGAAATTTTCACCTCCAAGGACCCGAACGCAGGACCGTCGCGGGATTGGCAGGAGTTCCTGGTGTCGCCCCGGGCGAAGACGAAGGTGCGGCAGTGGTTTGCCAAAGAACGCCGTGAAGAGCATCTTGAAGCCGGGCGCGATGCCCTGGCCGCTGAGGTGCAGCGCGGCGGCCTGCCCATGCACCGTCTGTTCACCGCCAGCTCCATGAAGCAGGTGGCTGAGCAGCTGCACTATCCCGACGTGGACGCGCTATACACCGCTATTGGTGCAGGACACGTGTCGGCACAGCACGTTGCTAATCAGCTTATGGCTCTCTTTGGGGACCAAGACGATGCAGTTGATGCCTTGGCCTCGCGCACCCCGCTAAGTGAGCTGGAGAACTCTCGCGCGCAGCACACGAAAGATTCCGCAACTGGTACGGGCATCTTGGTGGAGGGAAGCCCAGACGTCATGGCCAAGCTGGCGAAGTGCTGCCAGCCGGTGCCTGGTGACGCCATCTTTGGTTTCGTCACTCGCGGCGGTGGCGTGTCGGTCCATCGAGCGGACTGCACCAACGCAGAAAAGCTGAAGTCGGAGCCGGAGCGCATGATGCAGGTTGAGTGGGCCGGCGGGCCGAAGTCTTCCGGTGCTTTCTCCGCAACGCTGCAACTTGAGGCCATCGACCGCCAAGGCCTGCTCTTTGAGCTGACCCGTATCTTCAGCGAGCAGAGCCTCAACGTTTTGTCGATGACGTCCAATCGCGGCGATGACCATATTGCGACCGTTCGCTTTACTTTCTCGGTGTCCGATACCAAGCAGCTGGGACAGCTCATGACGACGCTGCGCAATACCGAAGGCGTCTTCGACGTCTATCGCGTCACCGCCTAGGCGAACTGAAGCCTACGGCTAAGCCACCACCCCCCAACCGGGGGCGTATGGCTGAACTCTAGGTTGCATAGTAATGAAAACGAGAAAGATATAAAGTAAACGTGCTGGTGGTGGCGTTAGCAAGCCCTGCGCCACCGTGATGGATGCGTTATAAACACGTGGACAAGATACCTCTCATCTTCAGGAGTACCACGTGAATTTCCGTCGCTTTGGTCAGCTACTGGCCGCCACCACCGTTACAGCCGTTGCCGTCTCTGGCGCGCCTGCGTTCGCCGCTGAGGCCGACCAGGTGACCTTCTCCGTCACCAACTTCACTGACTTCCACGGCCACCTCGAATTGGCAGAGGATTGGCAGGAGAAGGAGAAGGGCTCCGAGGAAAAAGAGCTCGTTGGTTACAAGGAAATGGGCGCTGCGCGCATGGCTGCCCTGATCAAGCACGTCAACAAAGACCAGGAGTACGCTCTGACGTCCTCCGGTGACAACGTGGGCGGCTCCGCTTTCGTATCGGCTATTTCTGAGGATAAGTACACCAACGAGGCCCTCAACACCATGAACCTCGATGTCACTGCCGTGGGTAACCACGAATTCGACAAGGGCACTGAGGATCTGATGGGCCGCATCGTCAAGGAGTCTGACTTCCCGATTATCGGTGCGAACGTGACCAAAGACGGCAAGCCTCTCCTCGAGCCTTCCTTCGTGAAGGAAGTCGATGGCGTGAAGATTGGCTTTGTCGGCACCGTCACTGAGAACACTAAGTTCAAGGTATCCGCCGCTGCCATTCCGGGCGTTGAGTTCACCGACCCAGTTGAGGCTACGAATGAGGAAGCCACCCGTCTGAAGGAATCCGGCGAGGCCGACGTTGTTGTCGCACTCATGCACGAGGACGCACAGCAGTTTGCAGAGGGCTTCAACAAGGACGTCGACCTGCTTTTCGGCGGCGACACCCACGTGAAGACCCAGGGCGAGGTCGCCCGTGAGGGCGCACTGCCGCTGTACTGGGCACAGGGCTACGAGTACGGCAAGGTGCTTAACGACGCCGACATCACCTTCGACAAGGCTGAGAAGAAGATCACCAAGATTGATCTCAAGCAGTACGACGTGGCCGACGCAGATGTCTTCGCTCAGCTGCAGGGCCTCGAAGACGACCCCGAGGTAGCTAAGGTTGTCGAGGAAGCAAAGAAGGTAGCGGAGATTAAGGGTGCCAAGACTGCTGGTACCACCGAGAAGGCCATGTACCGCGGTTCTGATGAGGGCAAGGACACCGGTACCAACCGCGGCGTAGAGTCCACCCTCAACAACTTCATTGCTGATGGTCAGCGCTACGCTTTGTCGAAGCAGACCAGCAAGGAAATCGAGCTTGGCGTCATGAATGCCGGTGGTGTTCGCGCTGACCTCAAAGAAGGCGACGTCACCTACAAGGACATCTTCGCCGTCCAGCCGTTCGGCAACTCCGTCATCACGGCTGAGGTTAGCGGTGAAGACTTCATCAAGGCACTGGAGAATCAGTGGAAGCCGGGTCAGTCCCGCCCGCGCCTGGCTTTGGGCCTGTCCAGCAATGTTTCCGTGGTCTATGACCAGAAGGCTGAGCAGGGCAAGCGCGTTAAGTCTGTCACCATTAACGGTGAACCGATTGACCCGGAGAAGAACTACAGCATTGCTCTGTCCTCCTTCCTTGCCTCCAGCGAGACGGAGGCCGGCGGCGATGGCTTCTTCGAGCCCGGTTCCATCAAGAACCGCAATGACGTTGGCTACATGGACACCCAGGCGATGATTGACTACATCGCTTCCGGTGAGTCCAAGGTCCGCACCGGCCAGGGCCAGATTGGTGCCCACGTGTCTGGTGACCTGAAGCCGGGGGAGGAGATCACAGTCGACCTTTCCTCCCTGAACTACTCGAACGCAGAAGAGCCACAGGCTAAGAAGGTCACCGTGGCACTGGCTGATGCTAAGGCCGAGGCTGACATTGATAATGCCGCACAGCCCGGTGACGAGCAGTTCGGCGAGCGTGGCCGCGCAACCGTCAAGCTCACCATCCCGGAGGGTCTAGAGGGCGAGCAGAAGCTGTCCATCACCACGGATGCTGGTACTGAGGCTGTCCTGCCTATCACCCTTGAGAGCGCGGGTAACGACGAGGAGCCGAAGGATAACGGCTCCAACAAGGATGTAGCGTCCTCCGTCGGCCTGGGCGTGGGGATCACCGTGGCCATTGCTGCTGCCATTGCCGCTGTGATTGGCGCTATTAATCTGCCGGTAGCCGCGCTACCGGCTCCGGTACAGCAGATGATTGAGCAGCTGCGCAAGCAGTTCAACGTCTAGTCTGTCTCGTTCCTAAAGCCCGCACTGAGGTGCGGGCTTTTCTCATGCGGAAGGTATGGTGGGAAGCTGTGGATGCACTGAGGTTATTTGGACGCGAGGCTATGTATCAGCTCGGCATCGAGCCTCACCGCATCCCAGTGGTCATGATCGCGACGCTGGGCATCTATTTGGCCTTCATGCTCTTGGTCAAACTCTTTGGCAGCCGCGTGTTGACATCCATCACTGCCTCAGATGCTGTCATCATCATTATGTTTGGCGCGGTCTCGGGACGTGTCATCGTAGGCAACCCGCCCACGCTTGCCGCCGGCATCATCGGGCTGTTTACGCTTATGTTGTTGGAGGCCGCTTTCGGCACCTTCAGGCAGCTGGTGAGGTGGTCGAAGTTTATTGACCGCAAACCGGTCCTTCTGGTGTACAAAGGAGAATTGCAAGAGGACAACATGAGCTTTGCGCACATCACGGAGAAGGATATCAATTCCGCTGTGCGTAAGGCGGGGCTCGGACGGCGTAGCGATGTGCAGCTTATGATTCTGGAACCAACTGGTCAGATTTCGGTCATCCGACGTGGCCAGCTTGTCGACGCTTCAGTGTTTAAGGATATCCTCGGCGCCGAGCGCATCGAAGAAGTCGAAGAAGACTCGCATACAGAAAGTGACTAGGCACCAGGACCGCAGTTATCAAAACGAAAAATCTCCTCCGGCGCGTTGAACGCGGGAGGAGACTTAAGTGCTTGCGGCTTAGTTGCCAGCGAGCTTGTCGCCGAGACGCAGTGCGTCATCCATGGCGCCGATGATGGAGGTCAGAACCTTGATCCACTCGCGGATCTCCTTCGGGCTGACGTTGCCCTCATCGTCGGAGGAGAGAGCGAAGAAAGCAGCAGAGGAGCTATCGTTCTCGACCGGAGCAGCGGAAGCAACAGCGGTGCCGGAGAAGGTGATGGTTGCAGCGGTAGCAACGGCAACGAGGGACTTACGGGAGAAGAACTTCATGGTGGAGTGTCCTAATCTTAGGTGAGGGTGGAAAGAGAAACTGAATTACTTCGCGTTAGGAGCGAAGTTCTTCTGGTAGAAGGCGAAGACGGTGCCCAGAGCGCCGATGATGGCGGTGAAGACTGCGATCCAGTCGCGGATCTCGCGCGGGCTCATGTCGGTGATGGAGGAACCCTCAGAGTCGTTGGAGGAGGAAGAAGAGGACTCCTCTTCCTTCTTGTTGTCGTTCTCGGACTCGGAGTTGTCAGTCTCCTTGTTGTTGTCCGTGTTGGACTCGGAGTCTGCGGACTCGTTGGTTACGACTGCGGTGTCCTCAGCAGTGTCCTCAGCGGAAGCAACGGACACGCCGGACAGGGAAACGGTTGCAGCGGTAGCGGCAGCAACAAGGGCCTTACGGGAGAAGAACTTCATTCTCGTTCCTTAAGATCTCGGGAATTTCAAAGACCTCACAGATGCTACTGAGACATTGTGCAATTTGCAAGAGATTTGGCAATTAGTTGGTGAGTCTGTGTATCTGCTGGCCGTGGTATGTGAGCTGGGGATATTAAACAGAGGTGCCTGTGGTGGGTGAGTGGTTTGCTAAATGAACTGCTCAAGGCTAAGAAATTCTTAGTACTGGATGGGGTGGGGGAATGATAAAGAAGTAGCCCCGCTCGCTGAACGCGAGTGGGGCTAGTCACCGTAAAGGGGGTAAAACTTATCCCTCGATGGTTGCCTTGGTGATGCGCACTTCTTCGGCGGGCTCTCCGTCAGACTGTCCATCCTTGACACCCTTGGCAGCGATAGCGTCGATGGTCTTCTGACCCTTCTCCGTCAGATCGCCAAAGTAGGTGTAGGCGGGAGGAAGCGTGGAGTCCTTGTAGTTAATGAAGAACTGCGAACCGTTGGTATCTTCGCCGGCGTTAGCCATCGCGATGGAGCCCTTCGGGTACAGAGCAGGCTGGGCCATTGCGGCATCGTCAGACTCATCGGTGGGGTACTCGTTGGCAAACTGGAAGCCCGGTCCACCGGCACCCTTGCCGGTCGGGTCGCCACACTGCAGAACGAAGATGGTGCCATCGGTCATGCGGTGACACACGGTGTCGTCATAGTACTTTGCCGAAATCATGTCCGTGATTGCATTGACGGTACACGGAGCCAGAGAACGGTCGAGGGTCATCTCGATGTCGCCCTGCTTGGTGGCGAAGTTGACGGTCACCTCACCCTTGGCTGGAATGTCCTTGCCGTTAGGCGTAGGCACCTCACGGGAGGCGTCACCTGTCTCTGGGTATTCACAAGTCACGGTGTTACCCAGCGGTGTGGCACGCTTGCCAGTCAAAGGCTCGGCGGTGGGGGCTTCGGTTGTGGTCTCCGCAGCCGAGCTCTCCTCGGCCCGAATCTCTTCGTCCTCCGACGAGCGGGTAGCCAAGAACCAGATTCCGCCGACGAGGGCAATAATGACGACGGCTGCCATCACAACGACGCCAAGCGGGCGGCTCTTCTGTTTGCGGTCGCGGGATTTCAGCTCGCGATCGAGCTGGTTGAGCGCATCATCCAAGCGCTGGCTGTTAGTAGACACCTACGTTTCCTCCACTGTGGTGGTT
>NZ_CABTZR010000037.1 GCF_902489365.1 uncultured Corynebacterium sp. | reverse complement strand
GGATCGATGTTGTCGTGCTCCTGGGCAAAGTAACCGATGCGCAGGCCGTGGCCGGAGACGATGCCGCCTTCGCCGTCGGTGCGCTCCACGCCGGCCAGAAGCTTAAGCAGGGTCGTCTTGCCCGCACCGTTGTAGCCCAGCACAACCACGCGGGAGCCCTTATCAATGGCTAAATCAACGCCGGCGAAAACCTCAAGCGAGCCATACATCTTGGTCAGGCCCTTGGCGTTCATCGGAGTCTTGCCGCAGGGAGCTGGTTCGGGGAACTTGATGTGGGCGACCTTATCGGCCACGCGGACGTCATCAAGCTCGTTCATCATGCGCTCAGCACGGTGCAGCATCTGCTTAGCGGCGGCGGCCTTCGTGGCCTTCGCTCCCAACTTGGCGGCTTGCTTGTGTAGTGCTGCGGCCTTCTTCTCCGCGTTAGCGCGCTCTCGCCGGCGACGTGCCTCATCGGTAGCGCGGGCATCAAGGTACTTCTTAAAGCCCATGTTGTAGACGTCTGCTTCGGCGCGCACGGCATCAAGGAACCAGACCTTGTTGCAGACCGCTTCCAGCAGGTCAACGTCGTGCGAAATCATCACGAGGCCCCCCTCGTGCTTGGATAGGAAGCCGCGCAACCACGTAATCGAGTCGGCGTCGAGGTGGTTCGTGGGCTCGTCGAGAAGCAGCGTAGTCTGGGACTTCCCTGAGCCAGCCGAGGCCGCAAAAAGAATCTGCGCTAGCTCCACGCGGCGGCGCTGACCGCCGGACAGAGTCTTAAGCTGCTGGTCGAGCACACGCTGCGGCAGACCCAAGTTGTCGCAGATCTGCGCGCATTCGGAGTCTGCCTCGTAGCCGCCTAAGGTGTGGTACTCCTCCTCCAGTCGGGAGAACTTACGAATTGCCTTGTCGCGGAACTTATCGTCCGTGGCGGTTTCCATCAGCTCTTGCTGCTTGGCCATGCGGCGCTTGATCTCATCCAAGCCGCGCGCAGAGAGCACGCGCTCACGCGCTGTCTGCTCGATATTGCCCTCGCGGGAATCCTGCGGCAAGTAACCAATGGGCCCCGAGCGCGTCACCGAACCGCCATAGGGCTCGGTCTCCCCCGCCAGAATGCGCATCGTCGTGGTTTTGCCCGCGCCATTGCGCCCGACCAGGCCGATGCGATCCCCCGGCTGCACGCGAAGGTGCTGGCCGGGGGCGTCGAGAAGCGTGCGTGCGCCCACGCGCACCTCGAAATCATTGGTCACAATCACGTCGAAACAGTCTAGCAACCAGGGTAGTTAAACCCGAACCGCACGGCGCCTAGACAGAGCATCGCTTGCGAACCACCACCGACGAATAGATCCCCAGACCTCGATCCCGCAACCTGCCTCTTCTGGGTGAGCCAGTGCTTGGCGACGCCCACCCTGCGTCTTTCGGGATCGAGGTCTGGGGCTTTGCTTTTGGTTGAGGAGGCCGCGTTGACAGTGACGGGAGTTGCTCACATATACGCAGAACACCGCCGGTTCGTGTGGACACAAGGACAATGCACACTCTCGAACCGGCGGTGGGACTAGCCGCGGCGTCTCGCGGAACCTAGACGGCGAAGCCGAGGGCCTGGAGCATCTCGCGGCCCTCCTCAGTAATCATGTTCGGGCCCCACGGCGGCATCCAGACCCAGTTGAGCTGGACTGCCTCGGCGAGCTTGTTGCCCACGATGACATCCTCGATCTGCTCACCGATGACATCGGTGAGCGGACATGCCGGGGAGGTCAGAGTCATGTTGATGACGCAGGTGTTCTTGCCGTCGATCTCGTCGAGCCATACGTCATAAACCAAGCCCAGATCAACGATGTTGATGCCAAGCTCCGGGTCGATGACATCACGAAGATACTCAGTGATATCGAAGACCTTGGAAATCTGCTCTTCGGTTTGTTCAGGCTTGACAGCAGCGCCATCAAAGGAAGCATTCTGATCCTGGTAAGGATCAGTGCTGCCACCGGTGGTTTCAGTGTTATCAGCCATCTACTTCTCCAATTCATTCAGCGCTTCGACGGTGGCGGCTTGGAAAGCCTTCCAACCGAGGAGAGCGCACTTTACACGGGCTGGGAACTTAGCCACGCCAGCGAAGGCGATGCCATCCCCAATAATCTCGTCATCACCCTCAACCTCCCCGCGGGAGGTCACCATCCTCTCGAACTCGGCTAGCTTGGCGTTCGCCTCCTCGAGGGGAATGCCGACGATTTCCTCTGCCATGACGGAAGTCGAAGCCTGCGAGATGGAGCATCCCTCGGCGTCGTAGGACACGTCCTCGACGGTGGAACCATCAGGAGACAGCTTCACGCGCAGGGTGAGCTCATCGCCGCAGGAAGGGTTGACGTGGTGAACCTCTGCTTGGCCCTCGCGCAGGCCAGAGAATTTCGGGTTCTTGTAGTGATCCAGGATGACGTCCTGGTACATGGAATCTAGGTTCATTCGCTCACTCCAAAGAAGGTGCGGGCTGCCCGCACGGCCTCTATGAGGGCGTCGACCTCGTCCTCAGTGTTGTACAGATAAAAGCTAGCGCGTGCGGTCGAATTAGCCTTGCACGCGCGGTGCAGCGGCCACGCACAGTGGTGGCCGGTGCGGATGGACACGCCATGAGAATCAAGAACCTGGCCCAGGTCGTGCGGATGGATCCCATCCACAATAAAGGAGACCGCTCCCCCGCGATCCTCGGTGTTTTCAGGCCCGATGATGCGCACGCCGGGGATCTCAGCAAGCTTCTCCAAGGCCAATGCAGTGAGTTTTTGCTCATGGGCATGAATGGCCTCCATCCCCACCTCGCTCAAGAACTTCACTGCTGCCCCAAGGCCTACGACCTGGCTGGTCATCTGGGTTCCGGCCTCGAAGCGGGTGGGTGGCTCGGCGAACGTCGAACCCTCCATCTTGACTACCTCGATCATGGAACCGCCAGTGAGGAAAGGCGGCAGCTGCGCCAGCAGCTCTTGCTTGCCGTAGAGAACGCCCACGCCGGTCGGCCCGCACATCTTGTGCCCGGAGAACGCAGCGAAGTCGACGTCGAGTTCGTGGAAATCCACAGGCATGTGCGGCACCGACTGGCAGGCGTCCAGGACCACCATGGCGCCCACGGCACGAGCACGCCGAACCAACTCTGCGACGGGCGCCACGGCCCCGGTCACGTTGGATTGGTGGGTAAAAGCCACCACCTTGACGGTGTCATCGAGCTCGAGCGAATCGAGATCAATGCGGCCGTCCTCGGTCATGGAGTACCACTTCAGCGTCGCGCCGGTGCGCTGGCACAGCTCTTGCCACGGCACTAAGTTCGCGTGGTGCTCCAGCTCGGTGACCACGACGGTATCGCCCTCACCGACGTACAGCTCACCGGCGCGCTCGTCACTGAGCACATAGGCAACTTCATTCAACGCCTCCGTGGCGTTCTTGGTGAAGGAAATCTCATCGCGATCAGCGCCCACGAAAGCGGCGATGGCCTGGCGAGCGGACTCATAGGCGTCATCGGCCTCCTCCGCCAGCTGGTAAGAGCCACGGTGCACCGGCGCGTTGGTGCCGAGCACGAACTCCTCCTCGGCCTTCCATACCGGCAGGGGACGTTGCGAGGTCGCTCCCGAATCCAGGTACACCAGTGGTTTACCGTCGCGCACGGTGCGCGAGAGGATAGGGAATTGTTCCCGAATCGCATTAACGTCTAGTTCAGGCATAGGTCCTTGTGCTCGGTTCTTCTTCTCTAGCGTGTCGTGGTGTAGTCGTGGTCGGCGCTACTGCCTACTTGAGAAACTGCTCGTAGCCGTCCGCCTCAAGCTGGTCAGCCAGCTCAGCGCCGCCGGTCTTGATGATCTGTCCGTCGGCGAAGACGTGAACGAAGTCCGGGACAACGTAGTTGAGGATGCGCTTGTAGTGCGTGATGAGGAGGATGCCGCCGTTGGTCTCCTCCTGGTAGCTGTTGATGCCATCGGAAACGACGCGCAGGGCGTCGACGTCCAGGCCGGAGTCGGTCTCATCCATGACGGCGAACTTGGGCTTGAGGATGTCCAGCTGCATAACCTCGTGGCGCTTCTTCTCACCACCGGAGAAGCCCTCGTTGACGGAGCGGTGTGCAAAGGACTTATCGATGGCCAGCTTCTCGCGGGCCTCGGTGAGCTCCTTGTTCCACTCGCGCAGTTTCGGGGCCTCGCCACGAATAGCGGTTACGGCAGAGCGCATGAACTGCGACATCTTCACGCCCGGCACCTCGGTCGGGTACTGCATGGCGAGGAAGAGGCCAGCGCGGGCGCGCTCATCAACTTCCATCTCGAGAATGTTTTCACCGTCGAGAAGCACCTCGCCCTCGGTCACCTCATACTTGGGGTGACCGGCGATAACGTAGGACAGGGTGGACTTGCCGGAGCCGTTGGGGCCCATGACCGCGTGGGTCTCACCGGAGTTGATGGTGAGGTTGACACCCTTGAGGATCGGCGTGGGCTCACCGTCCTCCTCATGTGGGAGCACCTGCGCGTGGAGATTCTTAATTTCCAGAGTAGACATTGAGTTGGTACCTGCTTTCGGGGAGTTTTAAGCGTTGATCTTGGCGAGCTCGTCGACGACGCGGGATTCCAGATCCTCGCGCAGGGACTCGACTGGGATGCGGGAGATGACTTCGGAGAAGAAGCCGCGGATGATGAGGCGGCGTGCCTCGGCGGCAGGGATACCGCGGGACATGAGGTAGAACAGCTCGAGGTCATCGAAGCGGCCCACCGTCGCAGCGTGGCCAGCACCGACGATCTCACCGGTCTGGATCTCCAGGTTCGGGATGGCGTCAGCGCGCGCACCCTCGGTGAGGATCAGGTTGTTGTTCGTCTCATAGGTGTCCGTGTTGTTCGCATTCTTGCGGATGAGCACGTCACCGACCCAGCAGGTGCGGGCCTCGGGGGTGCGGGAGGCGGAGCCGGCTTCGGACTTCTGCGCAGCCGTAGCACCCTGCAGAGCGCCCTTGTAGAAGACACGAGAACGGCAATTCGGCACGTCGTGGTCCACCAGCAGGCGGTTCTCAAAGTACTGGCCGGCATCAGCAAAGTAGACGCCGAGCAGCTCGGCATCGCCACCAGGAGCATCGAAAACCACGCGCGGAGCGAGGCGGACGATCTCGCCGCCGAAGATGGCGGTGTTGTGGCGCAGGACGGCGTCGCGGCCCACCTTCGCAATCTGGTGGGACAGGTGCACTGCATCGTCTTCCCAGTCGGCGTCAACGACGACGGTGACGTGGGAGCCGTCGCCCAGCACGAATTCAACATTGTCAGCGTGGGTGCCGGAGCCGACGTACTTGAGCACGATGGTGACTTCTGCGTGGTGTCCCACGTGGATGGAGGTCGCACCAAAGGAGGTCACACCCTCACCAGCCCCTGTAATGGTGATCTCCACCGGCTTCTCCAGCTGTGCCTCAGCGTCCACAGTGACGACCTGTGCCTCCGGCATGGAAGTCCAGGCCTGTGCGGCAACGCGATCAGCGGGGGCGCCAGCGGTGCCAAGACGGGCGTCGTCAGGCGCAACAGTTTCGGAGGTTACGCCTTCCGGAGCGGTGACGTCGATCTTCTGCGCGGTCGCCGGCGCAAACTCACCGTTGTGCAGGCCCCGCAGGTTGCGCAGGGCGATAAAGCGCCAAACCTCATCGCGGCCGTGCGGGACCGGGAAGTCCTCCACGTTGAATGAGGTGAACTGGTCACCCTTGGTGACGTCAGCAGGATTAAATTCGTTGGAAGCTACCACTTAGCCCACCGATCCTTCCATCTGCAGCTCGATAAGACGGTTGAGCTCCAATGCGTATTCCATGGGGAGCTCCTTTGCAATCGGCTCAACGAAGCCGCGCACGATCATCGCCATGGCCTCTTCCTCGGCGATACCGCGGGACATGAGGTAGAACAGCTGCTCCTCGGAGACCTGCGAGACTGTTGCCTCGTGGCCCAAGGTGACGTGGTCGTTGCGAATATCGTTGTACGGATATGTATCCGAACGCGAGTTATTGTCCACCAGCAAGGCGTCACACTCGACGTTCGCCGTGGAATTGGCGGCGTTGGCGTTAACCTGCACCAAACCACGGTAAGCGGCGCGGCCACCATTGCGGGCTACAGACTTGGACACAATGTTGGAGGAGGTGTTCGGCGCCATGTGGACCATCTTGGAGCCGGTGTCTTGCACCTGGTTGTCCGCCGCGAAAGCCAGGGAGAGAACCTCACCCTTGGCGTGCTCGCCGGTCAGCCAGCAGGACGGGTACTTCATGGTCACCTTGGAGCCGATGTTGCCATCGACCCATTCCATGGTGCCGCCCTCTTCGACCTTGGCACGCTGGGTCACCAGGTTATAGACGTTGGTGGACCAGTTCTGAATGGTGGTGTAGCGGCAGCGGCCGCCCTTCTTCACGACGATCTCGATGACACCGGTGTGCAGGGAATCCGAGTTGTAGATCGGAGCGGTGCAGCCCTCGATGTAGTGGACGTAAGCATCCTCTTCCACGATGATGAGGGTGCGCTCGAACTGGCCCATGTTCTCCGTGTTGATGCGGAAGTAAGCCTGCAACGGGATGTCCACGTGGACGCCCTTCGGCACATAGACGAAGGAACCACCAGACCAGCAGGCATTGTTCAGCGCGGAGAACTTATTGTCACCGGCCGGGATGACCGTGCCGAAGTACTCCTGGAGGATCTCCGGGTACTCGCGCACAGCGGTATCGGTATCAACGAAGATAACGCCCTGAGCTTCGAGGTCCTCACGAATCTTGTGGTAAACCACCTCAGACTCGTACTGGGCGGCAACACCGGAGACTAGACGCTTCTTCTCGGCATCCGGAATACCCAGCTTGTCGTAGGTCTCCTTAATGTCTGACGGCAGGTCATCCCAGGTTTGGGCCTGCTTCTCAGTGGAGCGGACAAAGTACTTGATGTTGTCGAAGTCGATGTCGGACAGATCCGGGCCCCACGTGGGTACCGGCTTCTTGTTGAAAACGCGCAGTGCCTTGAGGCGAGACTCAAGCATCCATTCCGGCTCGTTCTTCTTCTCCGAGATATCGCGGACGACGTCCTCGCTCAAACCTCGGTGTGCCGCCTGGCCGGCTGCGTCCGAATCGTGCCAGCCATAGTCATAGCCACCGATGGAGGAGATGATCTCATCATCGCTCATCTTGGTCTCAAGCCCTGGTGCTGGTTGTGCCTGTGTCAAAGCCCGCTCCTTTCTATGTTGATTAGTCTTCTTCCCGTTCCACCGCGGACGGCGGGACAGGCGTTAAGGGGATATTCGTGGTGCAGATTCCGTGGCCATCTGCGATGGAGGCCAAGGGCTGCACATGTTTGCCTAATAGCGCGGAGAAAACCTCTTGTTCAGCTTCACACAACTCCGGGTGCTCAGCCGCCACATGGGCTACCGGGCAATGGTGCTGGCAAATCTGTACTCCATTTCCCACCGACGTCACAGTGGCCGCGTAACCGTGCGCATCAAGCACAGCGGCCAGCTGACGCGCCACCTCAGGTACGGATTCTTCTTCCTCTACCAAAGGGGTCACGTCTTCCACGAGCCGTTCGAAGCGGGCTTTGGCAAAGCGCCGGACCGCCTCGGGCCCACCCGCTTCCCGCAACGCGGTGAGTGCTTCCGCCGCCAGTTGGTCATAGGCGTGACCGAATTGGGCACGGCCTTGATCAGTGAGGCGAAAGTGCTTGGCGGGGCGGCCACGGCCTGCCGACTGCCCGGGAAGAGCCGAAGGGCGGCGGTGTACAACCTCGGTGAGTCCTTCCTCCACCAAAATGTCTAAGTGCCGGCGTATGCCGGCTGCAGAGAGACCTAGGCGTTCACCTAAGTACGACGCCGTCACCGGGCCGTCCTTGAGAAGCAACAACATGACGTGTCGGCGAGTATCGCCCTCGGTAGAACGAGTCTCCCTGGGTAACTCCTTCGTCACGGTGCACACCTCCTTGAGTGAATGATTCCCTGTTTAGACAACACTAGTGTTCCTTAATTCATTCCCGATTTCCACTCTTTCCTTCGTGTCGCGGGCAGCTAGTTCCTGCTCACCACCGAGCCGCTAAGGTAGACAGTCATGAATATGGAACGCGACTACACCCGATCGGGGCGACTGCCCCGCGTTATCTGGGGCGTGCGCGATGAGCTTCCCCGCATGGGTGTTCCCGGTTCCCGTTCCGCGCTCCTTCACCAGGATTTTCCGAACCTCACCGACAGCGCGGATCGCTCCGCGCTTGGCGACGCCCACCGCCGCACCATCTCCCAGCTGCGCACGCTGTTCACACTTCGCTGGCTCGGAACCATTGGTGCGTCACTCATTGCGCTCGGCGGATTGGGCGCCGGTGCGCTCCCGGTGGTGGGCAACCCCTATGAGTCTCTGCCTTTTGGCTCGCTCATGACGCGGATGCTGCAGTCAGCCTCCGCCATCGTGTTCATCGGGGTCGGTTTCATGGTCACAGCCTGGATTTGCATGGCACCGCTAGTCGGTGCGCCCCTCCGTCTGCAGAAGCCGGCCAAGGTTCGGCGGTTTAGCCACTCGCCCCAGGTGGTCACACAGAGCCAGATGTGGCGCACCTGGCTGGGGTGGGTTCTCCCGCTTTTAGCGACCGCTCCCCTGTTCACGCAGGACATTTACTCCTATCTCGCCAACGGCTCCATCGTGCTTCAAGGGCTCGATCCCTATTCCGCGGGTCCGGTGGAGCTACTAGGCGCCGATAACGATCTGGCCCGCTCCGTCCCGTTCATCTGGGCGAACTCACCTTCCCCTTATGGCCCGGTGGCGCTAGGTGTAGCGGCGGTGGTGAGCTGGCTGACGAACGACTCCATTATCTGGGGTGTTGTCCTACACCGGGTGCTTTCCCTCGTCGGCATCATCGCCGCCGGTTGGGCCATCGCCCGGCTGGCTACGCGCTGCCGAGTCTCCCCAGAGGCGGCGCTGTGGCTGGGCATCCTTAACCCCTTGACCATCCTCCACCTCGTCGGAGGCATCCACAATGAATCCTTCATGCTTGGCCTGGCGCTCGTCGGCGTGGAGCTGGGGTTGCGGGCGGTCAACGCTGTACACGATGCCCGCTGGCGAACATGGTCGTTGTTTATCGCATCTGGCGTCCTGATCTCGTGTGCCGGAATGGTCAAGGTGACTGGATTTATCGGCCTCGGCTTCGTCGGCATGGCGGCGGCGCGCGGGCTCGTCGACAAGCTCGGCATCCCACCAGTGCGGGCGGTGCTTGGCGCTGGCGTGACCCAATTGCTGGTGCTCGCAGCGTCCATCGCCGCTGTCACTGTCATTACGGGGATCGACATAGGTTGGATTTTCGGTCAGGGCGGCGCAGCAACTATCCGCTCCTGGCTGTCTGCGACAACCTCCGTGGGCGTCGGCGCCGGCTTCCTCGGGATGCTGTTGGGATTGGGTGATCACACCGAGGCCATCCTCACCGTCACCCGCACTGTGGGCGTCATCATTGCCGCGGGCTTTATGATCCGCATGCTTTTTGCCACCTACCGCGGCGCCATCCACCCTGTGGGCGGCCTGGGGGTATCGACCCTCGTGCTCGTGGTGTTCTTCCCTGTCGTCCAACCCTGGTACATCCTGTGGGCGGTGCTGCCGCTGGCGGCCTGGGCCAACCGGCGCTTCTTCCGCATGGCGGTGATCATCTATTCCGGGTTCATGAGTTTCATCGTGCTTCCCCGCGGCCTCGGCCTTCCCCCAGGGACAGTCTTCGTTATTTACCTAGCCGCCTTAGTGACATTCCTCGTCCTCGCCGGCGTGGGGTGGGTTGCTTTGCGCAGGGCGGGCGTGCGTGTCCTAAACTAGCACTTCGTGACTACATCAGCTCTTGTCTTGGATAACGTCATGAAGACCTATGGCGACGTCAACGCAGTGAATGGGCTGAGTTTCCACGCCAACTACGGCGAGATCCTGTGCTTGCTGGGCCCGAACGGCGCAGGTAAGACCACCACTATCGAGATGTGTGAGGGTTTCAAGAAGCCCACTTCGGGCCGCATTGAAGTGCTGGGGCTTAACCCCTCGCACAATCCCGACGCTGTGCGCTCCCGCATCGGCATCATGCTGCAGGGCGGCGGCTCCTATTCCGGAATCAAAGTCAAGGAGATGCTTGAGCTTAGCGCCTCCTATAACGAGAATCCCTTGGACCCGGAGTGGCTGCTGGACACGCTCGGACTGCGCGGGGTGGTGAAGAGCAGCTACCGCCGCCTGTCTGGCGGGCAACAACAGCGCCTCTCCCTAGCCCTAGCGATCATCGGGCGCCCAGAGTTGGTCTTTCTCGATGAACCTACCGCGGGCATGGATGCCCAGTCGCGCCTTGCCGTGTGGGACCTCATCCGCGCCCTCCGGGCCGATGGCGTAACCGTCATCCTCACCACGCACCTCATGGATGAGGCGGAAGCGCTCAGCGACCGCGTCGTAATCATCGACCACGGCCAGCTCGTGGCAAGCGGCACCGCAGCATCGCTGACGGACTCGGCCGATGTTCCGCAGGTGAATTTCGATACCGCAACACCGGTGGACCTCGAGGCGCTGCGCGACGCCGGCATCGCGGCGGAAGCTCTCCGCCCACTGCACTACCGTCTCACCTCGGAGGCCAGCCCCGCCGGCATCGCAGCGCTGGCTTCATGCTTGGCCGCGCAAAACGTCATCCTCCGCAACCTGCACACCTCGCACCGAAATCTCGAGGAAGTCTTCCTCGACCTCACGGGCCGCGACATGCGCAGTTAGAACCGTCCTCGGCCATTCACCCCGATTCTTTCATCATGTTGTTCGAACAAGGAGAAGCTCCATGAGCACCTTCGCACCCGGCACTTTTAGCCCGCACCCGCAGCGCGTGGGAGTAGCAGCCATGGCACGTGCCCAAGGGGCTATCGAATCCAAGCTGATGCTGCGCCACGGTGAGCAGCAGCTGCTGAGCATCATCATCCCTGTGGCCATCCTGATCGGCGCCGCGACAATGCAAGACAGCACCGGCCACGGCGTGGAGGAAATCTTCCCCATGGTGCTGGCCGTTGCAGCGACCTCCTCCGGTTTCACAGGTCAGGCCATCTCCTTGGCCTTCGACCGTCGCTATGGTGCTCTGAAGCGCACCGGCGCATCGGGGGTCCCGGCCTGGGCCATCGTGGTCGGAAAGATCCTTGGTGTGCTGTCGATGGTGGTGCTTCAGGTCCTCGTCTTGGGAACGGTTGCCGCCTTCCTGGGACTGCGCATCACCGCTGGGGGTGCGGCCATTGGCGTACTCACCCTCACCTTGGGTGTGGCCACGTTTACGGCCTTAGGTCTACTGCTCGGGGGAACGCTGAGCTCCGAGGTGGTCTTGGCGGTGGCCAACCTCATTTGGTTTGTCTTCCTCGGCACCGTGGGGTGGGTCATGTTTTCCCAAGGCCTTGGAGATAATGGGGCGCTGACTCTGGTTCCCACAGTGGCGTTGGCCGCGGGCCTTGATACCGCGCTGAACGGTTCCTTCCCGGGCATTGAGCTCCTTGTCCTCGTGGGGTGGGCAGCGGTGGCGTCGTTTGCCGCGGTGCGTTGGTTCCGCTTCGAGGGTTAAAAGTGATTCTTCTCCCTTGCGTGGTGTGACCCACCCGTCGATATTGGTTCCCGGATGGGGCCGGGCGGTAGGCTGAATAGCCGTGAGTACCGCCAATATTTCCTCCTCTCAACGTTCCACCGAGCCCGCTGCACCGTCCACCGGTCCCTCGGTGAAGACGCAGCGCATCGTCGCGCTCATCCTCCTGCTCTGCCAGGGCGGCATTACAGTGTCGGGCTCCATCGTGCGCGTAACCGGCTCCGGCCTTGGTTGCGTCTCCTGGCCCAACTGCCACCCCGGCTCCTTGGTGCCCCTTGAGGGTGCGGCTCCCATGCTGCACCAGGCCATTGAGTTCGGTAACCGCCTGCTGACCTTCGTTGTCGGGGCGGCAGCCATCGCCAGCATCGTGGTCGTTCACAAGGCGCAGCGCCGCAAGGAGCTCAAGGTCTATGCCTGGGCGGGTCTCGCGGGAATCGTGGTGCAGGCATTGATCGGTGCCCTGTCGGTGAAACTAAATCTGTCCTGGTGGGCGGTGGCGATTCACTTCCTCCCGTCGATGGTCTTGGTGTGGATCGCGGCCATGCTGTTTTCGCGCATCAATGAACCCGATGACGGCGCTCCCACTCGCCTCTTTCCCGCCGCGGTGCGCACCCTCGCGGTGGTGGCCACTGTGGCCCTGTCCATCGTTCTGCTCACGGGTACGTTTGTGACTGGCTCGGGTACCCACTCCGGTGATGCCGGCGTGGGCATGGAGGGCCGCCTCGGCGTGGACACCTATGGCATGGCCATCATCCACGCGGTCTGCATGTACGTCTACTTGGCCCTGACCCTCATCGTGGTCTTCCTCCTGCACCGCACCGGCGCTCCCAAGGTGGCCAAGAAGGCCGGCTGGGTGCTCATTGCCTGCATCGTCATCCAGTGGGCTATCGGTGTCACCCAGTTCTATTTGCACATCCCGCGCTGGACCGTGCCTTTCCACGTGGGCATGTCTTCGGTGGTTACCGCGTTTACGGCCCTGCTGTGGGCGCATGGGTTGCGCCGCGTGGGCGCCGTTGATGACGCTACTCCCAGCACTGCCCAGCGCGGTGACGAGAACGTCCCCGCTGCTCACAGCTAGGCAGAGCCAAAAGAGCGAGTAAAGCCATTAAGACAGCTACTCCCAGCGCCGTCGTTCTCACCAGGAAGTGAGGATGGCGGCGCTTTTTGCTGCGCGGAGCCCGCGGCTTCGTTTAGCCTAGACACCATGCATGCTATTCAGGTGACCACGACCGGAGGACCCGAGGTCCTCACCTACGCCGAGGTAGAATCCCCCACGCCGACGAAGGAGCAGCTGCTTGTCGACGTCTCCGTGGCCGGTGTCAACTACATCGATACCTACTACCGCGAAGGCATCTACAACGCCTCCGTGCCGTTCATCATCGGACTCGAAGGAACCGGGCGCGTTGTGCACGACCCCCAGGGGGAAATCGCCCCGGGCACGATGGTGGCCTGGGATCACGCTTTCGGCTCCTATGCGGAGCAAGTCTGCGTGCCGCGTGACCGCGTGGTGGCCGTCCCGGACGAGATTCCTTCCGCCGTCGCCGGTTCGATGCTCCTGCAGGGGATGACGGCGCACTACCTCACCCACGGTGTGTATCAGCTGGGGGAAGGCGCGTCCTGTCTGATCACTGCCGGTGCGGGCGGCGTGGGCTTGATCCTCACCCAGATGGCCAAGTCTTTGGGCGCCACCGTCTATTCCGTGGTCTCCACGGATGAGAAGGAAGAGCTGGCCTATGGCGCGGGCGCGGACCACGTGTTCCGCTACAGCAGTGGCTTGGCAGAGCAGGTACGTCGTCACAATGGCGGGCGCGGCGTCGACGTGGTCTACGACGGCGTCGGCAAAGCCACTTTCAATGAGTCTCTCGAAGTTGTGCGCCCACGCGGCACGGTCGCACTTTTCGGCGCCGCGTCGGGCCCCGTCCCGCCGATGGACCCGCAGCTGCTTAATAAGCACGGTTCCATTTTCCTTACCCGCCCCTCACTCGGTGCCTGGACCTCCCAGGAAGGCGAGTTCCAGATGCGTGCTCAGGCTGTTGTTCAGGCGGTCATCGAGGGCGACCTCGATTTCCGCATCTCCGCGGAGTATCCGCTCGCCGAAGCTGCTCAGGCCCACCGCGACCTCCAAGAGCGCAAGACCACCGGCTCGATCGTCCTCCGGGTACGCGAAGACTAGCTCACTAGAACAGCGCGGCCGACCAGCCCAGCATGCGCCCGATGGGCTCCCAGCCCACGACGGCGTCGATGGACAGGCCGATAAAGAGCACCGACAGATAGTTGTTGGAGTAGATAAACAGGCGCATGGGCTTGACCTTTGCTCCCTTCTTCACTCCTTGGTGGAGGCGGATTGCCATCCATAAAAAGACCGCACCGGAGGCCACCGCGGCCACCAAGTAGATCCAAGAGGCTGCCGGGATAATAAGGAAGGTCACGATAACCGTTCCGATCGTGTACCACACGATTTGCCGGGTAACTTCTACTTCCCCGGCAACGACGGGCAGCATCGGCACCCCGGCCTTGCGGTAGTCCTCCTTGTACTTCATCGCCAGCGCCCACGTATGGGGCGGGGTCCAGAAGAAGATAATGAGGAACAGCACCACGGCCTGCCACCAACGGTCCGGCTCCCCCGCCGGTGCGTTATCACGAATGACGGCCCAACCCACCATGGCGGGCATACAGCCAGCGAGGCCTCCCCAGACGATGTTCTGGGAGTTCCGCATCTTGAGGAACTTCGTGTAGACAATGACATAAAAGAAGTTGGTCAAGAGCACGAAGAACGCGGCCAACCACGAGTTAGCTAACACACCCAGCCAAAAGACGGATAGCGCCAACATGATCCACGCGAAGATCGCGGCATTGCGTCGCGAAATGGTCTTGCGAACTAGCGGCCGGGCACGGGTGCGCTGCATCTTCTGGTCGATCTCATAATCGACGACGTTGTTAAACGTGTGGGCAGCCGCGGCACCCATCCATCCACCGAAGATGGTGGAGACGATGAGCCAGAAGTTGGAGGACACTGCCTCGAATCCACGCTGCGCCTGGAGCATAGCCGGGATTGCCGCCACGAGGAGGAGCTCAATGATCCTCGGTTTCGTTAGCGCAAAATAGGCCTTGATGGTCTCCAAGGAACAATCCTCCGTATATCCGGCACGTGGGTGTATGGCTTATGGGTCTGACGTACTGGTCGGCTGCCCGCACTAAAAAGTTCCCGAGAACTTTGTGGCGAATCCCCCAAGCGTTCTTCGGGGATAGTCGCCGCCCACTGGCTGGCAGCGGGGCATCAGCGTCAACCATGCCAGACTACCGCTCGAAACCTGGTTTATATAATCCCCCGCCGAAGATCGAAAAACCTTTACACTGATTAACGGTATATCTGTTTCCAGAAGCGAAGTGAGGTTTTCGCCGTGTCGAACGAAAAGTTGTCCCCGGAACTGCAGGCTATGGTTCAGCGCCGTTATCCTTCGGACTGGAGTGACCTCGACACTCGCGCCGTGGATACCGTGCGCGTCCTAGCTGCCGACGCCGTCCAGAACTGCGGCTCCGGCCACCCCGGTACCGCCATGTCCCTGGCACCGCTGGCCTACACGCTCTACCAGCGCGTGCTTAACCACGATCCGGCCGATGTTCACTGGGCAGGGCGCGACCGCTTCGTACTTTCCGTTGGGCACTCTTCCCTGACGCAGTACATCCAGCTTTTCCTCGGCGGCTTCGGTCTGGAGATGGAAGACCTCAAGTCGCTGCGTACCTGGGGCTCGAAGACCCCGGGCCACCCGGAGGTTCACCACACCGATGGAGTAGAAATCACCACTGGCCCCTTGGGCCAGGGCCTGGCCTCTGCGGTCGGCATGGCAATGGCCGCACGCAAGGAACGTGGCCTGTTCGATGCCTCTGCCCCGGCCGGTGAATCCCCCTTCGATCACTTCGTTTACGTCATCGCCTCTGACGGTGACTTGCAAGAGGGCGTCACCGCTGAGGCTTCTTCGTTGGCAGGCACCCAGCAGCTGGGCAATCTCATTGTCTTCTGGGATGACAACCGAATCTCCATTGAGGACGACACCAACATTGCCTTCAACGAAGACGTGGCCAAGCGTTACGAGGCCTATGGCTGGCACGTGCAGACCGTGGAGTCCGGCGAAGATGTCGAAGCCATCGAAGCAGCTGCCGCCGCAGCACGCGCAGAAACCTCCCGCCCCTCCTTCATCCGAGTTAAAACCGTGATTGGTTACCCGGCACCGAACAAGATGAACACCGGCGGCGTCCACGGCGCAGCCCTCGGCGAGGATGAGGTAGCCGCCACCAAGGAGGTCCTTGGTTTCGATCCGGCGCAGTCCTTCCACATCGACGAAGAAGTCCTCGCGCACACCCGTGAGCTGACCGCTCGCGGTGCTGCAAAGCACGCAGAGTGGCAGGAAAAGTTTGACGCGTGGGCAGCTGCCAACCCGGAGGAAAAGAAGCTCTTCGACCGCCTCCAGGCTCGCGAGCTGCCGGCTGGCTTCGCCGCAGAGCTTCCGTCCTGGGAAGCAGGCGAATCCTTGGCAACGCGCAAGGCCTCCGAGGCCGCCATTCAGGCGCTGGCAGCATCCTTGCCGGAGATGTGGGGCGGCTCCGCCGATCTGGCAGGCTCCAACAACACGGTGATCAAGGGCGCGGATTCCTTCGGCCCAAAGTCCATCACCACCGGTACTTGGACTGCCACCCCCTACGGCCGCAACCTGCACTTTGGCATCCGCGAGCACGCCATGTCCGCAGTCATGAACGGCATTGCGCTGCACGGCAATACCCGCGTCTACGGTGGTACCTTCCTTATCTTCTCTGAGTACCAGTACCCGGCTGTCCGCCTCGGCGCGCTCATGTCCACCGATACCTACTACGTCTGGACGCACGATTCCATCGGGTTGGGCGAGGACGGCCCCACCCACCAGCCAGTGGAAACGCTCGCTGCCCTGCGCGCCATCCCCAACCTCTCCGTTATCCGCCCGGCGGATGCCAACGAGACCGCCCAGGCGTGGGCTGCAGCCCTTGAGTACAAGGCAGCTCCGAAGGGCCTGGCCCTGTCCCGCCAGAACCTGCCTGTCCTCGAAGGAACCAAGGAGAAGGCTGCCGAAGGCGTACGCCGCGGCGCCTACGTCCTTGTTGAGGCATCGAAGGAAACCCCCGACGTGATTCTTATCGCCACCGGCTCCGAGGTGCAGCTTGCCGTGGAGGCCGCCAAGCAACTCGAGGCGGACGGTACCGCGACCCGCGTGGTTTCCGCGCCGTGCTTGGAGTGGTTCGACGAGCAGGACGCTTCCTACCGCGAGTCCGTCCTCCCCTCCGCGGTCCGTGCGCGCGTCTCCGTCGAAGCCGGTGTCTCCATGCCGTGGCACAAGTACACCGGCACTTTCGGCCGCACCGTGTCCTTGGAGCACTTCGGTGCTTCCGCACCTGCTGCGGAGCTCTTTGAGAAGTTCGGCTTCACGGCCGAGGCCGTTGCTGACGCCGCCCGCGAGTCCCTCACCGCTGCTCAGGCAGGTTAATTCCCTCCCTACTGCTGTCCATTACGAAAGGACCCTGCACACACCATGACACATATTGATGAGCTGGCACGTCTCGGTACCTCGACGTGGCTCGATGATCTCTCCCGTGAGCGCCTGGATTCCGGCAACCTCCGCGAACTCCTCGACACCAAGTCCATCGTGGGTGTCACCACGAACCCAGCGATCTTTGCTGCCGCAATGTCCTCCGGCACCTCCTACGATGCCGACATCGGAGCGCTGAAGGAAAAGTCCGCTACCGCGGACGAAGCGGTGTACTCGCTCGCCATAGACGATGTACGCAACGCCTGCGATCTCTTCACCGAGATCTATGAATCAACTGACGGCCGGGACGGTCGAGTGTCCATCGAAGTTGATCCACGAATCTCTGCAGATTCGGAGGCAACCTTGGCACAGGCCCGCGAGCTGTGGACCAAGGTCAACCGCCCTAACCTCATGATCAAGATCCCGGCAACCGACGGTTCGCTGCCCGCCATCTCCGATGCGCTGGCAGAAGGTATTTCCGTCAACGTCACCCTGATCTTCTCTGTGGAGCGCTACGCGCAGGTGATTGCCGCCTACAAGGAGGGGGTTCAGCGCGCCGCCGAAGCAGGTAAGGATGTCTCCACTATTCACTCCGTGGCCTCCTTCTTCGTCTCCCGCTTGGACACCGAAGTCGACAAGCGCCTCGAGTTGAACGGCTCTGATGACGCCCTCGCGCTGCGTGGAAAGGCCGGTGTGGCCAACGCCCAACGCGCCTATGCGCTTTTCCTGAAGGAATTCAAGGAAAACGGGGGCGACTTGCCTTCCGGTGCCCACCCGCAGCGGCCACTGTGGGCGTCGACGGGGGTCAAAAACCCTGACTACCCTGCTACCTTGTACGTTTCCGAGCTCGCCGGCCCGGAGACCGTTAACACGATGCCCGAGAAGACCATTGATGCGGTTCTTGCGCAGGGGAACCTGCACGGGGATACGCTGACTGATGCTTCTGACTGCGCAGAGAAGGTATGGGCACAGCTGGAGGCGGTCGGCATCGACTTCGCCGATGTTTTCAACGTGCTCGAGCAGGAGGGCGTCGACAAGTTTGTCGATGCGTGGGAGGAACTGCTTGCCTCGATGACGGACCGCCTCTCCTAAAAGACCATGAGATTTTAAGTGCTCACCATCGGCGCGCGCCACCAACGACCATGCAACTGTGGTCCGCGGGGCGCGTGTCGCTATGCTGAGCTGTTGGACTTATCTCACACAGACCGAAAGGACACTTAGTGAGCACTACCAGCGCGTGGGTCAACCCGTTGCGCGACGCGAAGGACAAGCGCCTGCCACGTATCGCCGGGCCATCCGGCATGGTGATTTTCGGCGTCACGGGTGACTTGGCGCGCAAAAAGCTCCTCCCTGCCATCTACGACCTGGCCAATCGAGGGCTGCTGCCCGCCGGCTTCACGCTGGTGGGCTACGGCCGCCGCGACTGGGACAAGCAAGCCTTTTGCGACTACGTCCGCGAAGCCGCCGAGGCAGGTGCCCGAACCACCTTCAGTGAGCATGTGTGGGAGCACCTCGCCAAAGGAATCGAGTTTGTCCAAGGCAACTTCGACGACGCTGGCTTTGATAAGCTCTCCGCTCGGTTGTCTGAGCTCAACGCTTCCCGCGGCACTGGCGGAAACTGGGCCTATTATCTTTCAGTTCCCCCGGAGTTCTTCTCCGATATTTGCCACCAGCTAGAGCGCGTCGGTATGGCGGACAGCACGGAAGGCTCCTGGCGCCGCGTCATCATTGAAAAGCCTTTCGGCCACGATCAGGCTTCCGCGCGCAAGCTCAATGAGATCGTCAATGCCGTCTTCCCGGAGTCTTCGGTGTTCCGCATCGACCATTACCTGGGCAAAGAAACGGTGCAAAACATCATGGCGCTGCGCTTTGCCAACCAGATTTTCGAGCCGATGTGGAACGCGCACTACATCGACCACGTGCAGATCACGATGGCCGAAGACATCGGATTGGGCGGACGTGCCGGCTATTACGATGGCATCGGCGCTGCGCGCGACGTCATCCAGAATCACCTCCTGCAGCTGCTAGCCCTCGTCGCCATGGAGGAACCCTCCTCCTTCGACCCAGAGGCGCTCCAGGCGGAGAAGATCAAGGTGCTGCGCGCCACCAACGCGGTACACCCGCTCAACAAGACCACGGCCCGCGGCCAGTACTCCGCTGGCTGGCAGGGCTCAGAGTATGTCAAAGGCCTGCGGGAGGAGGAAGGATTCGATCCGGAGTCCACGACGGAGACCTATGCCGCTTGTACCCTCGAGGTCAATTCCCGTCGCTGGGCGGGCGTTCCTTTCTACCTGCGCACCGGCAAGCGGCTGGGCCGCCGCGTAACCGAGATTGCACTGGTGTTTAAGACCGCCCCCCACCAACCTTTTGACCAAGGCCAAGCCGATGCGCTGGGCCAAAACGCCGTGGTGATCCGCGTCCAACCTGATGAAGGCGTCACCATGCGCTTCGGCTCCAAGGTCCCAGGCTCCACTATGGAGGTGCGTGACGTCAACATGGACTTCGCCTATGCCGAGGCCTTTACAGAAGAATCGCCGGAAGCCTATGAGCGCCTGATTCTCGACGCCCTCTTGGACGAGTCCTCCCTCTTCCCCACCAACGAGGAAGTGGAGCTGTCGTGGTCCATCCTCGACCCCATCATTGAGTACTGGTCCAGTATCGGACAGCCGGAGCAATACCGCGCTGGCACGTGGGGGCCGGAGTCCGCTAATAGAATGCTGCGCCGCCGGGGTCATTCCTGGCGCCGTCCGTAGGTCCTTAGGAGGAATGGCCTTATGATTATCCCCTTGCCCGATACGACGACGCGCAAGATCTCTAAGAAGCTTGTAGAGATGCAGGAGCACTACACGCTCACGACCGGCCGGGTCCTCACGCTCATCGTCATGACCGAAGAAGGCGATGACCTAGACAACCTGCTCGGCTCGGTGCGCGATGCCTCCCACGAGCACCCTTCCCGTGTCATAGTCATAGCTACTGGAAATCTCGACGAGGAGACACGGCTCGACGCCGAGTTACGCGTTGGTGGCGAAGCGGGTGCCTCGGAGATCGTCGTCATGCACCTGCATGGCGCCCTCGCGGATCAGGCAGAAGCGGTAGTAACTCCCCTGCTTCTTCCCGATACGCCAATCGTGGCGTGGTGGCCTACGGCATGCCCGCCGTCCCCATCCTCTGTTCCGATCGGTGCGCTTGCCCAGCGCCGTATTACCAACGTTGCCTTCGGCAATGGCGTCGATCAGTATGACCTCCACGTGCTCTCCTCTGGCTATACGCCCGGAGATTCCGACATGTCGTGGGGTGCCATCACCCTCTGGCGCGGTATCGTCGCTTCGGCCCTCGATAGGTTCCCGCACGAGCCGATCACCTCTGTGGAGATTTCCGGTGCCGAGCACCACGCCGCTGTCGACTTTGCTGCCGGCTGGCTTCTCGACGCCCTCTCCGTCCCCGTTACCCGTACTGTGTCGGACTGCGCGGCGGGCACCTTCCCGATTACCTCGGTGGTTTTCCACCGTTCCACTGCCGATGTCAGCGTCACTGTCGTTGACCCTGCGACAGTGAAGGTCAGTGTTCCGGGCTCCCCGGAATCACTCGTTAGCCTCGCGGTGCGTTCCGAAGCAGAAGTGCTTTCGGAAGAACTACGCCATCTCGATGCGGATAAGACATACGCTCATGCTCTCCGCGCCTTAGCCCGCGTGGACTACAGTGTGTAGGCATAATCATTTCATCATTTCCTAGTCTCATCATTTAGAAGGATCTATCTGCACCATGGTCACGCTTCGCCGCGTTAGCGACATCGACGAGCTCATATCCTCCGCCGCACTCGCCTTTATCGAGACGGTTGCGGCGATTCAAGCCCCGGGCGGCGGCCTCCACAAGGATGGTGTTGCCCGCGTGGTGCTCACCGGCGGCGGTGCAGGAATCGGTATGTTGCGCGAGCTGGCGCGGCTTCACGACGCCGCGCAACAGCAAGGCAGCGACTACCCAGCACTGGCGGTGGACTGGACGCGCATCCATGTTTTCTTCGGCGATGAGCGCAACGTGCCGGTGAGCGATCCGGACTCTAACGAAGGCCAAGCCCGTGAGGCTCTCTTGGCACACGTGGACATCCCCGAGCGCCACATTCACGGCTATGATTTGGGCGCCGTATCCATGGAGCACGCAGCACAAGCCTATGAGGGCGAGATCCGTGACTTTGCGCCGGAAGGCTTCGATATTCACCTGCTGGGCATGGGCCATGAAGGGCACATCAACTCCCTGTTCCCGCATTCAGAAGCGGTCTATGAAAACACCGACTTTGCCTTCGCGGTCCACGACTCCCCCAAGCCGCCTTCTGAGCGCGTGACGTTGACATACCCGGCCATCAACCGCTCCCAGCGCATTTGGTTCCTGGTTTCCGGTGAGGAGAAGGCCGAGGCTGTCTCCCACCTCGTGGCTGGCGCAGAGGCTGAGGACTGGCCGGCCGCAGGTGCTCAGGGCACTGAGGAAACGCTGCTGTTCTTAAGCGAGGATGCCGCGCAGCGTCTCTAACAGCAGCTCCTCGGCGGCTTCTCTAGGGGCTCCGACGAAAACTACAACGCCGCGTCCTTCACCTTTATCGGAGGATGGACGCGGCGTTTGGCTTATGTGCGGCGGGACCGAAGGGCCTTAACGAAGGGAAGGTCCCTGCCGCCTTTTAGCTATAAGCCTGCAGCAGGTTCAGAGCCACGATGCAGGCAAGCCAGATAACTACCATGACCACGGTGTAGCGGTCAAGGTTCTTCTCCACCACGGTGGAACCAGAGAGGTTAGACTGCACGCCGCCACCGAAGAGGCTCGACAGGCCACCACCTTTACCCTTGTGCAGCAGCACGAAGATAGTCATCAAGATTGCGGCAATCACGAGGAGGATTTCCAGTGCCAAGATCATGAAGTAGTTCCTTGTTTACGCGTATGTACAGTAAGTGTGACGCGCATTAGTGAATCACCATGGTGAGCCACCATCACGCGGGGAAAAGGGCGCGAAGACAGCGCGCGCAATAATCCTCGATGATACACCACGTGGCGGGCCAGATACTATTCCGACCCGCCACTACAGGATCCCGGGAGATTAGACGCCCTGGGCGGCGTTAGCCGCCAGCTTGGCGAACTCCTCGCCCTTGAGGGAGGCGCCGCCGACGAGACCACCGTCAACGTCGGGCTTGCCCACGATCTCCGCGATAGAGTCCACCTTGACGGAGCCGCCGTAGAGAATGCGGATGCCTTCGGCTACGTCATCGCCACCCAGCTCACGAACGAGCTCACGGATAGCGGC
>NZ_CABTZR010000036.1 GCF_902489365.1 uncultured Corynebacterium sp. | reverse complement strand
TGGACGTCGTCCAGCATGCCCACCGCCGCACACTGGATGAGCGTCTTCATCGCCACCATCGGGTGGGGCCTGCTCATCGTCGTGACCGCTGCCTCCGTGACCGGCTGGTGGAGCGCAGAACGAGGGGCTAGCCGGCAAGCTCAGTCGAGCGATAAGATTCCCGCATGACTGATTTCAAGCTCATTGCAGATACCGAATGGCGCAAGCGCCTAAGCCCCGAGGAATACCACGTTCTGCGTGAGGCCGGAACGGAAGCACCGCATGTCGGCGAATACACCAACACGACCACCGAAGGCGTGTACTCCTGCCGGGCCTGTGGCGCCGAGCTCTTCCGCTCCACGGAGAAATTTGAATCGCACTGCGGCTGGCCATCCTTCTTCTCCCCCTTGGCCGGCGACGCCATCATTGAGCGCGAAGACAATTCACTGGGCATGCGGCGCATCGAGGTGCTATGCGCCAACTGCGAATCCCACCTCGGTCACGTCTTCGCAGGCGAGGGCTACGATACGCCGACGGACCTGCGCTACTGCATTAATTCCATCTGCCTCAACCTAGAAGAAAAGCCGGTCGAGGACTAGACCTTCAACCGACTTCCGATGCCTTTCGCTGCCGCTACCGCGAATTATCGCGGTTCTTAAGGCAGGATAGCGATGAGCTCAGCCACGTCCTTCACGCGGCGTCCTGTGTGGAAGGGGATCTCCTCGCGCACGTGGTGTCGTGCCTCGGTGTAGCGCATAAGGTACATCAGGTCCACGATGCGGTGCAGCTCCGGGGCCTCAAAGGCCAGGATCCACTCGTAGTCACCCAGCGCGAAGGCCGGCACGGTGTTTGCGCGCACATCCGGGTAATCACGGCCCTGCATGCCATGCTCCATGAGGATGCGGCGGCGCTTTTCTTCATCCATGGTGTACCAGTCGTAGGAACGCACGAAGGGATAGACAGAAATCCACTCGCCAGGTTCTTCGCCCATGATGAAAGACGGCAGGTGGGACTTGTTGAACTCTGCCGGGCGGTGCAGGGCGTTTCCTACCCACGTCACCTCAGAAACCTGGCCGAGGACGGTGTCGCGGCGGAAGTCCGCGAAGGCCTTCTGGATGTCGGCGAATTCCTCCGCGTGCCACCAGATCATGTAGTCAGCGCTCTCCCGCATTCCGGACAGATCGTAGATACCGCGCACGGTAACCACGCCAGCTTCTTCGAGCTCCGCGAAGAACTTCTGCGCCTGCGCGACGATCTCCTCGCGCTCGGTGCCCAGCGCACCCGGGATGACCTGGAACACCGCGTGCTGCGAGTAGCGCTGGACCTTGTTGAGCTCGGCGAAGTTGACCTTCGACATGCCTCTCTCCTTCTTTCAACCGACAAAGTTTCTTATCCATCATAAGTTGGAGGCGCCCCCGCGCGCCACTAGCCTTTCGGCGCGCCTTCCACCGCCACACGGGCGGAACTTATACCTTGATCCCCGTGAGCAATTCCGACGTTTCTTCGCGCAACCTTGCAGGGGCACCGACCAACCTGCACGATCGCGCCGCCGCCTCTTCCGCCGAATCGCGCCCCGCAGAACCGAGCACTCCGGCTGCCTTCACGGAGGCCGTCGAGTCCCTCCACGCTGCGCAGCTGCGCCCAGAAATCACATTGGGCACCATCCGACCCCCGCAGCGACTGGCCCCGTTCAGCCACGCCATTGGCCTGGAGGTTGAACGTCACGAGCATGAGGAGGCTATCCCCACCGACTCTGAGGGCGATGCCTTCGGCCGCCTTATCCTGCTGCACGATCCAGGTGCTGAGGAAGCCTGGGAAGGTGCCATGCGCCTCGTGGCCTACATCCAGGCCGACTTGGAGGATGCCGTAGCCGGAGACCCGCTGCTTCCCGACGTCGCCTGGGAGTGGCTCACCGAATCCTTGGACGTGCGCGAGGCGACACACACCAACCTCGGAGGTACTGTCACCTCGACCGCCTCGGTGCGCTTTGGCGAGATCGGTGGTCCGCCGCGCGCCTATCAGCTGGAAATGCGCGCTTCCTGGACCGCAGCCGGCCTGGATCTTGCCCCACACGTCGAGGCTTTTGCACAGGTACTTTCTCTCGTCGCAGGCCTGCCGCCCGAGGGCGTCACCGAGCTCGGGCGCTAACATGAGCGAACTGCGCCAGGTCCCCGTCGACGGCACGCCAAAAGTCCTGCTTTCTCCCCGTGAGTTCCAGGCGGGTGCCGCGCGCCTAGCCGCGGGGACTGGCCCTTTCGCCATTGATACCGAACGCGCGTCAGCCTACCGCTTCGATGACCGCGCCTTTCTCGTACAAATTCGCCGGGAGGGCGCAGGTACGCTCCTGTTTGCCCCGGAGAATCGTCGGCATGAGCTGAGTTCCGCGCTAGCGCCGGTGCTCAACGGCCAGGACTGGGTAGTCCACGCCGCTCCTTCCGATCTTCCCTGTCTGGCCTGGCTGGGGCTACACCCCGGAACATTGTTCGATACCGAACTCGCCGCCCGCTTCGCCGGTTTTGCACATCCCAACCTGGGGGCGATGGTGCTGGAGCTGTTCGACGTCGAACTGGAAAAAGGTTACGGCGATTCCGATTGGTCCCAAACCCCCATTCCCCGGACATGGCGCAACTACGCGGCGCTCGACGTGGAGCTACTCAACGAGCTTGCTGTGACGTTGCGCGACATCCTTGCAGAAGAAGACAAACTCGACTGGGCCTTTGAAGAATTCGACCGGATCATCGACGATCATGCCGGGATTACCGGCCCCGAGCCTCGGACGTGGCGGGAGCTTAAAGGCGTCTCGTCGCTACGCACACGCGAACAGCTCGCCGTGGCTCGCGAGTTGTGGCAACGCCGCGAATCCATCGCGCGATCCCAGGACATTGCCCCCAACCGGGTGCTGCCGCACCGCGTGCTCGTGGACATAGCGCGCCGCGTGCCTCGCACCCCGCACGACATCAATCAGATTAAAGGGTTCCCCCGCCGCCGCGGTGGGGCTACGTTGCGCTGGCTCGATGCCGTCACGACTGCGCTGGATAGCCCGCGCCAGCAGTGGCCAAAGCCGCTGCGCAGCCCCCGCCCGGTGCCCTCCAAATCAGTATTTAACCGGGATTTTCCGGAGCTGTGGCAACTCTACTGCGAGATCCGCCATGACTTCGAGGATCTCGGTGACGAACTGCGCATGAGCTACGAGCTGATCCTCAAACCCAGCCTGATACGTACAGCGGTGTGGGCAGCCTTCGGGCCAGAAGGCGGCGTCGCGGGGGAGATCGCAAAAGATGTCGATATCCCCGATTTCCTGCGCTCTCAGGGCGCGCGCGAATGGCAAGTCGAACTGGCCACGCCGCTCCTGCAGCGCGGGTTAGCGCGGATGCGCCCTACTCCCCCGCGCTCTTAGCAGACTCCTCAGCATCGCGTGCAACTACCCACTCACGCACTGAGTTCGCGATGCCCTCCGGGGTCAAGCCAAAGTCCTCGAGGATTTCTCCGCGGCTGGCATGCTTGGGGAAGCAACCGGGTACGCCGAGCCTGTGCACTGGAGTGTCAACATCGGCGGCGTCGAGGGCCTCAGCCACCATGGACCCCACACCGCCTCGCAGGATGCCATCCTCCACCGTCACCACAAGATCGTGATCAGCAGCCAACGCGATAATGGATTGCGGTACCGGCACCGGCCAGCGCGGGTCCACGACGGTCACGTTGAAGCCTTGGGCTTCGAGCAGCTCAGCTGCACCCAGGGAACGCGCGCTCATGGCACCGATGGCGACGATAAGTACATCAGTGGCCTCCTCCGCAGAGGCAGCGGCATCGGAATAGCTCAGGATGTCTACCCCATCATCGAGCCGCTTGAGTTCGTCGCGGTCATCAAGGAGGTTGCCCTTGGGGAAGCGCACCACGGTCGGGCCATCCTCGATAGCGATGGCTTCGTTAAAGAGTTCCCGCAGGCGGGCACCATCGCGCGGGGCGGCGATGCGCATGCCGGGGACGATGCTCATGAGCGCCATATCCCACACACCGTTGTGCGAAGCACCATCAGAGCCCGTGACGCCGGCACGGTCGAGGACAATGGTCACTGGCAGCTTGAGCAGCGCAATGTCCATGATGACTTGGTCCACCGCACGGTTGAGAAACGTAGAGTACACCGCCACCACCGGGTGCATCCCGGCCAGCGCCAGACCGGATGCAGAAGCCATGGCGTGCTGCTCAGCGATGCCGACATCAAAGAAGCGCTCCGGGAACTCCTCTTGGAAGGGGGTTAGCCCCGTCGGCCCAGCCATGGCGGCAGTAATGGCGACGATGTCCTCGCGGGCGTGGCCCGCCTTGATCAATTCTTCCGAGAATGCCGCGGTCCACCCCGGTTGTTTCTGTCCCTTGGATACACCGGTGACAGGGTCGATGGCTCCGGTGGAGTGCATCTGGTCCTTCGGCTCGTTGACCGCAGGAGCAAAGCCATGCCCCTTCTCGGTGACCGTGTGCACGATGATGGGACCGTCATAGTCACGGGCGTAGCTCAGTGCCCGCACGACTGCCTCAATGTCGTGGCCGTTAATCGGGCCAACGTACTTGATGCCCAGCTCCGGGAACATCTCCGTGGGCATGACGGTCGACTTCACGCCCTCCTTGACCGCGTGCAATGCATCAAAGGTGCGCTCGCCTACCCAGCCCATGGACTTGAGGCGCTTCTTGCCCAGCGCCATGAACTCGTCGTAGCCGTGCTGTGCACGAATGCGCCCCAGATTCTCTGAGAGGCCGCCGATGGTTGGCGAATAGGAACGCCCGTTGTCATTAACGATAATGACAACGTTGCGGTCCTTGTCGGCAGAAATGTTGTTGAGGGCTTCCCAGCACATGCCGCCGGTAAGGGCGCCATCGCCCACCACCGCCACGGCATTGCGGTGGGATTCACCCCGAATCTTGAAAGCCTTGGAGAGCCCGTCCACCGTGGATAGCGCCGCCGAGGCGTGGGAGGATTCGGTCCAGTCGTGTTCTGACTCTGCGCGGTCCGTGTAGCCGGACAAACCGCCCTTCTGACGCAGCGTATCGAATTGAGAGGCGCGGCCCGTGAGCATCTTGTGCACATAAGACTGATGCGAGGTATCGAAGACGATGGGGTCGCGCGGGGAATCGAAGACGCGGTGGATCGCCACCGTGAGCTCCACGACGCCCAGGTTAGGGCCTAGGTGGCCGCCTGTAGCGGACACCTTCTCAATGAGGCGCTGACGGATATCCGCCGCGAGCTCAACCAGTTGCGTCTTGCTCAGGGCTTTAAGATCGCCTGGTGATTGAATGGAATCCAGAATGCCCATAGAGCTTGCCTTAAACCCCTTCATCGATCGTTTTTCTTCTCTACCACCGTACCCGTTGACACGCGTGACGCGTCAATCATTACCCCGCCTCTCCCGCAGCGCACCCTGCGCGCCCTAAGCCAGGGGAACCAGCAGCGCCAGGGTTTCAAAGTGATGTGTCCCGGGGAAAGCATTCACCATGGCGAGGCGCTTCGCGCGGTAACCATGCTCCGACCAAGCAGCCAAGTCCCGGGCGAAAGTAGCGGGATCGCAGCCGATATGCAGGATGCGTTGCGGCTTTGCCGCGGCGACAGCGGCCACCACGTCGTTGCCAGCACCGGTACGCGGCGGATCCAAAATCACCGACGCCGGCTGCGGAAGCTGGCTGGCCACCTGCTCCACCTTGGCGGTGCGGAAGTGCACGTCAATGCCTGCGAGCCCCGGCTGCGCCGCTGCTGCTGCGGGCGAATAATCGACGGAATACACGGTCGTGTGCCCGCCTTGGGGTGCGGTGACATCTGCGAGCGCGGGAACGAACAGGCCAACGCCGCCATACAGATCCCAGGCCACTGCATTCCCCGCGGCCCCTCCCGCTGCATCAAGTTCACCGCCGTTCCCGTGGTCTTCTGCGCCGAGCCACTCGCGTGCAAGGCTGGTATAAACGTCCGGTGCTCCCACGTGCGCCTGCCAAAAAGCGGTGGGCGGGAAGCGGAACTCGTGGCCATCAGCACGCTGCACCACGTTCTCAGTCGGAGCCTCAATGACCTCTCGAATGGTCTCGATTCGCCGTCCCCGCGGCGCCTTCCGGGTTTCCACAACGTGCCTATTGCCGTCGCTATCCATGACCGCGATTACCTCTGCACCTGGGTTAAAGGTACGGGCATCAGGCCCCACTAGGCCGTCGACGAGACCCGGAATCAGTTGGCTACACGCTACGTCAGTGACGAGCTCCTTGGAGCCACGCTTGCGTAGACCAGCACGGCCCTGCTTGTCGACGCCCAACCGCACCCGCGTGCGCCACCCGCGGTGCGGTGCCACATCGATGGTCTCGACGGCGGGAGCATCCTCGATGTGAGCCACGCGGCGCAGCTGATCAAGCAAGACTGTCACCTTGATGTCTGGCTCCGCCGCGGGATCGAGCTCAGCGAAGTCACAACAGCCGGCGCCACGCTGCGCGGCCGGGCACGCAGATTCGACACGGTAGGGCCCAGGTTGTACGACGGAACTCAGCGCGGCTTCCACAAAGGACTTCTTCACCTTGGTCGCAGTCACCGTGACATGGTCGCCGGGGAAGGCGCCCGGGACGAAGCACACGCGTCCGTCGGGGGCCGCCCCGATTCCGACACCGCCGTGCCCCATGCGTTCGATGGTGGTGTCGAATGACTTCCCTTTGCTCAGGCTTCCGGCAGCGGTGCTCTGATCTTTCGCAGAGTTCTGCTCAGTCGCGGTCATGGATCTTCTCCTTAGTGTTGTCGCCGCCCTGCGACGTAGTGTCACCGCCCTGTGCTTCCTCCACAGCGGCATTAGCGCGGCGCACCATCCAGATAGTAAGGAGGGTGACGATACCCGTTAGCGGCCAGCCCATGAGAATGCGGACGATACCAAGCGTTGTGGTGGCATCGGCATCGTAGAGCGCGCGTTGCACCGCAAAACGCGCGATGAACACCGTCGCCCACCCGGCGGTGGCATAGGCATAGGAACGTCGCGCCCGTGGCACTGTGCGCCACCCCATGTCCTCGCCGTTGAGGCCTTTCCACACCACGCCGACAAGCGGCCAGCGCAGAATGATGGAAACGATCGCGACGATGAACAGCACGAGCGACATCCAAATTCCGTAGAGGAAATAGCCTTTGGCATCCCCGGTAAACCACGCGATTCCGGCGCAGATAGCTACGCCTAGCAAACCAGAAAAAGCTGGTTGCAAAGTCTCCTTGCGTGCCAAGCGCCACAGGCTGATAGCCAGCGCCACGCCCAATGCCGCAACAAGCGCCGGCCCCAACCCCCAGACGTTGTTGACCGGGATGAGAACGAGCACGGGCAGGGTCGCAGACACGAGCCCGGTCAGCCCACCCATCTGGTCGAGCAACGACGGCTCCGAATCTCCTTCTGGCGGCACCGTCGCTTGTCCTGCCGCCCTGTCAGCGCCAGGATTCGAGGACGACTTAGTGGCCGGTTCGGCGATGTGCTCGGTGGTATCAGGGTCAAGCGCGGACGCCGGGGTGCTGTAAGGCTCGCGCTCTTCGGGAGTAGGGCTGGTCACGTGCTTAAGGGGTCCTTTTCGGTAGTGCCGGAGGGGTCTAGGCCGACAGGCTGAAGTGCGCTACTTGTTCTCGTTGTCTTCGAGGTCGCGCAACTGCTCGCGGGCCTGAGACTCCGCAGTCTTCTCTGTATCCGTGGCCGTGTCCGCTGGCGCTGCGCTGTCCGCGCTGGCTGCCTGTGCGGCCTGCTGCTGGCGTTCCTTCAGTGCCTGCTGAACTTGCTCAGCCAGCTGCTGCGGAAGCGTGACAGGCAGGGAGCTGCCAGCCAGGATGGGATCCTCACCGCGGTAGACAAAGGTGCGGGCAACGACTTCGCGCCCTAGCTGCGCCAACTCCTCTTCCTTGCCGGCAGGTGCGGCCAGGGTCAAGCGGTACATCCACCGCGGCCCCTCCACACCGATAATGCGTATACCGCCCTTGTCACTGCTGCCGACGATCTCAGAACCCCACGGGCCATCCTCCGGGTGGGCAGCAAAACCATCGGCTTCCAAGCCTTTGATGATGTCCTTCGCAGACTCCGCCCACTGCCCCGGCGTGCGCGGCGCGGCAAAGGCCACAGGGGTCATGCGGCCGTGTGGGGTGAGAATGTGGAGCATGCGCGGGCCTTCCTGGCCCATCTCCACCTGGACCTGTGAGCCCTTCGGCAGCGGGATGCGCAGTGAGCCCAGATCCAACAGACCTACGGAGAAGTCCTCAAAGTTGAACTCAGCGATGTCGACGTTATCGCCATCGTAGGGACCCATGTCGCCGTTGATGGCATCGTGAGCCACCGCCTTCACGGCCAGAGACGTCTGAGCGTCCTCCTCATCCTCGCGGACGAGATCAGCGGTTGGCTCGGGAGCGGCCTCAGCGGCGCCGTCGTTTGCGTTCTCCGCTGCCGGGGTCACCGTGCTGGTGTCCTCAGCCACGGCCTCGCCAGCCGCCTCACCCTGGTGGACGGCGGAGTTCTTCTTCTTTTTTCCAAAGGGCCACATCGCCATTGTTTAAGCCTTCCTAATTCTGTGTCGTTTCTGCATGAACTTAGTTAACTCCGGTCGATCCATACCCGCCATCGCCACGAGCGGTGTCATCAAGTTCCTCGACTTCCTGGAAGCCCACCAGCTCCACGCGTTGGACAATCAGCTGAGCGATACGCATTCCCCGCGTGACCTCAAAGGTCTCCTCTGGGTCGTGATTGATGAGGCATACTTTAACCTCACCACGATACTCAGCATCAATGGTGCCGGGGGTATTCACGACGGAAATGCCATGCTTGGCCGCCAGGCCCGACCGCGGGTGGACCAAGCCCACCGTGCCCATCGGCAGGGCAAGGGCAATGCCCGTACCGACAAGAGCCCGCTCGCCGGGCCGCAAAGTAACGTCGTGAGCAGCGTAGAGATCCGCGCCCGCATCGCCGCCGTGAGCGCGATGCGGTAGCGGAAGCTCCTTATCAAGGCGCTTGACCTGAATGTCGCCGAAAGGACTAACCGGATCTATGAGAGGGTGTTGCTCATTCACGCGGCCCAGCCTACCTTGTCCCCACTATCCCCAACCTTCAGGGCCGGACGCCGCGTCGGCCTGGCGGCCGCACCTACTCTGCGTGTTGGGTTCTCCCCCTCCCCGGCGGCTAGACTCGAGGGTCATGACTTCGAGTTCTTCGTCTGCTTCCCCCTCAGCGCCAGCCGCCTCCCCTGTGGTCCTCTATCGTGAGCGCCAATGGGTGCCGTGGTACTGGTGGCTGATGGCGGCCTTCGTAGTAGTGATCTCCACCGCCACGGTCAGCCTCAACCGTGGAATCATGTGGATCATCGTCCCCGCCATCCTACTCAGCGCCATCGCCGCGTGGGTCCTGCTGACATGGTCCAACACTGTGGTGCAGGTGGAACAGGATGCCGACGGCACACGGTGGCTCACCGTCAAGGACGCGCAGCTACCGAACGATGTTGTCGCCCGCAGTACCGCGGTGCCGGCCACTGCACGCCGTAACGCGTTAGGCCCACAGCTCGATCCGGCTGCCTTCCTCGTCACACACGGCTGGGTACCCGAACACGTCATGCTCGTCCTCGATGACCCCGAAGATCCAACGCCCTATTGGCTCATCGGATCCACCAACCCCGAAAAACTCCTCGCAGCCTTTGTCCCCGAGCAGGCCGCAGCAGCTACAAGGCGCAGCAATTAAGGCTTGAGTTAAGGCCTAAAGCCACGCCTAGGTGAAACTGGCCTACTAGGCGCAGTCCATGCAGACTGGCTCGCCGTCCTCTTCATGGTCAAGGCGCTTGTTGGACTGCACCAAGAAACATACCGAGCAGGTGAACTCGTTTTCTTTGCGCGGAACGACGGTGACGTTGAGCTCTTCACCGGTCAGGTCGACTGACGGCGGTTCGAAGGCCTCGACGATTTCTCCATCGTCATCCATGCCATTGTTGTCGTTTTCAGCCGCCTTCAGGCCCTCGAGGGAATCGGCCTCGAGGTCGTCTTCAGCGCGGCGACGCGGTGCGTCATAATCCGTGGCCATAATGCTTGCCCCTGTGAGTCAAATCGATAGGTATGTGTATTTATCGACGGCATCCTAAACCAGACTGGCCTCTGTGTCACACTCGCCCCGCCGTGGGGGCACCAAACCTCACACTATCCTACCCCCAATCACTCCGCCTTTACCCGTGTGAGCTGCCAATTTCAGCTCCATAGCGGGCCGCGAAGATTTCATCACAGTCTGCGCCTACCGCCAGCCCAAGGAGCACGTCACGCACCGGACACCGCAGGGCACTACCGACACTGCCCTTTTCATCCCCGAGGTCGTGCCACACCATCGCGCGGGTGGACATAGACTGTTCGTATGACCGCCCATGAATCACAGCACCAGGACACGAAACCGAGCCCGCAGCACGAAGGCCACGCCTTCGGCATCGATGTTGGAGGCTCTGGCATCAAGGGTGCCGAGGTCGACCTCGCAACGGGAGAGTTCGTTGGTGACCGCCTCAAGATTGCTACTCCCCAGCCCGCCACGCCGGACGCCGTCGCTAAGGTGATCGCCCAGATCGTCAAAGAGAAGAACTGGGACGGTCCCGTCGGCATTACCATGCCAGCGGTGGTAAAGGACCAGGTAATCCGCAGCGCAGCAAACATTGATAAATCTTGGATCGGTACGGATGCACAGGAATTGTTGAGCTCATACCTCACCGTTCCTTTTACCGTGCTTAACGACGCCGACGCGGCCGGCCTCGCGGAAGTAGCTTATGGCGACGAGATTGCACGCTCCGGCCCCGTCATCTTCCTCACTTTGGGCACTGGTATTGGTTCCGCTTTCCTACTAGATGGCCAGCTCTTCCCCAATACGGAGATTGGGCACCTCATCGTTGGCGAGAAGGAGGCGGAGCACCAAGCCTCTTCTGCCGTCAAGGACCGCGAAGGGCTCAAGACCAAGCAGTGGGCAAAACGCGTCAACCGAGTGCTCCACGAGTATGAGGCTCTATTTAACCCCTCAGCTTTCGTCATCGGCGGTGGGATTTCCCGCAAGTTTGACAAGTGGGGAGAGCATCTCCGCATTGAAACGCCGGTCGTTGCAGCTCAGCTTCGCAATCGCGCCGGTATAGTAGGCGCAGCCATGGCAGCACAAGAAGGTATTCGCCCATAAGGCAACCGGGGCCAGCTCTTCCGAGTTGACCCCAGTCACCGCCTAGTGCAAGAAATGATCTATACTGGGCTGTCGATTATCCAATATCCAGCGGCGCGCCTCCCCTGCTCATCTCGGAGGCGGGCTAGCATCGGGGACTAGTCGCGATAAACTTGCGCGTCCCCATAGTTTCCACTCAGAGAGCAAGTCGAAAGGGCGTACGTGGCAGCCACTGATTCTTCAGACCAGGTACTCGGCGCGGGCGAGAGCACCTCCGAGGCATCTGCACCTGCACAGAAGACCGCCAAAAAGACGGCAAAAAAGACCGCTAAGAAAACAGCCAAGAAAACCGCGAAAAAGACCGCCAAGAAAACGGCTAAAAAGACAGCCAAAAAGACGGCCAAGAAGGCAACGAAGAAGACCACTCGCAAGTCTGCACAAAAGGCCACAAAGAAGACGGCCAAGAAGACCGTGCGCAAGTCAGCAGCCACGAAGGCAACGTCGCCTGAAGCTGCCGAGTCTTCCGAGGATCTCGCCGAGGATCAGACCGACGAGTTGGACGCCGACACCACCGACGATGCCGATATCGATTTCGATCCGGACACCGCCGAGATGGATGATGAAGACGAGTTCGGCGACGACGATGATGACCTCGAGGGCGACGACACTGATGAGGACGAGGACGATGGTTCCTCGGTCTGGGATGAGGATGAGTCCGCAGCCCTGCGCCAAGCCCGCAAGGATGCGGAGCTGACCGCGTCGGCAGACTCCGTCCGCGCCTATCTGAAGCAAATCGGTAAGGTCGCCCTGCTCAATGCCGAGCAAGAGGTCTCCCTCGCCAAGCGAATCGAGGCTGGCCTCTACGCTCAATACCGCATGGATGAGATGGAAAAGGCCCGCGCCGAGGGCGACAAGGCCGCCAAGCTTTCCCCCATGGAAAAGCGTGATATGCGCGCCATCGCTCGTGATGGCCGCAAGGCGAAGAACCACCTTCTCGAGGCAAACCTGCGTCTCGTGGTGTCCTTGGCCAAGCGCTACACCGGCCGCGGCATGGCCTTCTTGGATCTCATCCAGGAGGGCAACTTGGGTCTCATCCGCGCTGTTGAGAAGTTTGACTACACCAAGGGCTACAAGTTCTCAACGTATGCCACCTGGTGGATCCGTCAGGCTATTACCCGCGCGATGGCAGACCAAGCACGCACCATCCGCATTCCAGTGCACATGGTCGAGGTCATCAACAAGCTGGGCCGCATCCAACGAGAGCTGCTGCAGGATTTGGGCCGCGAGCCCACGCCGCTGGAGTTAGCGAAGGAAATGGACATCACCGAGGAAAAGGTGCTGGAAATCCAGCAATACGCTCGTGAACCCATTTCCTTGGACCAGACCATCGGTGATGAGGGTGACTCCCAGCTGGGTGACTTCATCGAGGACTCCGAGGCCGTCATCGCTGTCGACGCGGTCTCCTTCACCTTGCTGCAAGACCAGCTGCAGGACGTTCTCACGACCCTGTCTGAACGTGAGGCGGGCGTGGTTCGTCTGCGCTTCGGCCTCACCGATGGCATGCCGCGCACTTTAGACGAAATCGGCCAAGTCTATGGTGTCACCCGCGAACGTATTCGCCAGATCGAGTCCAAGACCATGTCTAAGCTGCGCCACCCTTCGCGCTCCCAGGTGCTGCGAGACTATCTCGACTAAGCCCGAGAACACGACAGTGCCGGCGAGGAAAGGTTTCCTCGTCGGCACTTTTCTGTATGTATCAGGGCGCTGGGGTTCCTCGCAGCTCTAGGGTTCTAGTCCCATGACCACCATCATGGCCATGGGAACGAACGGTGCAATGCAACTCCAGCAGAATCCGATGATCATCCCGGACACGGTGATGCCGGTACGCCTATGCTCCGGACTTCGCCCTGATCCGAGGACGAGCGCCACGATCCCCAGCCCCACGGCGCACCATCCGGTAAAGATCGTCAGCATCGACGACAAGAATCCCACGGCACTCCACAAGAGTGTCAGCACGATGATGACGAGTGGCGGCAGCACCGCCAGACCCAGCACCCACGGCGCGAGGGGATTCGGCGTAGAGGGGGTGAGTATTGGCCGCGTATAGGAGCCTCCATAAGAATGCGAGGAGGTGTCCGGATAAGCCTGTGTGTACGGCGTGTGGTACGGGTTGCCAGTGACGTTGTTCGGCTCCACGTAGTCGGGCTGGTTCATGGATTCCCCGCTTTCGAGAGAACTCAACTAGGACGTTGTCTTTTACCTTATGCGAAGGTAATGAGACCATCCTTCCGTGCGGGGGACAGTGCCCGCACAGTGTACGGCGCACGAAATGTGCGCTGTCGTGCGGACCATAGGTTCTAACCGTCGAGCCCCAGCTCGATGGCCGTGGCAATCCGGTCGATGACCTCTTTATCGGAGATATCACCGCTAATGGTCACCGATGCGCCCTGGCAAGCACCGAGCGACATCAGCATCATCGAGGAGTCTGCCTCTACTGTCTCGCCGTCATTGGTAAGGACGATATCGCCCTCTGCCTCTGCGGCCATTTCAGCGAGCTTGGACGCGGGACGGGCATGAAGGCCAGCTTCATCGGCAATGGTCACAGTCAGCGAGTACCGATTTGGATCTGCCTCTTGCTCTTCCTCGCACACAGTTGTAGAAGCAGCAGGCTGCTGAGGAGTGAACGCCTCGATGGCTCGTCTAGCGGCTTCAGCAACTGCACCCACATCATCGCCTTGCTGGGCGGCGGTTGCTGCGGCGATAGTGGCCTCGACCAGTGGGGCGTCAACAAACAGTGCTTGTTCTTCGTCCAGAAACTCAAGAACCGACTCGACGGTCATCGTGGCCGAACCCAAGTCCGTGAGCACGACAACGCTGAGTCCTTGACCTATGGCGTGGCTGATAGCGCCCTCGATGAAGTCATAGGACGTTCCGATGCTGCCGTCTTCCAAGCCACCCGCAGGAAGGATGGTGACATCAGCGGCCATCTGGGCGGCCAGCTCAGCCAATCCTTCTGCGAGCTTCGCCGAATGCGAAACGAGAACAAGTCCAACGCGCGGCTGTGCCATGCTCTACGCCCCCTTCCCAGTAGTCTCGGCGGCCTCAGCAGCCGCAGCGAGGAAAAGCGCCGAGGAGGCGGCACCCGGATCCTTGTGCCCGGCAGAGCGCTCGCCTAGGTAGGAAGCGCGTCCCTTAGTTGCAACCATCGGGATAGTAGCGTCCGCGCCGGCTGCGGCCGCGTCGGCAGCCGCGCGCAAGACCTTAGCGGGACTCTGTTCAGCATCGGCGGCGTCGCGGGCAGCGCGCGCCGCTGGTGCCCAGGCATCGACCATGGTCTTCTCCCCTTCCGTTGCTTTTCCGCGGGTCATGATTCCTTGGAGGGCGTCCTCAATAAGCGCAGCCGTCGTAGAGGCATCAATGTCACCGGTGCCGGCGGCCTTCGACGCACGCAAGAAGGCGGTACCCAACAATGGGCCGGAGGCTCCGCCGACGGTGGACATGAGAGTCTTCGCGGTTAGTTTGAGTACGTCAGCGACCGTTGAGTCATCCGAAGAGATATCCGCAGCAACCTTGTCCACGACGGCGCGGAAGCCACGGTCGACGTTTTCTCCATGGTCGCTGTCCCCAATCGCGCGATCGAGCTCGATGAGCTCCTCACGGTGTTCACGCGCGGCCTCGGCACAGCTTTTCATCCATTCCTGTGCCCACGCGCTTGAAAGAGTTTCAGAATTCGTCATAGTTACATTCCTTGGCGTAGTGCGGAGGTGTGGCAGGGAGCGTCGAAAAGCGCGAGGTCCTCGTCGTCCGCGCGCATGACGGTGGCAGAGCACCCAGCCATGTCCAGGCTGGTGACGAAGTTACCCACGAGGGAGCGCTCAATGGCGATGCCAGCCTCCTGGAGACGCTGGGCCACGCGGCGGTAGACCACGTACAGCTCAGAGGCCGGGGTGGCGCCCATGCCATTGACAACGACGATGGTGCGCTCCCCCTCCCTCAGCTTGAGATCTGCCAAGACGGGATCGAGTAGGTGATCGGTAACGTCATCGGCAGAAACCAGCGGAATTTCCTTGCGGCCCGGCTCGCCATGGATACCCACGCCGAGTTCGACTTCATCTTCCCCAAGCTCGAAGGAGGGCTTGCCCACGTGCGGCACCGTACAGGCGCTCAGTGCTGCGCCCATGGTCGCGGTATTCTCCACTACCTTCTTCGCCACCGCCGTCACCGCGGCCAGATCATCACCGCGCTCGGCTGCGGCGCCTGCCAGCTTCTCTACCAAGAGGGTTCCTGCCACGCCGCGGCGTCCGGCTGTAAAAGTAGAATCCTCCACGGCGACATCGTCGTCCACGATGACCTGGCTGACCTCGATATCATCAAACTCCGCCAGCTCGGCAGCCGTATCAAAGTTGAGAACATCACCGGTATAGTTCTTCACGATGTAGAGAACGCCTGCCCCAGTGCTTACCGCTTCTGTGGCCGCTTGGATTGCATCCGGGGTAGGCGACGTAAACATGGCGCCGGGCACTGCCGCATCCAGCATTCCGTAGCCAACGAAACCCGCATGCAAAGGCTCGTGGCCGGATCCGCCCCCAGAGACGACGGCGACCTTACCGCTCTCCTTCTTCTGGGCGCGAGCAACGAAGAGGGGATCAGTGGCATGAGTAACGATGTCACTGTGGGCCAGGGTGAAGCCTTCTACTGATTCAGCTACGACGCTATCTGGTGAGTTGATGAGCTTTTTCATCATCCATCTCCTTAGGTTCTCATCCTGAGGTTCTATTGACCTTGAGCACACTTCTCGGAATGCTGTCGAGCCTACCCTCGCACCCGGCTACCACGCCGATGATGGTGCCCTCGAGAACAATGGCGCGAAGCCCTACCGATAAGACCGCTAGGCTGCAGCGGGTGAGTCGGCAGGCTCCTTCAGTGCACGGCCAAGTGCGACGAGGAAGAGCGACAGGCCCACCGTAATGAAGATGTGTCCGAGGCCGGCGATTCCGGCGATCATCGCGGTAGATTCCTCACCGAGCACGGTGAGGCTGCCGTGCCAAATGAGCATCGCAACGGTAACCACCACGCCAGCGTTGTAGAACCAGAAGAAGGAATTGAACAGCTTCTTGTTATGGGACACGGCGAACACCTTGTCTACCACAAGGAAGATGAGGAACATCATGAATCCCAGCGCCAAAAGGTGGGTATGGGCCACGCCCAGCTGGGTGAACTGCCCCTCCGGGAAATCATTCGCGCGCGTGAACTCGCGGTAGAACACGCCGGCGCCCAACCCCATGACAAGGTAGAAAATAGCTGCTCTATAGAGGGACTTCATTATTCGTGCCTTTCTAGCCACGCTGCTGTGGCAGTTGCATTGAGGATAGTGATTGGTCTTTCAAACCAACTGCCCCCATCCTGCTCCGCGCACACAGCTTTTCCATCGCGTAGCTGGTTGAGTTTGGAATCAACTAACTAGTTGATAGCGCGGCCTCGCAGGCTACCACTTGCGCAGATAATCGATGCGCTCCCGCAGCTGCTCGGCGTTACACAGCGCGGTGGGAGGGCCGCCGCAGGCCTTGCGCGCTTCGGTGTGGATGGCACCATGCGGGCGCCCAGTGCGTTGGGCGGTAATCGACACCACCGTGTTGAGTTCTTTGCGCAGTGCGGAAATCTCATCCACCACACCTGACTGGGAACCGGCGCTGCTTGTCGACGCCTCTGCCCCACGCTTAGGCGCGTGCGGGGTGCCGTAGAGCTTGCGGCGTTGTTCCTCCGCTGCTTCCGCAGCCCGGCGCGCCTTCTCTTCTGCCTCGCGGCGATCCAGCTCATCGGACTGCTTCTTGCGCAAAAGGTCCTTGACCTGGTCGGCGTCAAGAAGCCCGGGGATGCCGAGGAAATCCTCTTCTTCATCGGTGATGTTGCCCGTGGTGAACTGTGAGCCGTTATAAAGCAGCCCGGAAAATTCTGCCTCCGCTCCGAGGGACTCATAGGAAGGCTCGAGCATGTCCGGTTCGGACTTCTTCTTATTGGCGTCCTCCAGAAGCTCATCGTCCCAGCCTTCCTTGTCGGGGTTCTTCTCCCCTCCCAGGACGTGATCGCGCTGCTTTTCCATGTTTTCGGCAAGGCCCAAAAGCACCGGCACGGAGGGCAGGAAGACGGAGGCCGTCTCGCCGGGCATGCGGGAGCGCACGAAACGCCCGATGGCCTGAGCGAAGAAAAGCGGCGTCGAGGCAGAGGTGGCATAAACGCCTACGGCGAGGCGAGGAACGTCGACGCCCTCCGACACCATGCGCACGGCCACCATCCACTCGTCGGTGGATTCGGAGAACTCCGCAATGCGCGCGGAGGAGCCTGGATCATCGGAGAGGATGACAGAGACGGGGGTATTGGAGATCTGCTTGAGGATCTTTGCGTAGGCGCGCGCGGTGGTCGTGTCGGTAGCGAGCACGAGACCGCCGGCATCCGGCATGTTGCGGCGCATCTGCATCAACCGTGTGTGCGCCGCCTGCAAGACGGTGGGGATCCACTCGCCTTTTGGGTCGAGGGCAGTGCGCCACGCGCGAGCGGTCTGCTCCGGATTGAGAATATCGCCAAGCCGGGCCGCATGTTCCTCACCGGCGCTATCACGCCAGCGGGATTCGCCGGAGTAGCTGAGAAAGACGACGGGGCGCACGACACCGTCGGCAAGCGCATCACCATAGCCATACGTGTGATCAGAGCGGGATACGAGGTGGCCTTCCCCGTCCTCCTCGTAGCGCACGAAGGGGATCTGCGAGTCATCGGAGCGGAAGGGCGTGCCGGTCAGCGCGAGGCGGTGCTCCGCATCATCATAGGCTTCACGCACGCCATCGCCCCAGCTTTTTGCATCACCGGCGTGGTGGATCTCATCGAGGATCACCAGGGTGCGCCGCGCTGAGGCGACCGCGCGGTGCTTGTACGGGTGCATGCCCACCTGCGCATAGGTCACCACGACGCCGTCCATCGCGGGGTTGACTCCCGAGGAGTTTGTGAATTTGGGGTCGAGCGCTAAACCTACGCGGGAGGCGGATTCCGACCACTGCACTTTGAGGTGCTCGGTGGGCACCACCACGATGACGCGCTCTACAGTGCGGTCCGCCATGAGCTCCGTGGCCACCCGCAGGGCGAAGGTGGTCTTACCTGCACCAGGCGTTGCCACCGCCATGAAGTCCTGCGGCTTGGTGGCTAGGAACTTATCCAAAGCCGCGCGTTGCCACACGCGCAGCGAACCATTATTGGCAAATCTCTGTGCTGGAGTCTGTGTAGACACGGTCAGCGATTATCCCCCTCTAGTTATCCCAACATCCCGCTTCTGTGAAGTTTTTCGTACGTTTCGTTTTACGCCGACGCAGAATGAGCATCGACGTCAGACTTAACGACGGCGCAAGCTCTTGTATATGCGCTCGCAGTCTGGGCACACGGGTGAGCCGGGCTTCGCTTGCTTGGTCACCGGGAAGGTCTCTCCACACAGGGCAACGACGTACTTGCCGTTGACCGCGGAATCGAGGATCTGGTTCTTCTTCACGTAGTGGAAGAACTTCGGGGTGTCGTCGTTGGTCGACGTATCCTCGCGGACATCAGGGCGTTCAATAGTCTTAGTCGTCGTACTCACGCCCCCTATCATGCCGCATCGGTATCGAAGTTGGCGAGTCCTGCAGCTACGCTAGTAGGCATGACCCCTTCGAACTCGCGCGATAACGCCCACCATACCCCACGTTCGGGGCAGCGGCGCGGACGCCGATTCGGGCGCGAAACGCACCTCATCACGACTGCCAAGCTCGCCCCGGGTCAAGACCGGCATCGCCGCGAGATCATTTACTCCATACTCCAGTTTTTACGCGTTCCATCCCTCCTGATAGCCGGGGCCATGGTTTATGTTTGGCAGTGGTGGATCCCCGCTGCCCTCGTCGTGGCCGTCACCTTCCCCCTCCCCTGGATCGCGGTGGTCATTGGCAATGGCCGGGGTCAAAAGAAAGACAAGCGCGAGAAGGCTGTTTATAAGCCCGCAATGGCCCGGCAAATGGCGCAGGCCCAGCGCGAGCAACTGACAAGCCGGTCCCATGGAGCGCTTCCCGGCGCGCCATCTTCACACGACGATTCGGCGAAGCACAACACCATCGACCATGAAGACTAGACGTTTACCGTTTCCCTCCCGAAGCAATGTAAGGACACTTTTGTGAGCACACAACAGCCTTCTCCTTTTGGCCCGGCGATGAACCCAGAACACCCCGTCGCGGATGTTGCGGCCGACCTCGCCCGTGTCTTTGCTGACGCGGGATTCAGTGCGGACGGCATCGCGGGACACTTAGGGCCGGAGTACACCGAGGCCCTGCATCGCGGGGAGCCCGAGGCCGTGGCGCTGGGTGCTAGCGGCGACTCCCGTCTCGACCACCTCATCCGCATCTTTGTGTTGCACGAGCACGTGCCGGCGACGCTGCTTTCCGACGTCCTCGGCGCCCGCCTAGCCACCCAATTACTTGACTGCGGTGTTGCTCTCACCGACGAGCACGGCACCGTCTACGTGGCATACGACATTCGGCCGCACGTCATCGTGGGCAAGAACCGCGTGGTGTTTTCCGATGTTGATGCTTCCCTCGTGGACCACGTTCCCGGTCCCGAACATGTCCTGGGTGTCGGCTCCGCCAGCCTTTCTCTGCTTCACTCGACTCCTACTACTCCGGTGTCATCGGTACTAGATCTGGGCACAGGCTCTGGCGTTCAGGTCCTCGGGCAGCTGGATTCTGCAGAGCGCATCGTCGCTACTGATGTCCATGAGCGAGCCCTCGAACTCGCCGGCGCTACCGTTGCTGCAGCGGACGCAGAGAAACAGGTCGAACTGCGCCAGGGATCCTGGTTCGAGCCGGTACAACACGAGCGCTTCGACCGCATCGTGGCCAATCCTCCATTCGTGGTGGGCCTTCCTGAGGTTGGCCATGTGTACCGAGATTCCGGCCTCAACCTCGATGGCGCTAGTGAGCTCGTCGTATCCCAGGCCGTGGAGCACCTCACCCTTGGAGGAACCGCGCACGTGCTCGCCGCGTGGGTTCACCAAGGCGAGGAGTCCTGGCAACAGCGGGTTGCCTCCTGGTTGCCAGACACCGGCGTGGCCGCATGGATCATTCAACGCGACGTGGCAGATCCTGCCCTATATGTGTCCACCTGGTTAAGCGATGAGTCCGTGGATGTTCGCAGCCCTGAGGGAAGGGAGCGTTCGCGCCGCTGGCTCGAGCACTTCCGCGACCATGAGGTCACCGGCATTGGGTTTGGTTTCGTGGCCATCCAGCGGATTGGGGACGACGAGCCCTCGGACATTCTGGCCGAGACAATGTCACAGCCGGTCATCGATCCGCTCGGGCCCGAAGTGGAAGAATACTTTGCGCGCGTCGAGTGGCTGCGCGCTTTGGTGCCGGGTGAGCTGGAGACCAAGCGCGTTCAGCTGCGCCCCAGTGTTGCTCGGGAAGACGTGGCCCTGCCAGATTCTGAGCTTGGCATGGGCTTTGAGCGCGCAGCGCTACGTTTGAGCCGGACCGACGGTCCGCGCTGGCAGCATGATGTCGACGAGCACCTCGCGGCTATCGTCGCCGGGCTTAATCCACATGGGTTGAGCATCGGCGAAACCATCGAGCTTTACGCCGCCGCACAAGGCTTTGATGAGACCACACTGGTGAGTGCTGCGCTTCCTGCCATCGTGGATCTCATCCGCCATGGTCTGCTGATCCCCACGGAGCTGCTGGCTTTTAGCAACACTGAGTAGGCCGAGTAGTTCGCGTTAGCTGTATCCCCAGTAGCCTCAATGCGTACTGAAAACTCCTCCACAAGAAAGGTTGTGCATCCCCGACCATGCGTGCTGTTCTCACCCGCGTTTCTGAAGCTTCCGTTACGGTAGAAGGCGACGTTGTCGGTTCCATCAGCTGTCCCGACACCGGCGGCATCCTAGCGCTCATCGGCGTATCTCGTGACGATGTCACGGCAGGCACCGAAGCAGGTTCTGCCGACGGGCCATCCTTGGAGGAGCGCATGGACACGATGGCGCGCAAGATCGCCGAGCTGCGCATCCTCGAGGGCGAAACTAGCGTGGTTGACAGTGGAGCTCCGGTGCTCGTGGTAAGCCAGTTCACCCTCTACGGGCGAACGGCAAAGGGCCGCCGGCCATCGTGGTCAGATGCCGCACCCGGGGACGCGGCGGAACCGGTAATCCAAGGGGTTGTCACTCGCCTGCGCGAGCGCGGGATCACCGTGGAGGAAGGTCGTTTCGGAGCCATGATGCAGGTCTCCTCCGTCAATGAAGGACCGTTTACCGTGCTCGTTGAAGTGTAGCTTCGGCGCGCCTCCCCCAAAATGGCCTAAAACTACCTCTTGGACTGGGATGTGTGAACTTTTTTCAAGCCGTGGGAACTATCTGTGCCGAAGGTCCGTTGTAGGAGATGAACCAAGCCGCAACTTAGGAGGCATGAGATGGCCACATCATCCGCTGCTAGCGTCCAGGACGAGGACGGACAGGAAGTTGACCGCGGCTCACGCCGTAACCAGACTAATGACAATCCCTCCGCGGACTTGGTCCGCGTTTACCTCAACGGAATCGGCAAGACTGCGCTGCTGAGCGCCGAAGACGAAGTTGAGCTCGCACAGGCAATCGAGGTGGGCCTGTACGCCGAGTACAAGCTCGCCAATGCCGAAAAGCTGACCCGCGCCGAGAAACGCGACCTCAAGATTCTCGCCCGCGAAGGCAAGAAGGCACGCTCCCACCTCCTCGAGGCCAACCTGCGCCTCGTGGTCTCCCTGGCTAAGCGTTATACCGGCCGCGGCATGCCGCTGCTGGACCTCATCCAGGAAGGAAACTTGGGCCTGATTCGTGCGATGGAGAAGTTTGACTATGCCAAGGGATTCAAGTTCTCTACGTACGCCACGTGGTGGATCCGCCAGGCCATTACCCGCGGCATGGCTGACCAGTCCCGCACCATCCGCCTCCCAGTGCACCTCGTAGAGCAGGTCAATAAGCTTTCCCGCATCAAGCGCGAGATGTATCAGTCCCTGGGCCGCGAGGCTACGAATGAGGAGCTGGCCGAAGAATCCGGCATCGAAGAGTCCAAGATCGAAATGCTACTGCGTCAGTCCCGCGATCCTGTCTCCCTGGATATGCCTGTAGGCACCGATGAAGAAGCACCGTTGGGTGACTTCATTGAGGACGCCGAGGCAACCGATGCAGAGACCGCCGTGGTGGCATCCATGCGCCACTCTGATATTCGCTCCGTCATCGGCTCCCTCGAGGAGCGTGAACAGGATGTCATCCGCCTGCGCTATGGCTTGGACGACGGCGTTCCGCGCACCCTCGATCAGATTGGACGCAAGTTCGGTCTCTCCCGCGAGCGTGTTCGCCAGATTGAGCGCGAGGTCATGGCCAAGCTGCGGGAGGGCAATCGCGCCGATCGCCTCCGCGAATACGCTCTTTAAGTTCTGTTTCATAGCTTGGCGCTAGCCATCGAGGCATATCCCTCCTGCCCACATAGATTGTCTACTGGGCCAGGGAGGTCGATGCTCGGTGGCTTTCGTCATTTCTCGAGG
>NZ_CABTZR010000035.1 GCF_902489365.1 uncultured Corynebacterium sp. | reverse complement strand
TTCCTCAGGGGAGCAGATCTCTATTCCAGGCGCCTGCATCGCCTTATGTGTTCCCAAAAAGTGCTTGCTCACATCCGACTTGTCAAGGTTCTCAAGTACCCTGAAAGACCTTTCAGCTTCCTTGGTATTTGGTGGTCCATAGGAATTGAGAGCTGCAAAAACAATGCTCCCACCGGAGGGGACAGCAGAGGGTGCCTGACTAGTCAGATGCTGAAGTTTTCAAAGTATTCATCGATACAGATCTTTCGCGCTACCGATCCTGGTTCATCGCTGACGTCGAAAACACGATAAACCTCTCTTAGAGGGGATAATTCAGGTAAATCTTCATCCTCTTGCACGACTGTAATATCCCTTGGGAAATCGTACTGAATTTCATCATCTGTAACTATTACAGAAAAGGTTGCCGCCAGTTGTTCCGCTACGTCCCAAGATTGCTCGGAGCTAACCCCGTATAGAAGTATGTTACCCATTTCTACCATGCTTAACGGCTTCCTTGCAGCCTATATAAACAATAAGAATACCAACACATATCAAGAAAATTCCGGCAATCTGGCCGGCGAGAACAGTTGTCCAGGGAAGAGATTTCAACCCGGGTATATATCCAACTACGAAAGGTTCAGCTAAGAAACACAATGCGAGAATTAAGCTAAGCAAAGGGATTCTGTTCGATAAAGAGCCTAATAAGCCAAATATCATTCCTGCAGGCAATGAAGCGAGGAACCAAATCTGGTTATCAGAAAAAATACTAGATGAAAAAAATCCGAGAAGCGCGCCCGTCGCATAGTGGACTGCCAACATAAAAAGGAGTGTAAGTACTCCGACAAACGATGAGAGTAGTGTTCTGCCCGATATGGATTTTCCTGCCAGAAATGCGCAGCTTATCCATAAAGACGCCGACCCCATGATTTGCCCCACTAGATTGCGTGAGAAAAGTAGCCCGTTCGCCTGCCCTTCGAGCATAGCTGTTGATGTTGCATGGGAAAATGCATAACCCACGGCGATGGCTAGGCAGACTGTCGGGAGAATGAATTTGTTCATGAGACCTAACGAAAGGACCTATTGGGTGGACCAGTACGCGTTGCAGATTCCCGCGGAGCTCCCGCCTGTCACACTAGCGGAAGCCCAGCTCCCGGGCTTAGCGGTCCTGGAGCTAGTTTTGGTACCCATAGTGGCCGTGGCGGTGTGGGTCTTTGTCCTGTGTATGTATTTAGACGTGCAAATCTTGGAACCGTCAGATGTGTAGCGGCTCCCATAGGTCCAGGTGCCACCGCCGACATTCTCCGTGGCCCGAGGTTTTATGATTGTGGTGTCCACATCAAAAGTCACAACCCCCGAAGTGGGGTTCCCCTCTTCATCCCATGTTAAAATTCGTTCGAAACTATAAGGGATGGATGGTTCGGACTGATTTTCTTGGGCAATAGCTTGGGGAGTTGCAAGGACTAGTCCAGCAACCACGATGGATGCAAGCACTCCCTTGAGCGTGCGTTTCATGCGAGTCTCCTTGTATTTGAGCGGAACTGGGGGCAAGGCCTAGTAGGCCATTCGAACAGCTGTCAATCAAGTAACTGAGTGACACTTTAGATCTATCATCAAATGACTTAACCTGCGATGGCCGAGGACGGCAAAACGAGAAGACCCACCAGCCGAAGGGACTGGTGGGTCTCGGAAGTTGGTAGCGGGGGCCGGATTCGAACCGACGACCTCTGGGTTATGAGCCCAGCGAGCTACCGAGCTGCTCCACCCCGCGTCGAGATGCACTTCCATACATCAAGCGCTTCAGCACACTGTGGTTGTATCCCCGTGTGCCGGCGACGGATGTAACTATACAGACACCTTGGCGCCTACCCAAATCCCCTGGGCAGGCGCCATTTCATAGGTAAGGCGCCGGGCTCTTGCACCGGCACCTATCCAGACTTACTGAGACTGCAGGGAGCGGTAGTCCTCCACTGCCTTATCCAGCTCGTCCAGGGCCTTGCCGTACTCCTCGAAGGAGCCGTTCTTGGCCTTGTCCACGCCATCGAGAGCCTTGTTGATGGCGTCGATAGCCTCGCCTTCACTCGATGCCTTCGGAGCGGAGGCCGGTGCGGAAGCCTCGGATTCCTTAGAGTCCTCTGCGCCCTTCTTGTCTCCATCGGCAGGTTGCCCGTCCTTCTCCGTCTCCTTGCCGGAGTCACCCTCAATCTCTGTGATGTCCTGGGCCGCCTTCGGGTCGATGCCAACCTGCTCTAGGGCCTCACCAATTGTCGGCGCATAGCCCACGCGGCCCTTGTAGGAAACGAGCACGCGCAGCAGCTTCGGGAACGCAGACTCCTGGCCCTTACGCTGCGAGTAGATCGGCTCCAAGTAGAGGATCTCTCCCCCACCCACCGGCAGGGCCAGCAGGTTACCGTTCTTCAGGTCATTCGAGCCTTCCCACAGGGTGCGGTCACGCGCCACCTGGTCGGAAGACATCATGGCATCCTGTGCCTGCTTCGGGCCCTGGGTCTGGGTGTTCGTCGGCAGCACGCGCACGGTGATGTCACCGTAGGTATCCGGATCGGAAGACACCGCCATGTGGGCGGACAGGAACTGACGGTTCAAACCACGATAGGAGGTGATGAGCTGGAAGCTCGGCTTATTGGTCTCCGGGTCGGAAGCCAGCACGTAGTACGGCGGCTGGTTCAGGCCCTGAGCCTCGCCCGCGGTCGGGTCTTCCGGCACTGACCAGAAGGCGTCGTTGTTGAAGAAGACGCCCGGGTCGTCCACGTGGTACTTGGCCAGCAGGTTGCGCTGTACCTTAAACATGTCCTCCGGGTAACGCATGTGCTGACGCAGCTCGTCGGAAATCTCCGACTCGGGCTTGACGACGCCCGGGAACACGCCCTCCCACGCCTTGAGCACGGGGTCTTCGGTGTCGAACTCGTAGAGATCGACGGTGCCATCGTAGGCGTCGACAGTCGCCTTGACCGAGTTACGGATGTAGCCCACCCGATCGTTGACCAAACGCTGCGTCGTACCCGTCGGGTTCTGCGTGTCCTGGGTGGTCTCCGTCAGGGAGGTGCGCTGCGAGTACGGCAGGGAATCCAGGGTGGTGTAGCCATCCACGATCCACTTGATGCGACCATCGATGACGGCCGGGTAGGTGGAGGAATCCGTGGTGAGCCACGGGGCGACCTTCTCTACGCGCTCGCGCGGATCGCGGTCATAGAGCAGCTTGGATTCCGAGCCCACGCGGTCCGAAAGCAGGAAGTTCAGTTCCTGGTACTTCAGGGCAAACGCGGTGCGGTCGACGATGTTGCCGATATCGACGCCGCCCTTGCCGTCGTAGGTGTAGGTGGAGGTATCGGTGTCGTACTCCACGGCGGCATCGCCGGTCTGGCCCACGATGGCGTAATCCATGCCGTCTTGGGCGCTGGCGATCACTGGGCCGTAGTAAATGCGCGGCTGGTCCACCTTGATGCCGAGAGATTCCTCAGCACTCTGGGTCTCGCCCTCACCTTCAGCGTCCTCGCCTGCCTGGGTCTGCAGGTCAGCCACCGTAAAGATGGGGAAACCACCACGGGCGGAACCGGCGTCACGCGCCACCTCATCGACCGTGTTGGCCTGCGCGGCGATGAAGCCGTTGCCGTGGGTGTACACGGTGTGGCGGTTAATCCAGTTCTGCTGGTTTTCCTGCAGCTCGTTCGGATCCAGCTCACGGGCCGCAACCACGAAGTCACGCAGTTCGCCGTCGATTTCATAGCGGTCCATCGCCAGGGTCTCTGGGAAACCATAGAAGTTCTTCAGCTGCTGCATCTGAGTAAACGTCGGCGCCAAAATATCCGGGTCCAGCAGGCGCAGGTTGGAAATAGTGGAGTCATCGGAAGCAACCTTGTCATCGGCGACGTCCTCCGCGCCCCAGTTCTCCTCGTAGGTCACCTTGTCATCGGTGAGGCCGTAGGCAAAGCGGGTGGACTCGATGTTGCGGGAGATGGACTCCGCCTCTTTGGCCTGACGGTTCGGGTTAACGGAGAAGCGCTCCATGATGAGCGGCCAGCCCTGGCCGATGACCAATGAGGACAAAACCATGAGCACCACGGCCAGGCCGGGGATACGCAGGTCCTTAATGACCACCGCAGAAAAGATTGCCACGGCCACGAAAACGCCGATGATCATGAGGATGATCTTGGCCGGCAGGTAGGCGTTGATGTCGGTGTAGGAACCACCCGTAAACAGCGAGTGCTCGGTGTAGAGCAGCTGGTAGCGGCCCAACCAGTAACCAGCCACCTGCAGCAGCATCCAGATTCCGGCGGTCACGGCAAGTTGAGTACGCGCCGACTTCGATAGCGAACCACGCACACCCGCAGCGCGGTTGCCCAAACGAATGCCGCCAAGGATGTAATGCCCCACCAAAGCAATGAGGAAGCACACTGCCAGCAGCATGGAGAAGGCGCTGACCAACATCGTCCACACCGGCAGGCTGAAGGCGTAGAAGCCGAGGTCGTGGTTGAACTGCGGATCCGTCACCCCAAAATCGTGGGAATTGAGGAAGAGCATGACGGTCCGCCAGTTGGCTTGCTCCAACAGGCCGGAAACGACGCCAACGAGCACCGGGATGACCTTGAGGAAGACACTCATCGTGCTCTCAATGGACTTACGGTACTGATAGACGGGGGAATTGAAATCCGCCATGTCCATCGAGTCCCCGCGCCCCCGCCACACAATCAGGCCCGCAACGTACGTAATAGCCGCTGCTACGAGGCCGAAGAGGAAGAAGAGCACAATACGCGTCACCAGAGTCTTGGTGAAGACCCCGCGGTACTCAATCGCGCCGAACCACTTCCAATCCGTATAGAAGCCCACCAACATGGGGCCAATGAACAAGAGGACCGCGATGATGGCGACAACCCACGAGAGAAATTTGGGCGGACGTTTCATCGGGGCGGTGGGTCGGTTGAGTCCGGAAGCCAACTCCAGCTCCAATCAAGTGTCGTGCGAATATAGAGGTATCAAGCTTCTAGTCTAGAGAAGCACTATGACCGTCAACGAACAAGGACGCTTATGAGTTCCCAACCTTCCTCCCAGCCCGCTGTACACCGCGCGCTCAACAAGGCCATGCGCGAAGCCGTGGACTTCATCCACGCCGAGGGTTGGGATGCACCTCCTACCCTCTTTGCTCTCGTCCCCACTGAGCTGGTGGCCGCCCAGCTTGGCGACGTCGATGATTCCTCTCCCCTCACCCTCGTGGTGCAGGAGCTGCCGGAAGGCATCGAACCGGGTTCCGAGCACCTCGCGGACTACGTCTCCCGCCTGGCCTGGCCACAGGAGATCGCCGGCGTCATCCTGGCCCAGGAGATCATGTTTAAGGACACCTCGGACGCCGCGCTTGGCGACGCCCGCCCCGCCCGCCTCTTCTCCGGAGTCCTGCGGGCTACCGCCATGGACGGTAGCTCCACAGTCGATGCCAAGGAGCTCGACGAGAACGGCGCCGAGCTCACCCTGCTGCAATTGCGTCCGACCGAGGAGGAACTCGCTGAGGCCGGCCCCTTCGCGGAAGATGATATTCAGCTGCGCGGTGGTCCGAATGTGGCACCGGGGGTCATCGCTGCCCTACGCTACGGGTTGGAGCAGGATCCGGAAGAGATACTCTAATCGACTAAACTCAGAATGCAGTGGCCATTAGTGCTCAGCTCTCCGGGCTGGGCACGCAATTGATAGAGGAGTCTCTCGTGCGCTTGACATCCCGCTTCACCGCCGCAGCTTCGGCCGTGCTTGCCACCGGCTGCCTGCTCACCGCATGTGGGAAGGACGATGTGCCCTCCCCTGAGCCGGCACCTGCGAGCGAAGCAACCACCGCCGCGGAGAAGACCAGCGCGCCGGCCCCGGCCACCTCCGCCGAGGAATCCGAGACGACCACTCCCGCTGCGTCCGAGTCTGCAGACAGCTCGGAAGCAGAAGATGAATCCTCGACAGCAGGAAGCTCCGCTGCTCGGAAGGACAAAGACAAGGACGCCAGCGAGTCCGCTGAGCCCAGCGGCAAGTTCACCGACTCTGTGGAGCAGGCTTATGAGATCTTTGGCGGCCTCGTCCCAGAGGAGATCTTCGCTCAATTCGACCGCTGCGATCCCAACGGCGTGACGGATTCCTTCAACTGCTCCGGCTCGGAGGTGGGCCAGTTCCAGTTCTTCAAGTCGAAGACCAAGGCTTCCCAGACCACCCAGGTGCTCACCGAGCTGCGCAGCTCTCGTGTCATCGAGGACAGCGGAAGCCGCGTCGTGGGCTGGTCCATGCTGGGCAACACGGCCATCCTCACCGTGGTTGATAACGATGAGGGCCTCATCATGCAGCAGATGATCTCCACGGACCAGGACGATCCGGAGGAGCGCCTCAAGGAGCTGGGCCTGGTCTAAGGGCTAGCGCTTACAGGTCTCGACGGGGCTTCCCTCGGCGAAGTTGTGCATAGCCTCGATGGCATCATCCAGCGTGTGGACCTTGGCCACCACCATGTCGCCCGTTTCGCGGCTAACCGCCTCCGCGCAATTATCGGCTGGGGCGAGGAAAAGCTCGGCGCCTGCCTCCTGCGCTGCGCTTACCTTATGCACAATGCCACCGATGGGGCCGACCTCGCCGTCCTCACCGATGGTGCCGGTGCCGGCAACGAAGCGCCCGCCGGTGAGGTCCTCACTGGAAAGCTTGTCAATCACCGCCAAGGTAAACATCATGCCGGCCGAGGGCCCACCAATGTCCTGCAGGTTGTAATCCACGGTGATGTCCTCGGTGGGAACTGAGGTCATGAGGATGCCCAGCAAGGCCACGTCCCCCTGCTCTGGGTGGGAGCCGAGGGTCACGCGGACTGTTTTTTCCTCGCCCTTGCGAACGATGCCTAGATCCACCTCATCGCCAGGCTGAAGAGCACGAATCTTCTCTTGCACTTGGCCAGGCTCCGTGACCTTGTCACCGTTGACGGTGGTGATGATGTCGGCGTCGTCAAGCGCGCCTGCTGCGGGGCCGTCGTCGAGGACTTGTGCGACCTCAATCCGCACGGGCTTGTCCAGATAGTCCATGGCGGCGACCGTGGCCGCTGACTCGGACTGGGTAAAGGCCTGCTGATTGGCCTCCTGGACCTCCTTATCTGTCTTGCCCTGCGGGATAACGTTCTCGATGGGGACGATGGTGTCATCCGTCAACAGCCACCGCCCCAAAGCTTGAGCCAGCGTCATGTTCGTACGCACGGAGACCGTCGTCATGTTGAGATGCCCCTGCGGCTGAAACGTTTCCGGGGCCTCGACGTTGACCACCGGCTCCCCTTCCACTTCACCCAAGGTGTCCACGGTAGGACCTGGTCCTTCGGCGGCGTACGGCACCGACAGGGTGATGTCGGTGCCGGGGATGTGGTCGACGCTGAGCAGGGCTCCCGTCAACACCACCGGAATGGCTCCCCACGTCAGGGTGGACAGGCGGCGGGTTCGGGGGTTCTGCGGAGTTTTCACGGAGGATCAGCCTACAGCCTCGTGATGCTTGTTCGCTCTCAGCGTTGCCGTGGTCCTAGAATCCGCGCTAGGAAACCTAGTAGATTAGGGCCCATGAGCAACGGATTCGGTTTTTCCTTCCCCAATAACGACGATGACGATGATAACGATCGTCGCGACCAGAACCCGTTCGGCGCCTTCGGCTTCAGCGCGGGCAACGGTGGCCTAGGAGACCTGTTGAATCAGTTCGGCCAGATGCTGTCCGGCATGGGTTCCTCCATGAACTCCCCGGAGGGTGCTGGCCCGGTCAACTATGACTTGGCCAAGCGCATCGCGCACCAGCAGATCTCCCGCGATAAAGAGGTCAGCGAGCAAGACCGCACCGCTGTGCAAGAAGCCGTGCGGCTGGCAGAACTGTGGCTGGATGATGCCACGATTCTGCCCACCGCGTCCGGCACCGTGACCGCATGGAATTCCGCGCAGTGGCTGGATGAGACGCTGCCGATGTGGCAGCGCATGGTCACCCCGGTAGCCGAACACATGAATTCCGCGCAGTTGGAATCCCTGCCGGAGGAGGCCCGCGAGATGATGGGCCCGATGACCTCGATGATGAACTCGATGTCTGGCATGAACTTCGGCATGAAGCTCGGCCACGCCCTCGGTGACCTGGCTGCGCAGGCGCTGACCGGTTCTGACTTCGGCTTGCCTGTCTCCCCCGCCGGCACCACCGCGCTCTTGCCGCACAATATCCAGGCCATCGCGCGCGATCTCAACGTTCCGGGCCAGGAAGTACTCGTCTACATCGGCGCCCGTGAAGCCGCCCGCCAGCGCCTGTTCAAGCACGTGCCGTGGTTGGTCGAGCGCCTCGTCTCCTCCGTTGAGGAATACGCCATGGGCTTGGTCATCGACACTTCCCATATCGAGGAAGCTACCCGCGAGCTCAACCTGGAATCCGGTGACCCGCAGGCCATCCAGGATGCGATGAACAAGCTGCAGGGCATGGACCTGTCCCCGCGCATCACCTCCCGCAACGCGGGAGCGGCTTCCCGCCTAGAAACTCTCCTGGCACTCGTCGAGGGCTGGGTCGAGCACGTGGTGACGGAGGCCCTGGGTGAGCGCATCCCGTCTACGAAGGCAATGAATGAGGCGTGGGCTCATCGCCGCTCCACCGGTGGCTCCGCAGAAAAGGCCTTCTCCCAGGTCGTCGGCATCGAGCTGAACGCTCCGAAGGTGGAGGCCGCCGCTGAGCTGTGGCGCCGCGCCACCGTCGCGGTGGGCGTCGATAAGCGCGATTCCGCCTGGGACCACCCGGATCTTCTACCCACGGCCGAACACCTGGAGAACCCGGCGTCCTTCATCGACGGTTTGCTCGATGACACTCCCGATGAGGGCTTCGAAGCAGAGTTCTCCAAGTTGGAGGAGATGCTCCGCCAGCAGGATGCCGGGGACGATGCCAGCGATAACACCAGCGATAGCGCTGGTGAGGACACAGACGCCGACGGAGGCGAGGACAAAGAGGACAGGCCGGAAGAAGAGAACTAGCGGAAACGCTGGTAGGCCTCGAGGTACCCCTTCGCGCGCTCTGCTTTAGGTGCGCGGTCAGCCCACTCCCAGAAGTCCGAGCCATGGCCCGGAATGAAGGTGTGCGTCAGCTCGTGGATGATGACCGCATCGAGCACATAGTCGGGGACGTCCTGCAGCCGGTCAGAAATCCGAATATCTCCCGTTGAGGTAGTGCAACTTCCCCAGCGGGATTTTTGGTTGCTGACCCACCGAATGGATCCCACCGTGGCGCGGTCTTCCAAATAGCGAGTGTTCAAGGTGCGTGCGCGGGCAGCGAGAGAGGCATCGGAACGCTGCGACGAGGTGTGCTTCTTACGCACCTTCGCCACGATCTCATCCACCGCTTTCTGCTCTTCTGCTGCCGACATCCAGGCGGGAATGCGCACCTCGAGAACGCCATCAACAACGCGGGCCTGAACGGTGCGGCGGCGCCGGGCGGAGCGGATGACACGGACCTGGGGGTTGCTCGACATGACAGGGCATTCTACCTGTGGTGCAATGATGGCTAAGCACAGCTGGGGTGGGTCATCAACGGGGAGGAAACCATGTCTGCACAGACGTACATGCTGGCGCCGGAAACCACGATCCTGGAGCGCGAACCCGGAATGCTCCAGTGTGGCATGGATGCCACGCGCGTTGGCGTGTTCGAGGCCCACCCGCAACTGGCACGCCTGCTCAACCGGTTGCGCACCCCGCTGACCCGGCAAACCATTGAAAAATCCATCGAGAATACGGGCACAAGCCCGTCCGCTGCCCGCAGCCTGGTTGATGATCTGATCAGTTACCGCGTTCTATGGCCAGCGCCCCAGCCCCAGCGCGTGGCCGTGCTGGGTACGTCGGCCCTCGCCAATGAGCTGCGCGATGTCCTCCTTAACGATTCCTTCCAGCCCCGCTCCCCTCTCCACAGCGAAACACCCTCCGAGTACATCACGAACGTGGCCGGGCACCTGCCGATCGTGGCCGTCGACATGTTGGACGGCGCCACGGAATGGGCACAAGCCCTGCACAAATCCTCGGCGACGTGGCTGCCGGTATCGATGTTGGATGCCCGCGGCATCATCGGTCCGGTCCGGGTGTCCGGCGCGGGGCCTTGCCCACTGTGCGCGCATCTGCACCGCATCGATGCGGACGAGCAGTGGCACGAGGTGGCGCGCCGCGCCGCCGCGGTAGAACCGCCGGGGGATCCAATCGTGCGCACCGCAATAGTGATGCATGCTGTGGTCACCATCCGCCGCCTTTTGGGAAGGCCCGCCCCGCCCGGGGCTCCCGGCGGCAAGCCGTTAGCCGGGGAGCTTAAGGAGATAGACCCCTACGGGATCGAGCAACACCGGCTGCTGATGGAGCACCCGCGCTGTACGTTCTGCGCCGGTGCCTAACCCCGGGTAGAGGCGATGATCTGCAGCACCTCCGCGCCGTAGCGCTCCAACTTGGAGGGGCCTACCCCGGAGATGTCGAGCAACTCCGCCTCGCTGGCGGGAAGAGCCTCCGAGATGGCTTGCAGGGTGGCATCGGAAAACACGACATAGGCAGGAACCTGGGAGTCCTTAGCCACGGACGCGCGCCAGGCGCGCAGCGCATTGAAGACATCCTCATCGCCTTCATACTCGCACCACTCGTGGCGGCCCAGAACCTTTTCGGCGGGACTGCTGAGCTGGCCCGAGCACACGCGGCAGCGGCGCGGACGATAGCGACGGTTCGATGTCTGGCTTTCCTCGATTCCCGGCACCACGCCATCCAAAAAACGAGTGCGCTCGCGCGAGGCCCGCGAGCCGGTGGTCTTTGCCAACGCCCACGACAAAGCCAGGTGCTCGCGCGCACGGGTAATGCCGACATAGAACAACCGGCGTTCTTCCTCCACGTGTTCATCGCCGGCCTTGATGGCGTGGTTGATGGGCAGCAGTTTTTCGGTGAGGCCAACGAGGAACACCGCATCCCACTCCAAGCCCTTGGCAGCGTGGATGGTCGCTAGGGTCACGCCCTCCATCGTGGGGTTGTGCTTGTTTTCGGAACGGCGGTGCAGCTCACCGAGTACGCCGGGAAGGTCGATGCCTTCGTGGTCCTCCACGATCTGCGCGATGAGATCCACCAACGCCGTGAGCGACTGCCAGCGCTCGCGGGCCTGCGCGCCTTGCGGTTCCGTGGCGGACAGCCCCAGCTCCACGAAGGCCGCACGCGCTACGGCCACCGGGTCATTCGGCAGATCATCACGGCGAGTGGCAGCGATGAGCACGCGGATGGCCTCCAGAATTTCTGGGCGGCGGAAGAAGCCTTCGCCGCCGCGGACTTGGTAGACCACTCCGGCGTCGGCAAGCGCCTGCTCAAACTGCTCCGATTGCGCGTTGATGCGGTAAAGGATAGCGATTTCAGAGGCCTTCACGCCTTGGTTGAGCAGCGTCAGGACCTGGCCTGCGACCTCCTTGGCCTCGATCTCCTCAGACTCATAGGCCTTAAACGTGGGCTCGGGCCCAGGCTCGCGCATACCTTGCAGCTCCAGGCGGGTCCCCGCCGCGCGGCCCGTGGCCTTCGAGATGACCTCGTTAGCCAAATCCGTCACCTGCGGGGTGGAGCGGTAGTCTCGCTGCAGCTTTACCACAGTGGCCTGCGGATAGGTACGGGAGAAATTCAGCAGGTACTCCGGGGAAGCCCCGTTGAAGGAGTAAATGGTCTGGTTAGCATCGCCCACGACCGTCAGGTCATCGCGCTCCCCCAGCCAGGCCTCCAGCACGCGCTGTTGCAGCGGCGTCACGTCTTGGTACTCATCGACGACAAAGGTGCGGTACTGCTCACGGAAGACCTCCGCCACCGCAGGTACGTTCTCTATGGCACCCGCGATGTGCATGAGCAAATCATCAAAATCAAGGTACATGAGATCCGGGGTGGCCTTCATGTCCTCGTAGCGGCGGAAGACCTCTGCTACCTTAGCTGGGTCCCCCGGGGCTTCTCGGTCCGTGGACTCGATGACGCCGGGATATCCCTCGGGGCTAATCAACGAGGACTTGGCCCATTCGATTTCCCCCAGGAAGTCACGGATGGTGTCCTTGTTATTGTCCAGGCCGAGCGAACGCACCGCACGAGCAACCAGGCTGAACTTATTATCAATGAGCTGCCACGGTAGATCCCCGGCGACCTGCGGCCAGAAGTACTTCAGCTGGCGGCGCGCCGCGGCGTGAAAGGTTTGGGCCTGCACTCCCCCGACACCCATCTGGTTGAGCCGCTCGCGCATTTCACTCGCGGCACGGGAGGTAAAAGTGACGGCCAGCACGCGTTGCGGGTTGACGAAGCCCTGATCCACCATGTGGGCGATGCGATAGGTGATCGTGCGAGTTTTGCCCGTTCCGGCACCGGCCAGGATGCAGACTGGGCCGCGCGGCGCCGTGGCGGCGGCCCGTTGGTCTTCATCGAGCAGGGACAGATCCGGTCTCATCACCGTGGAACCACTCCATAATCATCGTGTGTGCAATTGAGCCCTGGCGGGCAATGGTCATTGTTGGAAGCTCGGCGCGGGACACCCACCGCACCTCAGCGAGCTCCTCGTCAGTATCGCACACGGGCTGGACATCCTCCGTGACCGCGGAAAAGCCCACCATCAAGGAGCCACTGGGTGGCCAAGGCTGTGAACCCCAGTACTTGACTGACTCAACGCGGCGACCGGTCTCTTCCAGCGCCTCCCGGATCATCGCTTCTTCGAGGGTCTCACCGGGGTCCACATATCCGGCAATCAAGGAGAAGAAGTCCGGACGGTGGCGGTTACGAGCCAACAGGATCTGGTCCGACTCTGCGTGACGGATAATGCCGATGACGGCGGGATCAAGGCGCGGGAAGACGAGGCGCTCGCCGTCGTGCCCCACCGCCCCGGGCGCAGGATAAGACAGCTCGCGGCCGCTGCGCGGATCAAAGCGCGCTTCCCGACGGTTGCGGATCAGGTGCAGAGCTTTGAGGATGTCGCGCTGACCGTGAAAGAAGGTGGCATCACGCAGCGCGCCGAGCCGCTCGGCGGCCTCGGTGCCCAGCAGGAAAGCATGGATGGCCCCGGCCGTGACCACGATGTCCCCCGTTGGCTCAGCCAGAAAGACCGGCTGGCCCTGCGGCGTAACCGGGACGCGGCCGGTCTCGGTGACAGGAAGGAACATTAGTTGCCTTCGTCCTCGTCTTCATCGGAATCTTCCGCGGCCTGCTGCATCTCGTGCTTGATGTAGAGCAAGCGGTCACCGGGCTTGAGAGCATAAGCATCTGCCGTGTCGACGCGGTGCAGCTCATTGTTGCGCAAAACGGCCAGGACAATGTCGGCGAGGTGGCGCGGATTGGAGCCCACCTCAAATTCGCGCACCGCGCGCTCGGCAACGGAGAAGCCCTCGTTCGGTGAGAGGAGATCCTCCATCATCTCCACCACGGTTGGCGTTACGGTAGCAAGGCCTAGGAGGCGGCCGGCCGTCTCCGCCGAGGTCACCACCGAATCAGCACCGGATTGAAGGAGAAGGTGGCGGTTTTCAGATTCACGCACAGACGCGACAACCTTAGCCTTGGGATTAAGCTCGCGCACGGACAACGTGCACAGCACCGCGGTATCGTCCGTGGACGGAGTCACCACCACGGAGGAAGCATGCTGCGCGCCGGCGATGCGCAGCACGTCCTGCTTGGTTCCGGAGCCATAGATGGTGACGAGGCCGTGGTGCTCGGCGCTGGCCAGGGCCGCACGGTTGTTATCAACAACAACGATTTGGGAGGCGGGGACGTCATCCGCGATCAGCGCGGCGACCGCACCGGCGCCCTTGGTGCCATAGCCGATGACGACGGTGTGGTTACGCAATTGCTTTCTCCAATTCTGGATTTCAAACGTGCGACGGGCTCGATCCGTCAGAACCGACAAGGTAGCACCGACCAACAAGACAAGGAAGAGCAGGCGGGCCGGGGTAACGATAATAAGGTTAATGAAGCGCGCGGTCGGGGTCACAGGGACAATATCGCCGTAGCCCACAGTGGTCAGCGACACCGCCGAATAGTAGGCAGCATCGAGGAAGGACAGATCTTCGCTGTACCCATCGCCGTCGAAAAAGACCACGACGGTAACGAAAACCAACAACCCCATCGCCCAGACAACTCGGCGTGCCAGTTGCATCCACGGGCTGGTGCTCGCCGTACGCGGAATTGTGATGACGTCAAGCAGCGCGTGGTCAGGCTGTGAGGTCAGCTCAACCTGCGACAAGAAACGCGCCGTAATGCGTTTGCCTAAGCGCTTGGGCACGAAGCGCCAACCTCCCTCGATGATGCGGATTTCCTCGTGAGACTACCTTAGACTCAACCCCGGCGGCATGGAAACTGCAGAGCTTAAAAGCTCAGCCAACCGTGCGCCGGTGGGCAAGTCCTCCGGCTCCAGAAGGAAGTTCTCATGCACGTAGAAGAATGCCGCGCGGACGGTTTCCACACCGTGGATACGCCGCCAGGCCTCCGCATAAACAGCGAGCTGAATCTGCGCCGAGTTCAGTGCAGCGCCCTGCGGGCGGCGGCCAGTCTTCCAGTCCACGATGAGCCAGGAACCATCCGGCTGCTGGAAAACCGCGTCCATGCGGCCGCGGACTACCGAGTCCCCAATGGTGATCTCAAAAGGCGCTTCCACATAGGCAGGCGTGCGCTGCGCCCACTCCGAGGCTAGGAAAGACTCTTTGAGTGATTCCAGGTCGTGGTCCGGCTCATCGTGGGAGCCGGGAAGCTCGTCCTCCCCCAGCAAGGCGGGCGCCCCAAAACGATCCTCCAGCCAGGCGTGGAAGGCGGTGCCGCGCTTGGCATAGGAGTTGGGTTTGAAGGGAATGGGGCGGCGCTGGCGGCGGGCAAACTGAGTGGGATCCGCTGTCATCGCCACCATGTCGGAAGCCGTCAACTCGCCAGGCAGCTCCACATCGACCACCGGGGCCTGGAGGGCTGTGTGCTCCTCGATGAGCGCACTCGCCTCCTGTTCCCAGAGACCGAAGACCTCGCCATCGCGCAGCGGTGGCAGGTTCTCCATTGCCGCGCGTACCGCGTCTGCGGCAGTGAGCGCTTCCGGTTGCGGGGTTAGCGCAGGGAAGGAGGCCTCCGTAACAGAGCGCTCTTCGTCTTCCACGGGGTTCTCGGGGACCTCCCAGTGGACGACGAGCTCTGGGTGCTTTTCCGCCAGCAGTTGCAGGTAGGAATACGGGCCCTTCTTGCTCTTGCCCTTCGCCTTATTGGTTCCGGAACCAGTCACCGTCAGGGTGGACTCGGTGCGGGTCATTGCCACGTAGAACAGGCGGGCTGCTTCCTCTGCTTGGAACTCGCGGTTTTGTTCCTTGAAAGCCTCACACGCCTTGTCGAAGTCGGAGCGTGTCACCGCGTCCTCGGGAACATCGATGACGTCCTCATCACCCGGGGCTTTTTCAATTTTGGTCAGGAAAGTCTCCGCCTGCGCCTTATAGCTTGCGGAATCCGCGTGTGCCACGCAGACGTGCTCCCATTCCAAACCTTTGGCCTTGTGCACCGTCATGATCTGAACACGGTTGCGCACGAGCGGGACCTCTCCCATCTCAAGGCCATCTTCCTTCTCCTTAGCCAGCTCAAGATAGTCTAGAAGCCCGGCCAGGCCCTCCCCGTGGAAACCAGCGACGACGTCGGCGAAGGCGTCGAGGTGTGTTGCCCCGCCCGGCTTCCCGGAGGCCAAGACCTCGGTACGCAGACCAAAGAGCAGCTCAATATCGGCGACAATGTCGTTGAGCGACTTTCCCAGAGAATAGGTTCGGAGGTAGCGCAGCTTAGAGGAAACCTCTTCCATGCGCTCTAGGCCTTCGGCGCTGTAGCGCTCGCGTTCGCCGAGGTCTGCGAGGGCGTCGGCAAGCCCCAGCACCTGGTCAGGACCCTCTGCGGTGATGTCCTCGATTTGGGTAGCCAGGTGTGCCAGGGGATCACCGCCTTCCCAGCGCGTGCGTCCCTCCGCGGCACCGGCAAGGTTGCGCTGGCGCGAATGCAGCGCCTGGATGTCGGCGATACCTAGGCCGCACATCGGCCCGGTCAACACGCGCAGCGCCGCCGCGGTGTCCTGCGGACGCACCAACAGAGTGGCCACTGCTACGAGGTCTTGGATCTCCGGCTGCCAGAGCAGCCCGCCGAGACCAAAGATTTCGTTGGGCACGCCGACCTTGTCCAGGGCCGCGGCGATCAACGGTGACTGCTTATTGGTGCGCACGAGCACTGCGGCGCTGTAATCCTCACCCTCCGGCGTGGATTCATAGAGCTGACGCAGGTGCTCTGCGATGAAGCCTCGTTCCTCATCTTCGGAGGCGAAATAGCCCAGCTCCACCGTGCCTGCCGGCGCGGTGGGCTTCGGCGATAGTTCATCCACCGGCCGCTCACCCGGGCTTTCGGAGAAGAGCTTCGAGGCCACGTCATTGGCCATCCCCAGCACCGTCGAGGGGTTGCGCCAGGAGGTGGTCAGCTGGTCTTTAGGCGCCGGGGCGCCGTCAGCCTGCGGGAAGTCCGTGACGAAGGCCTCGAGGTTTTCCGCCGTCGCCCCGCGCCAGCCATAGATGGACTGCATGGGGTCACCGACCGCGGTGACCGAGAGCCCCTCGCGTTTACCGCCAAAGAGGGAACGCAGCAGGATGCGCTGCGCGTGGGAGGTGTCCTGGTACTCATCCAGCATGACCACGCGATACCGCGCGCTTTGTTGCTCGCCGAGGAGGGGGAAGTTCTTGGCCAGGGTGGCAGCGATGGACATCTGCTCACCGAAGGTGATGACGCCGCGCTCCGCCTGTTCCTTCTTCAGAGCTTCCACCAAGGGCAGGTACTCCAGGCGCAGGCGTTGGGTATCCAGGTATCCTTGCAGCTTTTGGCTGTACTCACCGCTGGTCCTCTTGCTCTTCTCTAGGTCCTCAGCGGTCTTGCGGAAGATGTCCTCGTGCTCATACAGATCGTGGGGATCCTTGAGCTCCCCGTCCATGGTCTCCGCCAGTTTGAGCAAGGTGGCGGTGACCGTGGCCACGGCATTATCAGTGCTCAGCGAGCCCGTGTAATTGCTGACGACCTCGTGGGCGATGGCATAGCGCTCCGCCTCAGTGATAATGCGGGCATTCGGCTCCACCGGCATGAGCAAGCCATACTCGCGGACAAGATCACCCGCGTAGGAGTCATAGGTGGAGACGTTAGGTGCGATATTCTCCACTGCCTCTGCCGCTGGGCTGCCCGGAGCAAGGATTCCGGAGGAGCGTAGAGTCAGCAACTGGCGGCGGATGCGCTGTTCCAGCTGCTGGGCTGCCTTGCGGGTAAAGGTCAGGCCTAGGACTTGCTCGGGCCGCACCAACCCGTTTGCGACCAGCGACACCACGCGCGAGGCCATCGTCTCCGTCTTACCGGCGCCCGCGCCGGCCACGACCAGCTTCGGCCCGAGTGGACCATCGATGACTGCGGCTTGCTCTGCGGTGGGAGGAAAAGGCTTACCCAGCGCGCTGGCCAGCTCCTCAGGGCTGAAGTGGTGGGCGGGGTTCTTAGGCATCGGTCACCAGACCTCCTTCATTCATGATGGGGCAGATAGGGCGGATCGGGCACCGATCACAATCGGCGTTTTCACGCGCGGTCAGCCCCGGACCACGCAACTCAGCAACGAGTGCAGGTAGCGCCTGCGCAAACTCCTCGAGCTCTTCTGGGGGTTTGGTGGCTTGTTCCCGGGTGGACACGGAAGCAGCGCTGGATCGCGGGTATACCAGCACTCCGCCACCCCGCGGCAGGCCGGCACCGGTCCGGATGGATACAGACTGTGGCTCGCCGTCAGATTCTGCTGGTGTCGTGACGAGTTCACCGTGTGCCAGGGCCAGCTGGTACGTCATGAGCTGAGTATTGTCCTGGGCGTTGGCCTTCGAGGGAACCGTTGTTCCGGTCTTGAGATCCACCACCACATAGTCCTCACCGGCCTTCGCCAGCCGGTCGATGAACCCACGAATGGTGACATCGGGGCCGATGTCCACGGTGACGGGAACCTCAACGCCAACGGGTTCGAGTGACGTCGAGCTCGAGAGCACCCAGCCGTGCGTGCGGTCGATAAGGCGCTCAAAGTCCGCGCGCTCAGCCTCGCGGCGCCACGCGGGGCCATCAAGCAGCGCGGCAAAGGCATCAACCACGAGCTGCTTCGCGGGCTCTGCGGCAGCTCCCCGGCCCAGCGCCTCCAGGAAAGCATGCGCCAAGTTTCCCCGCAGGAGGTTGATATCCGCTGAGTCATCCTCGACGAGCTGCCCGAGCACCGCGTTGAGCGGGCAGGTCAGCAGAGCATCCACCCGGGACGGCGACACGGTGCTGGAACCATGCAGCGGCAGTTCCGAGGCCACGCCGCGGGCCGCCCACCACTGATCCGGGTGGGCCCCCGGGACCCCAGCCTCCGCCAGACGAGCCAACTGCCGCACCGCTTGGGAGCGCTCGGCCTCACTCGTCTCCGGATCGGTGGCGCAACGCCGCAGCTGCGCCACGAAGGCAGCCACCGACAGCACCGACACGTCGAGGGGATCGAGTTCTTCGTCCCCACGAGCCGCGCTGGGCAACGTCATTGGATTCGGTTCCGGCACCTCAAGGCCTAGCTCGCGTGGCCAGGCCTGGCGCACCAGCCGCTTACCCGCTTCCCGGCGCGCTTGTGCTCCCGGAACATCGACGCCGCGGGTGGACAGGAACTCATCGATGAAGCGCGACGGCTCCTCAGCGACATCGCTCTCCGGCGAATCCACCGCGAGGACGAGCAGGCGGCTTCGGTGACGCGTTGTGGCCACGTGGAAGAGCCGACGCTCCTCCGCCAAGCGCCCCGACACGTGGCTGACTGGGGTGCCGGGTGTGATGCCGCGATCCAGCAGATCGATGAGGTCTTCTTGTCCGAAAAGAGAGCCGGTCTCCCCTACCGAGGGCCACGTTCCTTCCTGAACGCCCGCCACGATGACGGTGTCCCACTCGCGGCCCACCGCGCCGTGCGCGGTGAGGATCTCTACCGCATTGGGCAAGGCCGAGCGACGATCCCGCACGCCGGTGGGCAATTCTTGCTCCGTGATGTGCAGGATGAAGGACTCTAGGGAGGCCGCCGGGCGGCGCTCGGCATAGTCACCGGCGGCATCGAACAGCGCCATCATGGCATCCAGGTCTCGGTCTGCCTGCGAACCCGCGGCACCGCCGCGCAGGGCTGCCGCCTGCAGGCGCGTGTCCAGACCGGTGGCCTGCCACACCTCCCAGAGGACCTCCTCAACGGCGGCGCCTGCGTGCAGGGCCGCGCGCCCGGCGGATAGCACCCCGCGAATGCGGGTCAGGATCGCTTCTTCGCGCTCAGTCAGGAGGTTGTTGAAGTCCGGCAACTCACCGTCCAGCAGCTCTCGCAGCGAATCCATACCGCGCTGCTCAGGCTTCCAGCGGCGCAGACCGCGAATGAGCCTCCGCAGCGTGACTGGGTCCGCACCGCCGACCGGACCAGTAATCAAGTCCTCGAGCTCCACGGGCTCAAGCTCATTCTCCAAGGAACGCAGAGCCAGAAGCACCGCCTTGACCAAGCGCTGCTCAGCGAGCACCACGTCCGTGGGGTTGATGTGCACCGGCACGCCAGCAGACAGCAGCGTGCGCCGGGCAGGGCCGATATCCCCGGTAGAGCGCACAATGACAGCGATATCTCGCCAGTCCACGCCGTCCTCGAGGTGCCGGCGGCGAACCGTATTTGCCAGGACATCGCGCAAGGTACCGCGCGACTCCACGACGCTCACGCAGGCCGGGGAAGGAGTGCGGTGCGTCGAGTCTAAGCGCAGCTCGTTCTCCGCCTCCCACGTGGTGAGGAATTCCGAATTAGCACCGCGGAAGGCAAAGACTGCTTGGTCGGGGTCACCACCAATCACGGTGAGACGGGCGGTCTTCGCCAACTCCGCGATCAGCTGGCCGGAGGTCGGATCCAGCAGCTGGGCGTCATCAACCACGATGGTGTGCCACGGGTGCTCGCGCAACAGCTCTGGGCGCAAAAGCACCTGACTGACCAGCTCCGCAGCAGAATAGGAATGCGAGCCCGCCAGCGCCTGAGTGCGCTCATATTCGCGCAGGAACTCGCCGGCAGCCGCCCACATGGGCCGGCCGTAGCGCTCCCCCAGCTCTTCCAGGTCTAACGGGCCGAGCCCCCGTTCGATGGCGCGCAACAACAAGTCACGCAATTGGCGCGCAAAACCCACGTACTCCAGGGCCGGCCGCATCTCCTCCGGCCACGCGCCCCTGCCATCCGCAGCATGGCCTTGGAGCAGCTCGCGGATGACCGCATCCTGCTCTGCGCCGGTAATCAGGCGCAGCTCTTCCTCGCTGCTCTGGCGCAGCAATGCAAAGGCCAACGAGTGCACCGAGCGCACCATCGATGTTTGCGCCGCATAATCATCGAGGTTTTCTGCTAATTCCCGGCGCAGCAGCGAACCGGATTCCTTGGACGGGGCGACGACGAGGATGCCGGAGGCGTCGGCCCCAGCGTTGAGCTGGCCCAAGACCACGTCGATCAGCAGGCTCGATACTCCGGACCCCGCCGCACCAAGCACCCGCCACGTGCCCTCCGAGGGCACCGGTACATCCCATGTGCGAGACGTGGCCCGGCGGTTCCGGGGAACAAGGCGGACATCCGGCGAGGGAGGAAGCGTGACGCCGGAACGTGTGGGGGATTCGCTGCTGTACTTCACGCCCTACAGTCTGTCAGATGCCGCGGACACGAGGGCCTCTTCCACCCTTTCAATGTTCGAACGCACGGTCGCCTTGGAGCGCGGGTGCAGGATATTGACGTAACGGCGATACGCCACCGCACGCAGCAAGAGCTGCTGCATTCCGGGCACCGCTGCAAAGCGGGTGCAAATATCACCATCCACCGCCCCCGCAATCAGACCATCCACCATGACTATCGCTGCAGTCCAGCCCGCCGGACGCGGAGCGGCAGAAGGCACGACATCAATCAGCGCCGGCGGATTGGCGCCGGAAAAAATGGTGGTTCCCAGAAGATCCATGTGAGCGGTGACCAACGGGAGGTGCGCAAACTCAGCATCAGAATAAGCCTCGCCGCTCTCCTCCCACGCGGCCCGCTCCGCCCGCGCAAATACGTCCTCGAGTCGGTCCATGGTGGGCAGCGGGGCCACATCGAGGGCGTCATCAAGGCGCAGCGCCAACTGCACGGTTTCATCGATGCGGCCTCGCAGCTGGCCCTCCACGAATTGCGTGGCCTTCCACCCAGCGGCTGTGTAGCGCCCATCGGCGGTCAGAACCGGGCGGGCGATACGCGCTCCAGGCACGCTGAGTTTCTCGCGTACCTTGGCGGACCAACCAGTCCACGGCCGCGCCTCGGCAAAGACGATATCCCCGACGCGAATCCCGTTATCCCAGGCAGGCCCCACGAGCTCTCCCTGCGTGCGGCGCGGGTGGAACTCGGCGTTGAAGGCGGCAAGAACGGGCTCAGGTGGCAGTGGCATGGGGAAATAGTCCTTAAATTTCGAGCGGCTTACTCGGGCTTGGCGTGATCAGAATTAGCCGGATTCGGGTAGGGCCACGGGTTCGGCTCGCAGGTGACGTCCTCGTCCGGATACACCTCATTTGGTTCCTTCTCAAAGAGCTTCCCGTTGTTGAGGCTCAGCGTCTGCTGCATCATGACGGGCGCGAGCTTACCCTCGCCACCACAGGGCTGGTGGGCCGCGTAACCAATGGCATGACCGAACTCATGGTTAATCAGGTACTGGCGGTAGTTGCCCAAATCCCCCTCAAACGGTGCAGCGCCCCGCACCCAGCGAGACTCGTTGAGGTTGACCGCGGATTCACCGGTAATCGTCGTGTGACACGAGGTTTCCGATTCCAGCTGCGCACCACACAGCTTCGCCGTGGTCCCCAGTGAGGTCAGACGGATGTGCGTATCCGGGTTGTCCTCGGCCTTGACGTGGATGAATTCGAAGTCTCCGTTGGCGGTCCACCCGCGGGGGTCGGACAAGGTGGCGTCGACTAGAGCGACCACCGCAGCGTCCCCACCGTAGGCGGAGGTGTCCACGCCGTTTTCGATCTCCACAGAGAAACGGATGGTCTGTTTTCCGCCCTTGCCCGCGTGCATGGTGGAAGGGCCAGCATCGCGGTAGGTTTCATCACCTTGCTCCGTGAAGGCACCGCCGGCGGGCAAGCCATCCTTGGCGGCAGCGATCGCACTGGCGTTGGCAGGATCGGGCCCCTTGGGCAGGGACGGGGTTGCGGTGGCGCTGCTTGTCGACGTCTCCCCTGCCGCCGTCACTTCTGCCTCCTGGGCTGGGGAGCGGAAAACGTCAACGAGCACCCACACGGTGATGACGACCATGACGGGGATCGCCACCACGCGCCACCAGCCATACTCGCGAGCGAAACGCTCCACCGCTGAAAGGCGCTGTGGGTGCTGTCCAAGATCCGCGGGATTCTCCATGGCCATTTAGGCTACCCGCTGAGACGGCGCGCGCGTACTTAGCCCGCGAAACCGACGGTGTGGGCGCGTGCGGTGCCGATTTCTACGTAGACGACTCGCTCGGTGCGCACAATGTAGGAGCGGCCCTTGGTGTCTTTCAATTCGAGGGTGGAGTTCTCCGCCAAGGCGTTGTTAATGGTCTGGGTCAGTTCCTCACGCTCGCCTTCGGCGTGAATAACCAGTTCGCGGGCGGTATCGGCAAAACCAAACTTGATGTCCATGTGGTGTGTCTCCCTTAGATCGTTGTCATTAATCGGTGCCGTGAGGCCTGCGCCCCCGGCGCTCTAATGGCCCCACTATAGCCACGTCCTCTACTATCAAGGTGTGCTTGCCCCGAAATCTTCCCGCGATTCCCGCGAATCCCCTACCTTTGCCGAGCTCGGCGTCGCTGTAGAGATCTGCGATGCCCTCGCTGACAACGGGATTACGCACACCTTCGCCATCCAGGAGCTCACGCTCCCCATCGCTCTCAATGGCCAGGACCTCATTGGTCAAGCCCGCACCGGCATGGGAAAGACCTACGGCTTCGGTGTACCGCTTCTCGATCGCGTCTTCGATGATGCCGATATTCCGGAGCTCGACGGAACCCCCCGCGCGCTGGTCATTGCGCCAACGCGCGAGCTCGCCATCCAGGTCAGCGGGGACTTGCAGGTCGCTGCCGCGAATCTGCCGCTCAGCGTCATCACCTTGTGCGGCGGTCGCCCCTATGAGGAACAAATCAAGCAGATCACGGCAGGCGCGGACGGCGCCCTGGGCCCCCCGGGCCGCCTCCTCGTTTTCCTCCAGAATGAGCAACTATCCCTCGATCAAGTCAGCA
>NZ_CABTZR010000034.1 GCF_902489365.1 uncultured Corynebacterium sp. | reverse complement strand
GAACCGCCAGGAGTCCGTATGCGCGTGGCTCTGTCCGGTCTGACCATGGCGGAGTACTTCCGCGATGTGCAGAACCAGGACGTGCTGCTGTTCATCGACAACATCTTCCGTTTCACCCAGGCCGGTTCTGAGGTGTCGACCCTGCTGGGCCGTATGCCTTCCGCCGTGGGTTACCAGCCGACCCTGGCTGATGAGATGGGTGTTCTGCAGGAGCGTATTACCTCCACCAAGGGTAAGTCCATTACCTCCCTGCAGGCCGTCTACGTGCCGGCCGATGACTACACCGACCCGGCACCGGCGACCACCTTCGCCCACCTCGATGCCACCACCGAGTTGGACCGTGGTATTGCTTCGAAGGGTATTTACCCGGCAGTGAACCCGCTGACCTCTACCTCTCGTATTCTGGAGCCGTCCATCGTGGGCGAGCGCCACTACGAGGTGGCACAGCGTGTCATCGGTATCCTGCAGAAGAACAAGGAGCTTCAGGACATCATCGCCATCCTTGGTATGGACGAGCTGTCTGAGGAAGACAAGATTACCGTTCAGCGTGCTCGCCGTATCGAGCGCTTCCTGGGCCAGAACTTCTTCGTCGCAGAGAAGTTCACCGGCCTGCCGGGCTCCTACGTGCCGCTGGCCGATACCATCGATGCTTTCGAGCGCATCTGCAACGGCGAATTCGACCACTACCCGGAGCAGGCCTTCAACGGCCTGGGTGGCTTGGACGACGTCGAGGCTGCGTACAAGAAGCTGACCGAGAAGAAGTAGGGAGAGGCACATGGCTGACATCACCGCCGAATTGGTTTCCGTCGAGCGCCTGCTGTGGACCGGAAAGGCCACCATGGTGACGGCTGAGACCACCGAGGGTGAGATCGGCGTGCTTCCTGGCCATGAGCCCATGGTCGGTCAGTTGATCGACAATGGTGTTGTGACCATCCACCCAGTCGACGGCGAGCGCCTCGTCGCTGCCGTCCAGGGTGGCTTCCTCTCCGTGTCCGAGAACAAGATCACCGTCCTCGCTGATTGGTCCATCTGGGCCTCCGAGGTCGATGAAGCCCAGGCACAGGAAGACCTGAAGTCTGAGCGTGAGCTCACGAGGTCCCGTGGCGACGCCGCACTGCGTGCCACTCGCCGCCTCAACAGCTAACGGATGAGCGGAGAGGGAACCGACGGGCAGCAATGACCGCCCTTCCCACTCTCACTTAGGAACCCCACAACCTCGCTAAGAGGGGGTGGGGTTCTTTTGTGTTCTGGGGCAAGGACTAGCGTTGCTTCCGTCAACGGCGGTACAATCAATCCATCGTTTCGTACTCGCTGTGAAGGACATCAATCCATGAATTCTCAGGTGCTTCAGGGGCTATCTATTCTTTTAGGTCTGTGCGCACTGGTCGTTCTGGTTTTCCTCATCCTAGCGGCGGTGCGCTTTTTCACCGTGCGCTCCCGCGGCACGAGCATCCTTTTGCGCCAACTACCGTCGAAGGACTCTCATTCCTGGCGTCATGGTCTCGTGCGCTATGACGGCGAGTATATGGACTTCTTCAAGCTTCGCTCCGTCATGCCGCGCGCCAACAAGCGCTTCAATCGCCTCGACATCGAACTGGGCAGCACCCGCCCAATGGATGATGACGAGGCTTCTTTTATGCCCTCTGGTCACCAGATCATCCGTATTAGCATCGATGGGCGGGACTATGAGATTGCCTCTGATGCGCACGGAATCATGGCCTTGAACGCGTGGGTGGAATCGGCGCCGTCTAAGCGCCAAGAGAAGATGGATTACCACCAGATGCGCCAGCGTGCTACCCGCTTACCAAAGAAATAGCGCCCAACGATAGGGTAGAGGGCATGCGTGTTGTCATCGCCCAATGCTCCGTAGATTACGTAGGCCGCCTGGACGCCCACCTTCCCATGGCCGACCGTCTCATCCTCATCAAAGCCGATGGTTCGGTGTCCATCCATGCGGATGACCGTGCCTATAAGCCGTTGAACTGGATGACACCACCATGCACCTTTGAAGAGTCGGCGATTGAGGATATCGACGGCGAAGACACAGGTGAGAAACTGTGGCTGGTAGAAAATCCGAAAGGTGAGCAGTTGCGCATCACCATCGCCCAGATCCACCAGGAGATCGACATGGATCTGGGAGAAGACCCCGGCCTGGTCAAGGATGGCGTGGAAGCGCACCTGCAGGAGCTGCTGGCCGAGCACATCGAAACGTTGGGGGAGAAGTACTCGCTCGTGCGCCGCGAGTATCCCACCGCGATTGGTCCGGTAGACATCATGGCTAAGAACTCCAAGAATGAATTCGTAGCGGTCGAGGTCAAGCGCCGCGGCGGAATTGATGGCGTCGAGCAGCTCACGCGCTACCTCGAACTGCTGAACCGCGACGATTTGCTTGCGCCGGTACATGGCGTCTTCGCCGCGCAGGAAATCAAGCCCCAAGCCAGGACACTGGCGGAGGACCGCGGCATCCGCTGCGTGGTCCTGGACTACCAGGAGCTGCGTGGCATCGAATCCAACGAGCTGCGGTTGTTCTAGTGCCACGCCGCAACCGCAGAATTCGTGAGGAGCCGCGCTCCCTACCGCGTGATGGAAGCTCGTTCCTCGGTTCACAGACCGTTCCCGGTCCGCACTGGACCCATGGGGAGCCATTCCTCATGCGGCACGTTGGTAGTTCCGCCGCCCAGAAGTACTACGTATGTCCGGGATGCAACCACAACATCCCTCCCGGGGTGGCGCACATCGTGGCGTGGCCACGGGACACCGGTGGGCGCGCCGATGATCGCCGACACTGGCACCGGCACTGCTGGGAGCGGCGGTAGGATAGCGGGCATGATTGTTGCCTTTTCCGTAGCCCCCACCATTGTGGGTGATGAAAGCGCTGAGATGTCCGCGGCCGTCGCCGAAGCCGTGCGGGTAGTCCGTGCCTCCGGCCTGCCCAATGAGACCAATGCCATGTTTACCCTTGTCGAAGGCGAGTGGGATGAGGTGTTCGCGGTCATTAAAGAGGCCACCGACGCAGTCCGCGCGGTCTCGCCGCGCACCAGCCTGGTGATTAAGGCGGATATCCGCGAAGGCGTGACTGGACAGATAACCCAAAAAGTAGATTCCGTTAACCGTTACCTGGAGGAGAATAAGTGACTGGACCGTACGTAGGAGGGGCCCTCGACCTGGGCGCCATCAAGCAGCAGGCGGAGGCCAAGGCGAAAGCACAGGAACAGGGCACTACTGGTGCCTCGGCAGGTGTGCAGCCCTTCTTCGAGGTCACCGAACAGAACTTTGAGAATGACCTGGTGCGCCGCTCTGCGGAGGTACCCGTCATCGCCCTGATCGGCTCGCCGCGCTCACCTGCCTCCGAGCAGCTCAAGAAAGACTTCGAGGAGATGGCCGCCGCCGGTGGGCTGAAGTTCATCGTGGGCTACATCAACGCCGATGTCGTGCCCCAGGTGGCACAGGTCTTTGGCGTGCAGAATCTGCCTACCACCGTCGCCATCGCCGCCGGCCAGCCCGTCACCAACTTCGAAGGCGGGCAGCCGCGAGAGAACCTAGAGCAGTGGGTAGCGGCGATCGTCGACAAGCTCGGCCCTCAGCTCAAGGGCCTGCCCGAGCAAGAGGAGGCTGGGGAGGGCCCCGCAGAGGAAGTAGCGGATCCACGCCTCAGCCTGGCGGAAGAAGCTCTCAACCGCGGTGATTTCGATTCCGCTATTGCCACCTACGAGGAGATCCTGGCTGCCGAGCCAGACAACGTGGAAATCAAGCAGGCCCGCGATACCACGCTGCTGCTCAAGCGCCTGGACCCGGCCAACCGCAGCGAGGATCCTATCGCTGCGGCGGATGCCGCTCCGGAGGACGTGTCCAAGCAGCTCGATGCCGCCGACGCCGAGGTTGTCGCCGGTGCCCCTGACCGCGCCTTCGAGCGCCTCATCGAGGCCATGAAGCGCACCGCTGGGGATGAGAAGGAACAGCTCAAGACCCGTCTGTTGGAGCTCTTCGGGCTCTTTGATTCTGGTGACCCGCGCGTGCTGGCCGCGCGCACGAAGCTGGCTAGTGCATTGTATTAATTTCCCTTCCTTGTGGAGTCCCACGAGCAGCTGCAGCCTTCACGGGCGCTTGTTGCACCTCACACTCAACCCTCAGGATTGACTGATTAAGTCCTCTCCTGAGGGTCTTTTTGTGTCGACGCTGGTGTGTGAGGTGCCTCATGCTAAATTCATTTTGGTGTCATAACGCACACTTTGTTTTTAGCTCTTTCAGGAGGACTCTCATGCGCAAGCTCCTCGGCGTCATCGGCGCCACCTCTCTTGCTTTTACCCTCGCCGCCTGCGGAAGCGATAGCTCCGATAGCGCCGGTGGCTCCAACTATGTTCGCGTTCTCGGCACTGAGCCGCAGCAGGGGCTTATCCCCGCGATGACGAATGAGAACGGCGGCGGACGCATCGTCGACATGCTGTATTCCGGATTGGTGTACTACGACGCCGAGGGCAACGTGCACAACGAGATGGCAGAATCCATTGATCAGGAAGGGGAGAAGACCTACAAGGTCACGCTCAAGCCTGACCTGAAATTCTCCGACGGTTCCGCTGTGACCGCGGATACCTTTGTCGATACGTGGAACTACGCGGTGGCCAATGAGCAGCTCAACGAGAGCTTCTTCTCCTCCATCAAGGGATACGGGGAAGGCGTCAAGAAGATGGAGGGCCTCAAGGTCATTGATGAGCGCACCTTCACCATTGAGCTGACGCAGCCGGAGAGCGATTTCCCAAGCCGTTTGGGCTACAACGCTTACTTCCCAGTCCCCGCAGCCGCACTTGAGGACCCGCAGGCTTTCGGCGAGACCCCGGTATCGAATGGCCCGTACAAGATCAAAGAATGGAACCACAACCAGAACCTGATCATCGAGCCCAACCCGGAATACAAGGGCGACCGTGCTGCACAAAACGACGGCATTGAGTTCGCCTTCTACGCTGATTCCAGTGCGGCCTACATGGACCTGTTGGCGAATAACCTCGATGTCCTCGAAGCCATTCCGTCCTCTGCCTTCGGAAGCTATGAGCAGGACCTGGCCGGTCGCCAGGAAACCAAGCCGGCTGCTACTTACCTGGAGATGTCAATCCACATGGAGACCCCGCACTTCAGTGGGGAAGAGGGCACCCTGCGCCGCAAGGCAATCTCGATGGCTATCAACCGTGAGGAAATCGCGGAGACCATTTTCCACGGCACCCGCACACCGGCCCGCGAGTTCACCTCACCGGTCCTGAATGGCTACAACGACAGCCTGCCCGGATCGGAGAACCTGGACTATAACCCGGAGGAGGCGAAGAAGCTCTGGGCGGAGGCCGATAAGAAGTACGGTGCTTTTGAAGGCTCGTTCCCCATTAACTACAACACCGATGGTGACAACAAAGATTGGGCCGATGCCGTAGCCAACAACATCAGCAACACGCTGGGAATCCAAGCTGTGGGCAACCCCTATCCGGACTTCAAGTCCTTCCGCGATGCCTACCGCACCGAGCGCATGGACGGTGCCTACCGCACGGCGTGGTTCGCCGACTATCCCTCCATGGGCAACTTCCTGGGGCCAAACTTCACCACGGGTGTCGCCTCTAATGACTCGAAGTACTCCAACCCGGAGTTTGATGAGCTCATCGTCAAGGCCAACGGCGCCGCAAATGAGGAGGAAGCCGCGAAGCTCTACAACCAGGCACAGGAGCTGTTGTTGCGTGACCTTCCTTCGATCCCGCTGTTCTACCCGAACGTGGTCGGCGGCTGGTCCGAGAACGTCCAGGACGTGACCTTCAACTGGAAGTCCCTGCCGGTGTACTACGCGGTGAAGAAGAACTAGCGCTCTGGTCCTACTGGCACACCGCAACACGATTACAGTAGGGTGGCATGACCTCCGTACTTTTTCTTTGTAATACCAACCGCGGTAAGTCCCAGATGGCGGCTGCCTTAGCCAGGAAGCATGCGCCCGACTGGGAGATTCACTCCGCAGGAGTAAAGACCACTGAACAGCATCGTGAGCAGGGCGTTAATGCTGAGGCACAGGCCTCCCTTGCAAAGGTCGGCGCCGACATGGCAGGTACGCCGACGTTGATTGACCGCGACCTTGCGTCTTCAGTGGACCACGTCATCGTCGTCGGTGATGCCGACTATGACGGAGTGGCTGAGCGTTGGGAGATTGAGGACCCGTCCGTACGCGGCCTAGAAGGCGCGGAGCGAATGGATGCGCTGCGCGATGACATTGATGCTCGTGTACGAGCTTTCCTTGGTGCACACGCGCAGGACTGAAAACTAAAACTGCCCCAGTTGCCAAAGAACCCCGCCGAGATTCAAGATCTGGCCAGAACTTTGGCAACTGGGGCAGTTGTGTCTCTCAGACCTTGCTAGTGATGAGCGTGAGCGCGCGCCGAGCCAGGCTCGGCGCTAGGCCGCGCAGCTTAGCCGCGGAAGGCATACCACTGCACAGAGTTGGCCGGTAGGTGTAGCTGGACGTGGTTGCCTTCGGAGCGCACGCGGTGGGCAAGGTCGTTGCCAGCACCCTGGTAGACGGCGTCGTCGGTGTTGATGACCAGCTCCCACTCGCCATCGCGCGGCACCCAGAGGTCATAGTTGGGCACGGAACTGCCGGAGAAGTTGCACACCGCCAACAGCGCGGAGCCATCCTTGCCGTAGCGCACGTAGCCGAGCATGTTGTTGTTAGCATCATCGGCCTTGACCCACTGGAAGCCGTCCTGGGTAAAGTCCTGCGTCCAGAGTGCCGGGTGCTGCTTGTACACCGCGTTGAGGTCGCGCACCAGGCGCTTGATGCCGTGGTGCCACTCGTTGCCCCAGCCTTCCAGGTTGGACCAATCTACGGAGTGGCCTTCTGCCCACTCGGTGGTCTGGCCAAACTCCTGGCCCATGAACATCAGCTGCTTGCCTGGGTGGGAGAACATGTAGCCATACAGCGCGCGCAGGCCCGCGGCCTTATTCCAGTCATCGCCCGGCATGCGCTCCCACAGGGAGCCCTTGCCGTGCACAACTTCGTCGTGGCTAAACGGGAGCACATAGCGCTCCGAGTAGGCGTAGACCATGGAGAAGGTGAGCTCACCGTGGTGGTACCGGCGGTGAATCGGCTCGTGCTTGAAGTACTCCAGGGTGTCGTTCATCCAGCCCATGTTCCACTTCAGGCTAAAGCCCAGGCCGCCCTCGTGTGTCGGGGCGGTGACGCCCGGCCAGGAGGTGGATTCTTCGGCGATGGTGAGCACGCCCGGGTGGGTGCGGTTCAGTGTGGCGTTGGTTTCCTGGAGGAACTGGACGGCCTCAAGGTTCTCGCGGCCGCCGTAGATATTGGGCAGCCACTCTTCGCGGGAGTAGTCGAGGTAGAGCATGGAGGCCACGGCGTCGACACGCAGGCCATCCACGTGGAACTCCTCAGCCCAGTAGAGGGCATTAGCCACGAGGAAGTTGCGCACCTCGTTGCGGCCGAAGTCGAAGACATAGGTGCCCCAATCGGCCTGCTCACCGCGGCGCGGGTCCGGGTGCTCGTAGAGGGCCTGGCCGTCGAAGCGGCCCAGCGCCCACTCATCCTTGGGGAAGTGGGCGGGAACCCAGTCGACGAAGACGCCGATGCCTGCCTTGTGCAGGTCGTTGATAAGCGCGCGCAGCTCATCCGGAGAGCCCCAGCGCGCCGAGGGAGCGTAGTAGCCGGAGACCTGGTAGCCCCAAGAGCCGCCGAAGGGGTGCTCGGCCACGGGCAGCAGCTCCACGTGGGTAAAGCCGTGCTCAACCAGGTAGGGGATGAGCTCCGCACGCAAGCTGCTGTAGTTGGCGCCCACCTTCCAGGAGCCGACGTGGAGCTCGTAGACGCTCATCGGGACGTCGAGGTCGCCGTTGCGGTTGTTCATCCACTCTTCATCGCTCCACTCGAAGTTGGAGCGGGCCACCACGGAGGCGGTCTCCGGCGGGGCAATGGTGCGCTTGGCCAGGGGATCCGCCTTATCAATGCGCGGGGAGTTCTTGCCGTGGACGGCAAACTTATAGCGCTCGCCTTCGCCCACTCCAGGGATAAAGACTTCCCAAATGCCCGTGGAGCCGAGGCTGCGCATGGGGTATTGGGTCGGGTTCCAGCCGCAGAAGTCACCGACCACGGCCACGCCCTCTGCGTTGGGTGCCCACACAGCAAATGCGGTGCCTTCGACTACTCCCATGTCGGTGGTGTAGCTCTTGAGGTTGGCACCGAGCACTTCCCACAAGCGTTCGTGGCGGCCCTCGCCGATGAGGTGCTGATCCAGGGTGCCCAGGGTGGGCAGGAAGTGGTAGCCGTCTGCTACCTCGACCGCGGGCTGGTCTGGGTACGTGATGCGCAGGCGGTAGTCTGCTTCCTCAGCGAGCGGGGCCTCCCAGATATCATCCCCAACCGCACGCATGGCGAGGGTCTCGGAAGCGGTGACGAGTTCGACGGCTTCGGCACCGGGGCGGCGAGTGCGGACGGTTCCGTCGTGCCACCCATAGAAATCATGGGGCGCGTGGTGGCGGCAGTGGTTGAGGCGTTCGAGGTCTGAGGCCGGGATGTTCATACAGACCAAATTACCGAACAACGCCCGCTCGCGGGGCCTAAAAGAAACCCCGCGCTACCTATGAAGGGGGTACGGGTTCAACGCGGGGTTTCAGCGGCTTTAAAGCTTAAGCGCGGTAGTCGTTCACCCGGCGCCAGGCAATGCGCTCCTGCAGGTCGTGGTGGGCAGGCGGGAGGATGAAGACGTGGGCGACATCACGCAGTGGCTCCAAGCGCACGAAGTTGCGGTCGGACCACTCGTAGGCGGCACCACTGATGGTGTCCTGCACCGTGAAGTGTTCACCCGGGTGGCGGCCCACGGCAGCCAGATCCACAAAGACCGTGGCCTCTTGCGCATTGCGCGGATCCAAGTTGACCACCACGAGCACCACGTTGCCGGTGGTGGGATCGGCCTTGGAGTAGGCAATGATGGCCTCGTTATCGGTGTTGTGGAAGCGCAGCGTGCGCAGCTGCTGGAGGGCCGGGTTCTCGCGGCGGATGAGGTTGAGAAGGCGGATATAGGATTCCAGGGAATCACCGGACTTAACGGCGGCCTGGAAGTCGCGCGGGCGCAGTTCGTATTTCTCCGAGTCGAGATATTCCTCGCTGCCCGGTTTGACGGCCTGGTGCTCGTAGAGCTCGAAGCCCGAGTACACGCCCCACAGCGGGGAGAGCGTGGCAGCCAAAGTGGCGCGGATGGCGAACATGGCGCGCCCGCCGGTCTGCAGGGATTCGTGGAGGATATCCGGGGTATTGACAAAGAGGTTGGGGCGGCAGATATCGGCCTGCTCCACGTGCATCTGTGCGAACTCGGTGAGCTCGTGCTTGGAGGTCTGCCACGTGAAGTAGGTATAAGACTGCGTAAATCCAGCCTTGGCCAATCCGAAAAGGCGCGGGGCACGGGTAAAGGCCTCGGAGAGGAAGATGACTTCCGGGTGCGTGATGTGCACCTTGGAAATCAGCCAGTTCCAGAAATTAGCCGGCTTGGTGTGCGGGTTGTCCACGCGGAAGGTGGTCACGCCGGCCTCCACCCAGATCATGACGATGCGGTAGATCTCCGCGTAGATGGCATCTGGGTCGTTATCGAAGTTGAGCGGGTAGATGTCCTGGTACTTCTTCGGCGGGTTCTCGGCGTACGCAATGGTGCCATCGGCCAACACGGTGAAAAACTCCGGGTTGGTCTTGGCCCACGGGTGGTCCGGGGAGGCCTGCAGCGCCAAGTCCAGCGCTACCTCCAGGCCCAAGTCGGTGGCCTTCTTGACCAGCTCCTTGAAGTCCTCCATGGTGCCCAACTCCGGGTGCGTGGTGGAGTGGTCCTGGATGGCCCAGGGGGATCCCACATCACCGGGCTCGGCCACCACCGAGTTATTGCGGCCCTTGCGGTGGACCTTGCCAATGGGGTGAATAGGCGGGAAGTAGACGGTATCGAAACCCATGGCGGCCACGCGCTCGAGTGCCTGTGCCGTGGTCTTAAACGTGCCGTGCACGGGGTTGCCCTCGTCATCCCAGCCGCCGGTCGAACGCGGGAAGAGCTCGTACCAGGAGCTGTAGAGGGCCTCGCGGCGTTCCACGAGGACCTCGTGAATGTCACCCTCCACCAGCAGGTGGCGCAGGGGGTGGTGGTGGAGGACGTCCGCGACCTCGTCGGACAGCGCGGTGCGCACGCGCTTGTCGACGTCCACCGTGTCATCCCGTAGCTCCTTCGACGCCTGAAAGAGCAGCTCCGCCTTGTCGCTCGGGCACTGGATTGCCGCCTCCTCGAAGAGCTCGGCACCGTGCAAGAGATCGTTGCTGAGCTCCTGCGCGGATTGACCGGCCTCCATCTTCTTGACCACCGCGTTGCGCCAGGTGGACATCGGATCCGACCAGGCGTCGACGCGGAAGAACCAGCGGCCTGCGGTGGCCGGGCTCAACACGCCGTGGACCCGATCCGGATTCTCTGGATCCACCGTCATGGTCACTGCAGAGGTGGACGGGGAGTCAGTGTTCCACACCGACAGTGTCGCGGCGACGGCATCGTGGCCTTCACGCCACACCAGCGCGGTAACAGGAACGACCTCTCCGACAACGGCCTTCGAGGCTGCGTTACCGGAAAGGGAGGGGCGGACATCGTCGATACCAAGGCGTTGTGTCATGCCCATAGAATAATGCAGCTGTGTCAGTTTCACCGGGGAAGGAAGATATCGGCCACAATGGTGCGTGTGAACACTCCAGAGCAATTGAGCCAGCAAGACCCTGAACTGATGGAAACCGACGAGGATTGGTTGATTGACTTCCGCGGCGTCGAGCTACGGCGCGGCGGGCGCACGCTGGTCGGGCCCGTCGACTGGCAGGTGGAGCTCGACGAACGCTGGGTCATCATCGGCCCCAACGGCGCGGGCAAGACATCCCTGGTGCGTATGGCAGCCGCCGAAGAGTTCCCGTCCGCTGGTGTGGCTTTCCTCATGGGCGAGCGCTTGGGCAAGACGGATATGCGTGACCTACGCGCCGCCATTGGTATTTCCTCCGCTGCCGTCCAGCACCGCATCCCGGATAACGAGCGCGTGGATGATCTCGTTGTTTCTGCCGGCTACGCGGTCCTCGGCCGCTGGCGTGAGGACTACCAAGACATGGACTTCTCCCGTGCTGACGATATCTTGGAGCAAGTCGGCGCCGCGCACCTAGCAGAGCGGACTTGGGGCACGCTCTCCGAAGGTGAGAAGAAGCGCGTCATCCTCGCCCGTGCGCTCATGGCCAACCCGGAGCTGCTCATCCTGGATGAGCCCTCCGCCGGCATGGACTTGGGCGGCCGTGAGGACCTCGTGGGCTACCTCGGGGACTTGGCACTGGATGCGGATGCCCCGGCGATTGTCATGATTACCCACCACGTGGAGGAAATCCCTTACGGATTTACCCATGCGATGCTCCTGGATGAGGGTAAGGTCGTGGCCAAAGGACTCATTAATTCTGTCCTGACGTCGGAAAACCTTTCCAAAGCCTTCCACCAACCTATCCAGGTGGATCGCATCGGGGAGAGGTACTTCGCCCGACGAGTCCGCTAACCCCTAGTACATAACTCTTAGTACACAACCTCAGTACACATTCTCGACGTATACCTCTCGAATTCTGCCCCCAGCCTGCAGACACGGAAAGTTGCATGAGTCAGTCCATCCACGACAGTCTTGACGCCATCGACCCTGGCGAAACAACGGGCTTTAACGGGGCACGCCTGGCCGCTACTGTCCTCTTGTTGCGCGATACGACTGAGGGCCTGCGTGTGTGGATCCAAGAGCGCGTGAGCACCATGCGCAATTACCCCGGGCACGTCGTCTTTCCCGGCGGCGGGGTAGACCCGCGTGACTTCCCACCGCGTTCTTGGGACTCCGGTGAACTATGGGCAGGCCGCTCAGTGGTGTCCATGGCACGCCGTATGGGCGTGACCAAGTACAAGGCGCATGCCCTTGTCTTCGCCGCTGCCCGGGAGCTTTTCGAAGAGGCCGGCACACTGCTGGCCATTCGCGAAGACGGCCTAGTATCCGACGCCTCGCGCTATCACCGCGAGCGCGAACTACTGGAATCCCACGAGATTTCTTTTACCGAATTCTTAGAGCACAACGGCATGCGCGTCGACACCGACATGTTCCTTCCCTGGTCCCGCTGGGCGGGCGAGGATAATAACCACTGGTTCGACACCTTTTTCTTCATCGGTGTGCTGCCCGAGGGGCAAGAACCGGATGGCGAAACAGGGGAGGCCGATGACGCCGGTTGGTTCGACCCACAACTGGTTCTCGACGGCTGGCGCGCCGGGCTGGTACGCCTTGCCATTCCCACCTGGGCGCAGCTCAAACGCCTCACGTCCTATTCCAGTGTTAAGGAAGTCTTGGACGATGCCTCCTTTTCCGATCTGCGCCCCATCATCGGGGATCCCCGGGACGATGAGCGCTACCGCGAGTACTTCACCACATTCCCCGTCAACCGCATCTAGAAAAGCACAGCATGAGCTACACCCTGGACGAAGTCGCCTTCCTGCGCGAGAATGCAGCCGTCATCGACGTCGCCGCGGCGGACCTGGAGGGGACGAGGAAGGCGCACCTGAGGGACGTCGCCAAGCTGCAGGCCCAATTCGGTGACTATGGGCGTGCCGTGGCCGAGCTCATCCAAGCACGCAGCTCCGGAAAGCTGCCAGGGCGGTGGCTCATGGACCACGACTCCGCCCAACAGGCCACCCCACCCGCAGTGGCCGCCTACCGCGCGCAATTCCTCCAGGAGCGCAACGTGGACCTCGTCCACGACCTCACGTGTTCCATCGGCACTGAGGGACAAGCCTTTGCGCCCGGCACATATGTGGGCAGCGACCTCGACGCCTCCCGCGTGGCCATGGCGCGGCACAACATTGAGCACCCCGTCTTCCGCGCAGATGCTCTGACAACAACGACGACCGCCCAGGTCTGCATCGCTGATCCCGCCCGGCGCCAAGGCGGCAACCGCATCACCCGCTTGGACCAACTCCTGCCACCACCGGCAGACCTCCTGGACACCCACGGCGAGATGGCCATCAAGTGCGCACCCGGCATCGACCACTCCGAATGGGAAGGACTAGCCTGCGTGGTCAGCCTCGACGGAAGGGTGAAGGAAACCTGCCTGTATACCCCGGGCCTGGGAAGAGGGAAGAGGGCGGTCATTCTCAACGCAACGCCTGAAGGACTACACACGGACGTCATCGAGGATGACCTCGACGAAGACGAACTACCTGAGGCGGGACCCATGGGGCGCTTCCTCATCGACCCCGACGGCGCCATCGTGCGCGCCGGGCTGGTGCGCCACTACGCCGCGCGGGAAGGCTTGCACCAGCTAGACCCGCGCATTGCCTACCTCACCGGTGACCGCCTGCCAGAGGGCACTTCTGGATTTGAATTCATCGAGATGGTCCCCATGAAAAAACTCAAGGCGGCCATGGCGGCCCACAATGTTGGTTCGCTGGAAATCCTGGTACGCGGGCAAGACGTGAACCCGGACCAACTGCGCAAGAAGCTCAAACTGAAAGGCTCGACTGCCAAGACTCTCGTGGTCACACGCATTGGAACGAAGGGAGTCGCGGTGTTGTGCGGACCGCGAGTAGTATCGACCGAAGGTAATTACGCACCCTAATAGTTTCAAAATTTACGGAAGGGGAAGTGCCCACATGCCAGTCATTGTGGCTCTGGTCAAGCACGTACCGGATACGTGGTCAACCAAGACCCTCGAGGCGGACCACACCTTGGACCGCACCTCGGTGGATAACGTCATCGATGAGGTCAACGAGTACTCCGTCGAACAGGCACTGCGTCTGCGCGATGATAACGCCGACGCCGGCTATGAGGTCGTGGCCCTCACCATGGGCCCGGCCGCGGCCGATGAAGCCCTGCGCAAGGCCTTGGCCATGGGCGCCGACCACGCCGTGCACGTGACGGACGACGCCCTCGCTGGCGCCGACGCCCTGGCCACCGCATGGGTTCTTAACGCCGCCATCAACAAGGTGGGAGAACAGTTCGGTGAGGTCCAGGTCATCACCCTGGGCAATAACTCCTCGGATGCCTCCACCGGCCTCATTGCAGGCCTGCTGGCCGAGTACCGCCAGCTGCCCGCGCTCACGGAGCTCAAGGCGGCCTCCCTGGCCGGTGCCACCGCGACCGGCACCCGCGAGGATGCCCACGGCCACTGGGAGCTCAGCGCCAACCTACCGGCCATTCTGTCCTTTACCGACAAGGCCGATAAGCCGCGTTTCCCCAACTTCAAGGGCCTGATGGCCGCCAAGAAGGCTGAAGTCACCATCCTCGCCGTGGCGGACCTCGGCATCGATGGCGTGCCGTCCACCACCACGGTCACCGCCTCTGCGCAGCGCCCGGCCCGTACCGCCGGTGAGGTCATCACCGACCCAGATCCGGCCGTGGCTGCCGCCAAGGTCGCGGACTTCCTGGCCGCCAAGAATCTCATCGAGGGTTAAGGAGAAAACACATGTCTCACGTTTATGTCCTAGTTGAGCACGAAGCAGAGCAGCTCAGCCCCGTCACCGGCGAGCTCATCACCGCCGCCCGCGCACTCGGCACCGTCTCCGCCGTCGTCGTGGCCAAGGATGCCGCCACCGCCGCCTCCTTCGATGCCGAGTTGGGCAACTTCGGTGCCGCCCAGGTAGTTCAGGCCACCGCCGCCGACTATGAGCAGCGCATCGTCACCCCGGAGGTCGACGCCCTCCACGCCTTGGCCGCCAATAACCCGGCGCCCATCGTGCTAGCAGCCACCCCGACCAACAACGAGATCGCCGGCCGCCTCGCCGCCCGCCTGGGCTCTGGTGCCTTGGTCAACGTCGATGCCATCAACGTTGACGGCAGCGCACACCACACCATCTTCGGCGGCTCCTACGAGACCTCCTCCACGGCCACCGGCTCCGTGGTTTACACCCTGCGTCCGGGTTCCGTGGCTGCTGAACCCCAGCCGGTCACCGCGGCACCCGCTCCCTTCGAGCTGCCTGCCGCTACCGCGAAGGACGTCACCGTCACCTCCTTCACCCCGGCTGTGAAGACCGCACGCCCGGAGCTGACCTCCGCGAAGGTCGTCGTCGCCGGTGGCCGCGGCGTGGGCGACAAGTTCGCCGACGTGGTGGAGCCGCTTGCCGACGTCCTCGGTGCCGCCGTCGGCGCCACCCGCGACGCCGTGGACGAAGGTTTCTACGACCCAGCCCACCAGGTGGGCCAGACCGGCGTGACCGTCTCCCCGAAGCTCTACATCGGCTTGGGTATTTCCGGTGCAATTCAGCACACCTCCGGCATGCAGACCTCGGAGACCATCGTCGTAGTCAACCAGGACCAGGACGAGCCTTTCTTCCAGATCGCCGACCTCGGCGTGGTGGGCGATCTCCACGAGATCGCCCCGGCTCTGGCCACCGAGCTCGAGTCCCGCAAGGGGGCCGGCAACTAATGCCTCGCTACCTCGATTACGCAGCCACCCAGCCCATGCGCCAGTGCGCCATCGACGCCTGGGTCAATGCCGCCGGGTCCCTGAACCCAGGCTCGGCCTATGGCTCTGGGCGCAAGGCGCGCTCCGTGCTGGATGACGCCCGCGAGACCGTCGCCGAGCTGCTCGGCTGCGAACCCATCGAGGTTATCTTCACCTCCTCCGGCACGGAGGCGGATAACATCGCCATCCAGGGCCTCTACCGTGCGGCGCAAAGCGCAGAACCGGAGGCGGAGAAGCGAATCATCTCGACCCCCATCGAGCATCCCGCCGTCCTGGAGACCGTGGACAAACTCCGCGCTGAGCACGGCGCTACCGTGGATCTGCTCCCAGTCGATTCCACCGGCCACGTCAGTGACCTCGCAGCCCTGGATACCCCGGCCGCGGTGGCCACCTGCATGTGGGCTAATAACGAGACCGGCGCCATCCAGCCGGTCGCGGGCATTACCCAGCGCGCCGCCGCACAGAACACCCCTGTGCATATCGACGCTGTGCAGGTCGCTGGCAAGCTGCCCATCAACTTCCACGAGCTGGGTGCTACCACGCTCGCAGCCAGCGCTCACAAGTTCGGCGGTCCTCGCGGCATTGGCCTGCTGCTCGCACGCCGCACCCCGGCGCCTCAACCCATCGCCTTCGGCGGCGGACAAGAGCGCGGCATCCGCCCCGGCACCGTCGACGTGGCTAGTGCGAGCGCGCTCGCCGCAGCTCTGCGCGAGTCCGTCGCGGACATGGAGCAGGAGACCGCTCGCCTGACTACCTTGCGCGACAAGCTCAAGGCCGGCATCGAGTCGAGCATCGATAACGTCATCATCAACTCCGTCGAGCCCACCTTGGCCTCTCACCTCCACGTGTCTTTCCCGGGCACGGATGGCGACAGCCTCATCATGCTTCTCGACGCCTCCGGCATCGAAGCCTCCGCCGGCTCCGCCTGCCATGCGGGAGTTAACCGCATGTCCCACGTGCTCGAAGCCATGGGCATTGACGAAGAACACGGCCGCGGCAGCCTGCGCTTCAGCCTGGGACGAATGACCACTGAAGAGGACATCGACGTGGTTATCAACGAACTTCCGGAGATTATCCGTCGCGCGCGGTCGGTGTAGACACAACAGCTCCCGGCCAGTACCGACGCCCAAAGACAAAGGCGAGCAAACGCGTTTCGCAATCTTCGGTGTTGTGCCACGGAGCCGATAGCCCATCAGGCACAATGTTGTCATGTCGAAGTTCTCTGAGGTCCTAGATCAGCTGCGTGAAAACCAACCAAAGGCAAAGTATGGCATTGCCTTTGAGAAGCTGATGGTCAACTATTTCAAGACCGACCCGACCTTGAAGAACCAATTCGACGAGGTCTGCCGCTGGACGGATTGGCGCTACAACGGTGGTAAGGCGGATACCGGCATTGACCTGGTAGCTCGCCGCGTGGATGACGGCACGTGGACCGCCATCCAGTGCAAGTTCTATGACTCCAAGGCGCGCATCCAGAAGTCCCACCTGGATTCCTTCTTCGAGGCTTCCGGGCATTCTTTTGACACTGAAGAAGGCCGCCAGCACTTTGGCAGCCGCCTGATTATCTCAACCACGGATCACTGGTCTTCCCACGCGGAGGACGCCCTGGCCAACCAGATTATTCCGACCAGCCGTATTGGCATCTCCGCGATTGCGGAGTCACCCATCAACTGGGACGTGGCCTTTCCCGGCTCGGAAGTGCGCGATAAGACCATCCAGATCAACCTCTCCCAACGTGAAACTTTTGAGCCCCGCCCGCACCAGCAGGCGGCGATCGACAAAGCCATTGAAGGCTTCAAGACCCATGACCGCGGCAAGCTCATCATGGCGTGCGGTACCGGCAAAACTTTTACCGCCCTGCGCCTGGCGGAGCGCGTCGCTGAGGACAACGGCGGCAAGGCCCGCATCCTCTTCCTCGTGCCGTCTATTTCCTTGCTCTCCCAAACACTGAAGGAATGGACCGCTCAGGGCCGCCTCGACATGCGCGCCTTCGCGGTGTGCTCCGATAGCAAGGTCTCCAAGAAGGCCGAGGACATCGCTGTCTATGACCTTGAGGTTCCCGTTTCTACCGAGGGCAAGGACATCACTACACGCTTTGAATCCGGCAAGCGTGCCAAGGGCCTCAACATTGTCTTCTCCACCTACCAATCCATCCAGGCAGTGCATGAGGCCCAGCAGGTGGGCCTCGATGATTTCGACCTCGTCATCTGCGATGAAGCCCACCGCACCACCGGCATCACCTTGGCCGGTGAGGACGCCAGCAACTTCGTCCGCGTCCACGATGCCGACTACATCAAGGCTTCCAAGCGCCTTTACATGACGGCAACCCCGCGCCTCTACGACGAAGCCGTCAAAGGCAAAGCCGAAGAACACTCCGCGGAACTGGCCTCCATGGATGATGAAGCCATCTACGGCCCGGAGTTCTACCGCCTCGGCTTCGGTGAGGCCGTGGACAAGGGGCTGCTCACGGACTACAAGGTGCTTGTCATGACCGTGGATGAATCCGTGGCCGCCCAAGCCATGGCTCACAGTGAGAACAACCAGGTCAACCTTTCGCTGGCGTCTGCCATGATTGGCGCCTGGAACGGCCTGGCCAAGCGCTCCGGCGAATTGCAGGGCAAGAAGGGCGGCTTTGAGGAAGACGCCCAGCCCATGCAGCGCGCGGTGGCTTTTGCCAAGGACATCAAGACCTCCCAACTCATTGCGGAGACCTACCCGTCCCTCATTGGTACCCATCAGGAACTGCTCAAAGAAAAGGCAGTGCTTAACGACGTCTCCCTGACCAACGTCGACTTCCACGTCGCCGCGCAGCACGTTGATGGCGGCATGAACGCCATGGAGCGGGGTACCAGGCTCTCGTGGCTTGAGGCGCCTTCAGGGGGGGGCAACAGTCGCGCATGCTCACCAATGCGCGCTGTCTCTCTGAGGGCGTAGACGTCCCGGCACTGGATGCCGTCATCTTCTTCAACCCCCGCAACTCCATGGTGGACGTGGTCCAGTCCGTCGGCCGCGTCATGCGCAAGTCCGAGGGCAAGGACTACGGCTACATCATCCTGCCCGTCGCCGTAGCCAGCAACGTCTCCCCAGCAGAAGCACTCAACGACAATCAACGCTTCAAGGTTGTTTGGCAGATCCTCAACGCGCTGCGCGCCCACGATGATCGCTTTAACGCGAAGATTAACTCCATCGCCCTTAACGGCAGTAAAGACCCAGATCTTCCTATCATTCCAATTCCGGTCAATCCGATTCCCGATGATCCGAACGTCAGCAAAGACGCAGAAGAAGATCCGCGGGAGAAGCTCAACGCGAGCGATGCTGAGTGCTCTTCGGATAGCTCTTCCGCGTGGGAGGACTCATCTGCCGTTACTCGACAGATCGCGCTGTTCTCTCTGGAGGAGTGGCAAGAAGCCATCTACACCAAGCTGGTGGACAAGGTCGGTACCCGCACCTACTGGGAAGACTGGGCCGATGATGTCGCCACGATTGCGGAGAACCAAATCACCCGCATCAAGGCGCTACTCGACGGCGCCGATGGATCCCTGCACACAGAATTCGACAGCTTCGTTGAAGGCCTGCGCAACAACCTCAACGATGGCATCAGTGACGAAGACGCCATTTCGATGCTCTCGCAGCATCTCATTACGGCACCTGTTTTCAATGCGCTCTTTGAGAATCATGACTTCATCACCCACAACCCCGTGGCCCAGGTCATGGAGAAGATGGTCAAGGCATTGTCCAAGGCGAACCTCGATACCGAAACCGAATCACTGGAGAAGTTCTACGAGTCTGTTCGCGTCCGCGCCTCTGAGGTGAACTCTGCTTCCGGCAAGCAGCAGGTCATCAAGGAACTGTACGAGCGTTTCTTCCGCAAGGCCTTCAAGAAGCAATCAGAAGCCCTCGGCATCGTCTACACCCCGGTCGAAATCGTCGACTTCATCCTGCGCGCTGCCGATGACGTGTCCAAGAAGCACTTCGGTAAGGGACTTACCGACGAGGGCGTGTGCATCCTCGACCCCTTCGCCGGCACCTCCACCTTCACGGTTCGCCTCCTCCAGTCGGGCCTTATCAAGCCGGAGGACCTGGCCCGTAAGTACGCCAATGAGCTATTTGCTACCGAGATCATGTTGCTTGCGTACTACGTCTCAGCCGTCAACATCGAGACCACCTACAACGCCCTGCGCGAAGAAGCAGCTCTCCGCAACGGCGAACCCGCACCTGTGTACGTGCCTTTCACCAACATCGCGCTAGCCGATACCTTCCAAATCCACGAGGACGGCGACATCCCGGATCTCAACATCTTCCGCGAGAACAACGAGACCATCGAGCGCCAGAAGAACGCGCCCATCAACGTGGTGATTGGCAACCCGCCGTACTCAGTTGGTCAAAAGTCCGCCAATGACCTCAATGCGAATCAAAAGTATCCAAGTCTAGATGCGCGGATCTCGGAGACTTATGCTGCTAGGTCCACCGCAACGAATAAGAACTCACTTTATGATTCGTACCTTCGTGCCTTCCGTTGGGCAACTGACAGGATTGGAGATCAAGGTGTAGTTGTCTTTGTCACGAATAATGGTTGGATTGATGGAAACACCGGTGACGGTATTCGTTTGTCCATGGCAGAGGATTTCACTGACCTCTACATATTCAATCTCAGGGGTAATTCTCGCACTGCCGGCGATCTTGCAAAACGGGAAGGGGGAAATGTATTTGATATTCGAGTAGGAATTTCTATCGCTATCGGTGTCAAGGACGCAAACCAAAAGTCGTTTGAATTGCATTATGTAGCTTCTCCTGATTATGCGTCTAAGGCGGAGAAGATTGAAGAAGTAGTTAATGCAACCATCAGTAATTTGAATTGGCAGTCAGTTGTTCCTAATAAGGAGGGGGACTGGCTGAATCAGCGTACGGAGGAGTTCTCGACCTGGCCAATGTTGGGTGAGAAGAAAGACTCATCAACGAAGATTTTTGGGTCTTTTACTCGTGGTTTGGAGACAGGTAGAGATACGTGGGTTTATTCATTCAACAAGCTGCGACTTGAAGAACAATTACTAACTATCGGGCACACTTATGAACAGGCACGATCCGAATTTCATAAGCAGGAATTTCTAGGCAATGGAAAAGGGGAGTCACTGGTTGCAGATTTCTTGCAGTTCAATCCTGCTTTTGCTGACGCTCGACGGATTAAGTGGAGCCGTTCGCTGCGGAATTCTGTTTACCGAAATACAAAGTTTGATTTTGATACCGACAGGATTGTAAGAAGTCTCTACCGGCCATTTTGTTCACAGCATGTTTACTACGACAGGTTGTTGAATCACGAACGTTCACAACTCCCATCAATGTTCCCAACTCCGGAACACCGGAATATTGGCTTCGTTGTAATGGCTCCGCGTGATGCAGCAAATTTCGCTGTGCTTGCGACGGACCTTATGCCGGATTTGTCTTTCTTTACCTACACCGGCCAATACTTCCCCCGCTTCACCTGGGCCGCCGTCTCAGCCGACGATGGAGGGCTGTTTGGTGAGGGGAGCGTCGCCAAGCAGGGTGAGGCCAGCCTCTACGGTTCGGTTGGTGAGGTCGTTGACGGCTATGTGCGCGTAGACAACATCACTGATGAGATTAAGGCTCTCTACCGCGATGCGCTGGGGCCAGATATCACGGGTGATGACATCTTCCACTTTGTCTACGGCAAGCTGCATGACCCCGGCTACCGCACGAAGTACGCGGCTGACTTGAAGAAGATGCTGCCGCATATTGAGACGCCTTCGTCGCGCGCGGAGTTCGACAGGTTCGCTGCTGCGGGCCAAGAGCTGATGGACCTGCATGTGGGCTACGAGTCCGTGGAGCCCTGGCCGCTGGACATTCAGGTCAAGGGCGATGAGTCCGACCGTGAGACGTGGCGCGTGCTCAAGATGAAGTGGGCCAAACGCAAGGACCCGGAGACAGGCAAGAATGTCAACGACGTGACGAAGTTGATCTACAACAAGCGTGTGACCATCGCCGGCATTCCGGAAGAAGCGGACGCGTACATGCTGGGTTCGCGGTCGGCTGTCGCCTGGCTGATTGACCGCTACCAGGTCAAAAAGGATAAGGCCTCTGGCATCGTCAACGACCCCAATGACTGGGCCGACGAAGTAGGCAACCCGCGCTACATCGTGGACCTGATTGGCAAAGTCGTGCGCGTGGCGATGGAGACCGTGCGAATCGTGGATGGGCTGGATTCTGCATAGCGTTGCAATAAGCTGAGCCACGGTATTCGTGGCGGCAGCGCATTCCGCCCTGAATTCCTGGATGAACTGAGTCCGCTAGTTTGGGTGGGGCGTCGCCAAGCACAGCGTGATAGTCAGAGCTGCGGAGTTGTCACCGAGAGTCGGGTCCTAAGACAAAAAGTCCGGTCCGAAGTACGCGACAACGGGAATCAACGACGCTATCGAAAACACGATTGCGATGATGGCTTTTCGTTTGCCTTTAGGCGCATCAGTGTCGAGTGACGCGATGGCGATGAAGGCAAAGAATGGTGCGAGAAAGAGCGTTGCAAAAATCAGCCCGATAAAGGTGAATATGCCGAGGAAGCCGAAGAAGTAGGACGCGGCATCATCGCCGCTCGTTGCAGCGCTATCTGCAATGATCAAGGAGAGTAACCCCAGCGCCCACCCGCCCAAAAGGATAGCGGAGCCCCTCAGCGCGAGGTTCTCGTTAAGGACCCTTTTGAAGTCGCGGCGTGGAGGAAGTTCCGATTCCTGGGACTCTTGGGGTGCGGCGAGATCGGCGGGTTGATGTGGATCATTGGGAGGGTGTGGGTCGATGGAGGGGTGGTCCATGGCGCTGTCCTTCTTTGGGGTCGTTATCGCCTGCTGGGGTGGTGGCGATGTGAAGGGAATTTTAGCAGTGGTTGTTGCTGTTGGGAGCCGACGGCAGGAGTTGAGTTGATGGTGTGACAAAAGAGTTTGATGATTCGTGTGTTGCTTCAGTGGTTGATGTTAAAGAGGAGGTAGTGTGGCGCGCATGAGCCATGCACGTCGCCTTGTTACCGCCGCCGTTACCGCAGTAGCGGCTGTGGCACTGTCCGTATCCACCGCCGTTGCCATTCCGTCCTACGCGCCTTCTGGTGTGGATGTCTCTGGCAATAACCACATGTCCCTGCGCGGAATCGATTGGGATGCCGTGAAGTCCGACGGCCAGTCCTATGCCTTCGTCAAGGCCACCGAGGGCGTTGGGTTTGTCAACAACCACTTTGTGCGCGATGCCAATGCTGCAGCTGCTGCTGGGCTGAAGGTGGGTGCCTACCACTACGCACGCCCGGCAGGGGATGCCAAGCAGCAGGCGGCCAGCTTTGCTTCCCAGATCGCGCTGGTGCCGACGCAGACCCTGCCGCCGGTGCTCGACATCGAGGTTGATGAGGGCCTGAGCGCTAAGCAGTTGGAGGAGTGGATTGATACTTTCATGACGGAGGTGAAGTCCCTGACGGGCCGTACGCCGATGCTGTACACCTACAAGTACTTCTGGATGGGCCAGATGGGTAATACCACGCGCTTCTCCGAGTACCCGCTGTGGTTGGCGGCCTACCAGGACACCGCGCCGGACCCGGTCGGTGGCTGGGACAAGCTGGCCTTCTGGCAGCGCTCCGGTAGCGGACGCGTGGCCGGCATTGAGACCGACGTTGACCTGAACCTCTTTAACGGTACTGAGGCTCAGCTGCACTCTTTTTCCGGTGGCAACTATATTGACTTCGGTGGCATCTTGGATGACCTGGTCATTCCGGGTGTGGATCTGGGCGATGATGCCGGTGTACTGATCGCCGGAATCCTGGCCCTGGCAGCAGGTGCGGCGGCCGTTCCTGCCGTGGCCGATGCCGCGAAGGATGCGGGTCTAGACGTGGATCCGACCGGGCTTGTGAAGCAGGCCGAGAAGCTGCTCAACACCGGCGCTATTAGCGTTGATGACCTCAAGAGCCTGGCAAACAACGACGCCACCGTCGGCGACCTAGCCATCTTCCTGGATAATGCGCAGCACCTGCAGGACTTTGATGCCAACAACGTCAGCGAGCAGGACGTGGAGAATGCCAGCCGTGCCGCGCGCAGCGCCGGTCACGCCGCGGGTGTGGAGATCCCGGCATTTGATTCCAAGCAGGTGGCGGACCTGCTCAAGAGCCTGCGCTAATCGTCGGCGGTTGCCGGGGCGTCGTGGCGGGGG
>NZ_CABTZR010000033.1 GCF_902489365.1 uncultured Corynebacterium sp. | reverse complement strand
TTCAGACGTGTGCTCTTCCGATCTCGGCAGGCGCGGACGTCGTCGTGGGCACCCCGGGCCGCCTCCTCGATCTCTGCCAGAAGAAGCACTTATCCTTCGATCAGGTCAGCATTCTTGTATTGGATGAGGCCGACGAGATGCTGGATTTGGGCTTCCTTCCGGACATCGAGAAGATTCTCTCCCTGCTGCACGGCAACCAGCACCAGACCATGCTCTTTTCCGCCACCATGCCTGGCCCCATCGTGACGCTGGCTCGCACCTTCTTGGACCAGCCGGTGCACATCCGTGCCGAATCTGCTGACGCCCAGCAGACCCATGCCTCCACACGCAAGGTCACCTTCCAAGCGCACCGCATGGACAAGATTGCGGTACTGGGAAAGATTCTGCAGGCCCACGGCCGCGGGCGCACCATCATTTTCACGCGCACGAAGCGCTCAGCGGCCGCCGTCGCGGAGGAGCTGGCGCAGCGCGGGTTCGAGGTGGGCGCGGTTCATGGCGACATGGATCAAAAAGCACGCGAGCGCTCGCTCGATGCCTTCCGTGACGGCACCGTGGAGATTCTCGTGGCCACGGATGTCGCCGCCCGCGGCATCGACATTGATGATGTCACCCACGTCATCAACTATCAGGTTCCGGACGATCCGATGACGTTTGTCCACCGCATCGGCCGTACTGGCCGCGCCGGCCATACGGGCACGGCGGTAACCCTCGTCGGTTATGACGAACTGGGAAAGTGGCAAGTCATCAACGACGAGCTCGACTTGGGCCAGCCGGAGCCGCCGCGGTGGTTCAGTACTTCCCCGGAGCTCGCGGAAGCACTTGATGTTCCGGAGGGGGTTGCAGATACGGTCGGTCCACCCACCAAGGTGTTGGGTGGACCCCGGCGCTCGAGCTCCCCGCGTGGCGAATCCACGCGCTCAGCCCGCGCTGCGCGCCGCACTCGTTCCCGTAAACGCAATCCCCGCCAAGGAGGACGCCGATGACCACCGAGCACGCCCAAGAATCCCCGGTCAACGACGCCGCTGCGAAGAAGGCACCCATTTTGCGTTCCACGAAGGCGGACTGGATTGCCGTGGGGGCGATCAGCGCGGTATGCGCCATCGCCATCGGCGGTGCGGTTATCCCCGCACCGATTCACAAGGCTGAGCTCCCCCCGGCAGTCGACGCCGCGGCCAACGCCGAGCCAGCGCTCCTCACCGCCGTCCCGAACTCCCTCACCGAATCCTTCAGCCTCCCCAACGCCTTGGTGTCAGGCCAAGCCCGGGCTGTGTCGTCGAAGGGCCTGCTGGTGACCCATGACGGCGACACCCTGAGCGCCACGAATGCTGCCGGCGATGAGGTGTGGACCTATCAGCGCCGCGATGCCGACCTGTGTTCGCTCGGCACAGCGTGGAACAAGATTGTGGCTTCCTATGATGCGGGCAACGGCTGCGGTGATGTGGTGGCGATCGATGCTGCTTCCGGCCAGTATTCCGATACCCGCAGCGCCCGCAATTCTGACGAGGTGGTCCCCATCGTCTCGAACGACCGCGTGGGAACTGTCTCCGCCGAGCGGGTAGAGCTGTGGCGCTCCGACCTCGTGCGCACGGTGGAGTACGGCGATGTCGATGCCAAGCAGGAACCCAACATGCAGCCCCACGAGGACTGCGCCATCACATCAGCGCTGACCCGTACCGAAACGATGGCAGTGACCGAATCCTGCCCGGATTCTCCGGATGCCACGTGGTTGCGTATCCAGACGGCCACACCGGAGGATTCCCGCTCCCCGGAGATTTCCAAGGACATCAAGATCGAGGATCCGGGCGCGCGCCTCGTCGCCTACGGACAGGAGGCGGCCGCAGTCTTCTTGCCGGGCGATACTCCTCGCATCGTGTCCTATAACTTTGAGGGTGAAGCGCTGTCGTCCACGGACGTGGAACCTTCGACGTCCATCACCAACTCCGCCTCCCCCTTTGCTCCTGCCGTAGCCGATCTGCCCCACCACATGACGTGGTTCGATGGCGAGCGCCTCTACCTCTTTACGCCAACTCAGCTCAAGGTTGACCACGTACTAGAGCAAGCGCTGGGCACCGGCATTGCCGTTGACGAGCGCGTTCTCGTGCCCACTGAAGAAGGAATCGACGTGGTGGATTGGTCGTCCGGTAAGACTGAGCGCACCATCCCCGTCGACCGCGATGGCTATTCCGGCCCGATTTCGCTGATCCTGTCCGGATCGGTCATCGTTGAGCAGCGCGGGGATACTGCCGTAGCGCTCAAGGCATCCTAAAAGTGGCTTTCAGCCCATTGCGCCGCCTCGGGCCGCACCATGAGCAGATACAGCACCAACCCGGCGCTCGCTAGGGTTAGCGCACCGAGCAGGGCTGAGCCCCCACTGAACATCTGGAAGGCGATGGCGCCCAGGATGAATTCCACGAGCACGATGGCCCCGCGCCCCCAGCGTTTGCCTTTCACGAAGGCCCAGGAGCCAACGATGACAAAGCCGAAGACGATAAAAATGAAGATAGCCGTGCCCAGGCCGACGAAGCCCGTCGCGCCTGAGTCCGAAACCATCGAGTCGTTTTCAGCGCCAGATACCTCCCGGACGATGAGGAAAATACCAAAGATGATAACGGCGATGGACTGAACCACCGCGATGCCCGCCGCCGCGATGACCGAAGGCGGCGCGCCATTCCCAACGGTCCGGGGAGACGTAGCCGAGGACTGTTTCTTCTTCTTGTTCACGGCCGCTTAGTCTACTTCTTACCCCGGCGGTTTAAGCCATCTCCACACCGCAGACTCCCCCGCCCTGCAGGTACCGTCCATGGCATTCAGCTAGGCCTTCCCACACGCAGAGTTTTCGGGGGCAGAGGCCTGAATATGGATTTGACGCGATCCAGGTCACCACACTCACAGTTTTACCCCTATCAACGCTGGTAGACGGATTATTGACAGCCTTCTTACAGCCTTCAATCCATTAGCAAACCCTAAAGCGACCACATTTGTTTAGTGACTTTGGACACTTTTTAGCCTTTACCCCTAGCGGACTTTGAGTAAACGTGTCATTATTCTCAGGTAGCAAAAACAACGAGCTGTTAAATCAGTTCATAACTCGGAGCAAACTTCGAGTTAACAGAAAGTGAACCACGGCGGCGTCGACGCTGGCCCCAACTCGAGACAGGGCCCCACTGACCGCAGACCAGTCCACTTCACCCCGTAGCACTCGGAACAGTTCACAGCTGTGAACTGCCCTAGGTGCGCCTACTTTCACCCACTGCTGTCAAAAATTTGTTAGGAGATTTCAATCATGGATTGGCGCCACGAAGCTGTTTGCCGCGACGAAGACCCGGAGCTCTTCTTCCCTGTCGGTAACTCCGGACCTGCACTCACCCAGATCGCTAAGGCCAAGCTGGTCTGCAACCGCTGCCCGGTCGCTTCCTCTTGCCTCAAGTGGGCCCTCGAGTCCGGCCAGGATGCCGGCGTGTGGGGCGGCCTCTCTGAGGAGGAGCGCCGCGCTATCAAGCGCCGTAACCGCAGCCGCGCCCGCGCCCGCGTTTCCGCTTAAAGAACCCTCAGAAGGCACACCCCCGATTAACACTCCGGCATACCCTGCCGCTACAGTTAAATAAGTTCATTTACCCTTAACAGAAGGAGTACGCGATGAGCAAGCGTGGCCGTAAGCGCAAGGATCGCCGTAAGAAGTCCGCTAACCACGGCAAGCGTCCTAACGCATAACGTCAGCATTCAGGGCTCGTTTCCTTCCTCATTCCGAGGACGGGAACGAGCCCTTTGCGTATGCGCCTAGGCCTAATTAACGTGGCCTAGGCGTTAACTTGGCCTCGGCGGCCCTAGCCCCAGGTGATTTCAGTCCGCGTAATCTCCACGCAAATGCGCTGGCGCAGTGACTGCGGTGCAGCCTGTCCCCCGCAACATTTGCGCACAAGCGCTCGGACTACTTCTTCACTCTCGACGCGCTGCTGACAGGCATCGCACTGCGCGAGGTGCTCGCGGATTTCCAGTGCTCGCGCATAGCTCGTTGATTCATCGAACAGCTCCCGAAAGAGCGCTTCAACCTCGGGAGAGTTACACGCACCGCAATTGCGTCCTGTTGCGCGTTCCATTACTTCTCCTCCATCTCTGGGTGGTTGCGACCAATGCCTTTTTCTCGTGCTACGTCCTTCAACGCCGCGCGGAGTAATTTTCTTCCGCGGTGGAGGCGGCTCATGACCGTCCCCAACGGGGTGCCCATCACTTCTGCGATTTCCTTATAGGCCAAACCCACTACATCCGAGTAGTACACCACCATGCGGTAATCCTCCGGTAGGTCATTCATGGCCTCGGAAATCTCCGAGTCCGGCATCTGCTTGAGCGCTTCGACCTCCGCTGATTCCAGGCCCGTGGAGTCATGTCCGGACGTGGTATACAGCTGAAAGTCACTAAGCTCATCCGCTGAGGATTCCACCGGGCGGCGCTTGGCCTTCCGGTAGGAGTTGATGTAGGTATTCGTCATGATGCGGTACAGCCACGCCTTCAAGTTCGTGCCCTGTTTGAAGGAATCGAAGTTGCTAAAGGCCTTGAGGTAGGTCTCTTGGATCAGATCCTCCGCGTCTTGCGGGTTGCGCGTCAGACGCATCGCTCCGCCGTAAAGCTGGTCCAGCAAGGGCAAGGCTTGCTCCTCAAACAACCGCTGTTTCTGAAGCGTCTCGCTCGTCGTTTCTGTGGCCATACCGACCATCCTAGCGCTCAGGACTAGGGTGGTTTATATGTCCAAGAAGACCCCGCGTGCCGCTACCCCCGCTCTCAAACTCCTCGAAGAGGCAGGTATTGACCACCACGTCTCTACCTTTGATGGCGGTCGCGAACACTTCGGCGAGGCAGCCGCTGCGGCCCTCGACGTTGCTCCTGAGTGTATCTTCAAAACCCTCGTCATTGATCTGAGCGCCGGCAAAGGCCCCAAACGCCAACTCGCCGTCTGCGTCCTTCCGGTCACCCACCAGCTCAGCCTCAAGAAGGCCGCCGCCGCTTTCGGTGCGTCCAAGGCCACAATGGCCGCGCCTGCCGACGCCTCCAAGTCCTCTGGCTACATCCCCGGCGGCATCTCCCCGTTAGGGCACAAACACGTCCTGCCCACTGTCGTTGACGAGACCGCGCTGCTCTTCGATACCATCTTCTTCTCCGGCGGCAAGCGTGGCCTCGACATTGAGATGAATCCGGAGGATCTCCCCCGCGTGCTGGAGCTCTCCTTCGCCGACGTGCTCGCCGACTAGCTCTCGCGCACTAGAACAGGGTGGTGGCCGGTGGTTCGTCGATAAGCTCTGCGTAGTCGTTGCGCACGTTGCCCACCGCGGGGTCGGCCGGGCGTGTCTGAAAACCGCGCACGGAGCTCGGCTCCAGCAGCGCCTCCCCCGCCAGCCAGGGCGCAATCTCATCTGCAGTCAGAAACTTGGGCAAGCGGTGGTGCAGCCACGCCATCTCCTCCGTGGCATCCGTGGTCACCATCGTGGCCGAGAGCCTCTCCATCCCCGTGGCCCACAGTCCTGCCGCCCATAGCAAGCCATCGGGCCCGGTCACATAATAGGGCTGCTTCTTGGCCTTCTTATCCTCACCGGCTTTCCACTCGTAGTAGCCATCCAGCGGGATAACGCAGCGCTGTGCTTTGAAAGCCTCCCGGAAGGAAGGTTTCTGCGCCACGGTCTCCGCACGGGCATTAAACAGCGGTGGGCCGTCGAGGTCCTTCTTCCAGTGCGGGATAAGCCCCCAGCGCGCTGGCTCCACGCGGGCGGTCTCCTCCGCAACCCGCACGATGGCAATGGGCTGGGTCGGAGCAATGTTATAGCGTGCCGGCGGCAGGCCTTCCGGCGCATGAACTTCCGTAATGGATTCCCACGCTCCGACTTCCTCCAGTAGGGACTCGGTGAACAGAACAAATCTTCCGCACATGCCCTTTATTATGGACTACATGTCTGCTTTCTGGAGTGCTCCCCAACCCGCCGGCCCGCTTTCTTGGGCTCAGGAAATCCCCGGGTCAAAGTCAATGACCAACCGCGCCCTGATCCTCGCTGCGCTGGCTGACTCCCCCTCTATTATCTACAACCCGCTGGTCTCCCGCGATACCGACCTGATGAAGGAAGCCTTGAAGGCCATGGGCGTAGGTATCTCTGACTGGGGCCCGCACCTGCGCGTGACCCCGGGCCAGCTGCATGGGGCGACCGTCGATTGCGGCCTGGCCGGCACGATTATGCGCTTCTTGCCGCCGGTAGCCGCGTTGGCGGATGGGCCCGTTGTCATCGACGGTGACCCTTATGCCCGCAAGCGCCCCATGTCCACCATGACGAAGGCCCTGCGTGAGCTGGGCGTTGACATCAAGGGCGATAGCCTGCCGCTGACCATCACGCCCCAAGGCGTCCCAGAGGGCGCCGAGGTCACCATTGATGCCTCCGCTTCTTCCCAGTTCGTCTCCGGCCTGCTTTTGGCCGGTGCGCGCTACCGCTACGGGCTCAGCGTGCGCCACAAAGGCGGCACCGTACCTTCCCAGCCCCACATCCTGATGACCGTCGGCATGCTGCGTGACGCCGGCGTGCATGTCGTCGCGGGCGAGGATAATTGGGTCGTGCGTCCTGGAAAGATTGAAGGCCGCGAGTGGTACATCGAACCGGACCTGTCCAACGCCACGCCCTTCCTGGCTGCAGCGGCAGTCGCCGGCGGCAGCGTGAGTATTCCGAACTGGCCGGAGGAAACGAACCAGCCGGGTGATGCTTTCCGCGGCATCCTGGAACAGATGGGCGCACAGGTTGAGTACGTCCCACAGGCACCTCGCCAGGATCCGTACCTGAAGGTCACCGGCCCAGATGAGGGCCTAGCAGGCCTGCGCGGTATCGAGCTCGACATGGGAGATATCGGTGAACTCACCCCGACCGTGGCTGCGCTGTGCGCGCTGGCCTCCTCGTCTTCGACGTTGACCGGCATCGCGCACCTGCGCGGTCACGAGACGGACCGTCTGGCGGCCCTCGCTACCGAGATCAACGGCTTGGGCGGCAACGTCACCGAGCTTGACGACGGCCTCCGCATCACCCCTGCCCCACTCCACGGAGGGAAGTGGCACTCCCACGCCGACCACCGCATGGCCACCGCCGGCGCCATCATCGGCCTGGCAGTCGAAGGGGTCGAGGTCGAGGACATCGATACCACGTCCAAGACTCTGCCCGGCTTCGCCGGGATGTGGGAGGCCATGATCCGTGGCTAGGCGCGCGAGCAGCTATGACGAATCCGATGTCCGCATCCGGCCCGGCAAAGGCTCGCGCCCGCGCACGAAGGACCGCCCAAAGCACAAGGATGCCAAGTTCGGCATGGTGATCACCAAGGACCGCGGGCGCTGGGGGGTTGCCCTTGATAACGATGGCCCGGTCGTCACCGCGATGCGCGCCCGCGAGATGGGCCGCACGCCCGTCGAGGTCGGCGACCGGGTCGGCGTCGTGGGCGATACCTCCGGGCGCAAGGACACCTTGGCACGCATCGTCAAACTGGAGGAACGCCGTTCCGTCCTCCGGCGCACCGCGGATGACACTGACCCTTATGAGCGCATCGTGGTGGCGAATGCGGACCGCCTGCTCATCGTCAGCGCCGTGGCGGATCCACCGCCGCGCTCTGGATTCGTGGAGCGTGCCCTCATCGCGGCCTTTGCCGGCAATATCCAGCCGGTCCTGTGCCTGACGAAGACCGACCTCACCGACCCCACTCCGTTTGCCCAAGAGTTTGCAGACTTGGATGTCACGGTGGTGGAGGCCGGCGTCGACGATGGACTGGAGCAAGTCTGCGCCGCAATTGATGGACATGTCACGGCGCTCATCGGCCACTCCGGTGTGGGTAAATCAACCTTGGTCAACCGGCTTGTCCCGGATGCCAACCGCGAAACCGGTGAGGTGTCTGCGGTGGGCAAGGGCCGCCACACCTCGACGCAGTCGGTGGCATTGCGCCTGCCGGCGGAAGGAAGCACGCCGAATGGCGGGTGGATCATTGATACGCCCGGCATCCGCTCCTTTGGATTGGCCCACATTGATGCCGAGAACGTCATCGAGGTCTTCGATGATCTGGCCGAAGCCATCGAGGACTGCCCGCGCGGCTGCACGCATGCTGGGCCGCCCGCGGATCCTGAGTGCGGCTTGGACTTGAGCATCGAGGAAGGCACTGCTTCTGCGCGCCGTCGCGATGCAGTGCGGGGCCTTTTGGCCTCCCTGCGCACCAACGTCGATTGGGCTTAGGCCCCATTGGGGCCTAAGCGTCGGCTCTTTAGGTCTTAAGCCCTAAGACTTAGGCCGGAAGCATAGCCGCCAGCTGCGGCGGCAGGACGGTCTTCAGGAAGGGGCTGGCTGCGCGGAGAGCCATAAAGAGCACCGTCAGGGCGCCGGATACTCCGAGGATGATGGCGCCACCCTTATCGATGTTGGAGGAGGTGTTATCACCGCTCGGTGCCTTCTTGTTGAACTCTTCCTTCTTGGCACACGCATCGAGCGCCTTGACGTACTCCGGCGCGATGTCGCGGAAGGTCTCGGCTACCTTGATGTTGTTCTTGGCGCGCTTGACGGCGTCCTCGTCACCGAGCTCCACTTCGGCCTCGAAGTTTGCGAGGTCACGGTACAGCTCATCGGACTGGTTCTCCACTGCTTTGGCACGTGCAGCGGCGTCCTTCGGGAGAATCTCCAAGCCATCCTTCAGCAGGCTGCTGTCGACGTCGTTGTCCTTAGACTCCGCGTTCTTGAGGTCGCTGGCTTCGTCCTCGCTCAACGTGATGGTGCACTTGTCATTCTTGATGGAGGTGGTCACCGCACCCGCAGTGGGGGCAGCGATTCCGCCAGCAACAAGTGCGACGGACAAGGCGGAGGTAGCAACTACGCGGCGAAGACGAGAGGAAGTCATGCTGAGGGGACCTTTCGATCGAGCTGAGTTTTACTCCAGCAGACTATCAGCATTTAGCCCAACTTGGGCAGGTAATCACCGAACTCCTTGTACGCGGCGAAGCCGATGCTGATAATTCCGAAGAGAATGGCGACGATAACCCCCATCGGTCCTTGCGAGGAGCCCTCAACGATGCGCAGCCACGGCGTCTCAGGCATCACGGCCATGTCGGGGTCCGGATTGTTGGGGTCAGGTTCGCTGGGAGCCGCTTCCTGAGCAGAGCTCCCCTGCGCGGTCTGATTTGTCTGCGCTGCCGGCGCTACTGCTTCCTCTGCCCCGGCAATTGGTGCTGAAACGAGGGTTGTGACGCTCAGGGCTGCAGCGGTGATAAGGCTAGCAAGGCGAGTTGCCTTCATGATGGTGCTCCTTTTCTTAAGCAATGGCAATAAAGGTTTAGAGTAGCACCACCACTCGCGTTAGGGCAATTAACGCTGGTGAATCCTAGAGCAGTTCTACGAGGATGGGCAGCTCGGTGGGATCATAGAAGGCCATGAAGTTATCCAGGGCATCACCGACGGCAAGCTCGGCGTCTTCGTCGCCGAGGTCAGCATTGTCGATGGCGGCGATAGCCTTGGCGGTGGCAGCCTCGGATTCCTCGATGTCCACGTGGATGGCTTGCAGGTTGTCCTTCGTGATGGTGGCCGGGTTGAGCGCCACGACTGGTTCACCCATGTCCGGCTTCGGGGTCACTACTGAATCATCAACATCGACGGAGATAACCACTCGGCGGTGCGGGAACTTCTCCTCATCGCCGATGGCCAAGAGCCGCAGGGAGGCCATGGAAGCTTCGAGGAAGGCAGAGTATTCGATCTCTTCTTCGTCGCCCTCAGTGTAGAACTCGCGCAGCGCCGGGGTGACTGTAAATCCCCAACCACTGCGGGCAGCAAGCTGGCCGGTTTCTTCCAGCTCTGTCAGCATGGCAAAAGTAGCTGGCAGGAAGACTCGCACATCCTTCGACACTTAGAACTCACCTTCAATGTCGAAGACTGCCTGGACTTCCACGCTGGTGCGGTCAAAGACCGTGTAGAGCATGCCCACCATGCCATTTTCCACCGCAGCGCGGACGTTAACGATGGAATCATCTACCATGACGCAGTCATTAATCGGCAGGTCGATAGCGTCCGCTGCAGCCTGGAAGGCAGCACGATCCGGCTTCTCCGCGCCGACCTCACCGGAAAGTACGACGGCATCAACGATGCCGCGGTATTCCCACTCGCGAATATGCTCCGCGCCTGGGCCGCCCGGATCGTTAGAGAGAATAGCGGTGGCGACTCCGTTAGATTTCGCGGCGGCGAACAGCTCCCGCCAGCGCTTGACGTCTTCTTCGGTGCCGTCAAGCACGCCTACAAAATCGACGATGAGTCCACGCATATTATCTACCCTTCGCATTGAGCTGTGTTTATCGTCCGAAAGTATAGCGAACATACCGCTCGCCTGCTCCCACAGGCCAAGGCGCAGCGCCTTCTAGCCGCGGATGGTTCCAGCATGGCATAATGAACGTGCGTCCAGCTTCCTTCCCTCCGCTCGCCTTCGCCTGCCTGAGCGCCTTTCTCCGCGCTGCTCATCGCGGATAAGGACCGCATTCCGCATGTACACCCCCATCCCCGGCATGAGCCATCTGCAGCTCTATGTTGCTCCACAGCGTATCCGCTATGAGCGCGAGCCTACCGCTGGTGACCTCGCCACGCGTGACGAGATCCATGGGCTCGTCGTCATTGTTTTAGAAGTTGCCGCCGCTTTGCGGCCGATGGGCCATCTCAACAATCCGCGCTTTGCTCCAGAAATCATCACCCATGTACGCGCGTGGCGAAAGGCCCATACAGCGTTAGAGCTCCGCGGGGGCATGGCGCTCACCAGCTTGCATGCGCGCGCAAACGGCGAGTTCTTTGGTTCGGTACTGATAGGTTCGCACCAGCGTGCTTTCACCGGCTCCGCAGCCGGGCGGCACTTACGTTCCTTCCGGTTACTCTCAGTCGGCCCCAGCCCCAGCATCGCTGGAGGCGGGCGGCAGGCTATGGGAGATTAAAAAAGCGAACCGAGTTTGATCAAGATGGGCGTCCAATCGATTCCGGCGAACGCTGCGGACGCACTCACCAGGGCCAAGCTGATACCGCCAAACATGGTAGCTCCGACCACAGGCAGGTTCTTTGCAGTTTCCTCGGAGGTTTCCGGAGCGGACACAGCGCCGCACTGAGTAGCCATGGTGTCCTGGGAGCTGAGCACGGCGTCCTTGGAGGACTCATCGCCGTGCGAGCTCAAGACGGAAGAGAGCTGACACTGCTCCTCGGGAGCAAGCTCGATAGCTGACGCAGCTGCGCCGCCGCCCAACAGAGTGGCAGATGCGAACACGGAGAGACCTACTCGCAGAGACAAGCGGCGCATACTAACTCAACCTTCCAAAACAGAACAATTAATAATTTGACAGTATATACCTAACTGCTTCCAACAAAAAGGCGCCGTGGGGAGTTCTTCCCTCACGGCGCCTCATCACTTTTCCGCGCTTTCTAGCGTTCGCACATCAGCGAAGTTTCAGACCGCGGCAGATTTAAGCTTCCGCTTCCGCGTTTGCTTCACCCGCTGCGCTCGCCTCTTCCTGGGCCTTGAACTGCTTGCGCAACATGAACAGCTGGCGGACGGTTTCTTCCTTCACTGCGTCGTTCATGGCGTTAAACATGTCGCCGCCCTCCTTCTGGTATTCCACCAGGGGATCGCGCTGCGCCATAGCACGCAGGCCAATACCTTCCTTGAGGTAATCCATTTCATAAAGGTGCTCGCGCCACTTCTGGTCGATGATCGGCAGAATGATCATGCGCTCGGTATTGCGCATCTGGTTCTCTCCGCCGATGGCAGTCACAGCGTCTTCGAGCTTGTCGTACTCGGAGTTGGCATCAGCCAAGAGGGCATCGCGCAGCTGCTCCGCAGTCAGTTCGCCGGCAGCGCCGTATTCGGCGCCGTCAACGAGCTCCTCATGTGTCATGGTCGGCCCGTACAGGGAATCCAACGCATTCCACAGCTCATCGAGATTCCAGTCCTCCACGTAACCGGTGGCAGTAGCCCCTGCCACGTAGGCAGACACGGTGTCATTGATCATCGTCCGGATGTTGTCCTTGATGTCGTTGGCCTCAAGGATGTCGTGGCGGGTGGCGTACACCACCTTGCGCTGCTCGTTAAGAACTTCGTCGTACTTGAGCACGTTCTTACGCATCTCGAAGTTCTGGTTCTCCACCTGTGCCTGCGCACCCTTGATAGAGTTCGACACCATCTTGGCCTCAATCGGCACGTCATCCGGCACGTTGAGGCGGTTCATCATGTTCTCCATGGACTGGCCCACGAAGCGCACCATGAGCTCATCGCGCATGGACAGGTAGAAGCGGGTCTCGCCCGGGTCACCCTGACGTCCGGAACGGCCACGCAGCTGGTTATCAATACGGCGCGACTCGTGGCGCTCGGTGCCCAGCACGTACAGGCCGCCGGCCTCACGGACCTCATCGCCCATCTTCTTGGAGCGTTCCCTCTCCTGCTCGATCTCAGCGTCCCAGGCTTCCTGGTACTTCTCCTCGTCCTCAAAGGGATCGAGGCCGCGGTCCCGCAGCTTCTCATCCAGGATGACTTCGGGGTTGCCACCGAGAACGATATCGGTACCACGGCCGGCCATGTTGGTGGCCACGGTGACGGTGCCAGGGCGGCCAGCACGAGCGACGATCTGGCCCTCTTCCTCGTGGTGCTTGGCGTTGAGCACCGAGTGCTTGACGCCGCGCTTGCTCAGCAGCTGCGAGAGGTACTCGGAGCGTTCCACGGAGGTGGTACCAACGAGCACCGGCTGACCGGCAGCCACGTGTTCCTCGATGTCATCGACCACCGCAGCGAACTTCGCTTCCTGGGTTTTGTAGATGCGGTCGGAGTGGTCGGTACGCTGGTTCGGCTTGTTAGTCGGAATTGGCACCACGTCGAGACCGTAAATGGAGTGCAGCTCGGCCGCCTCAGTTTCTGCGGTACCGGTCATACCGGAAATCTTGTCGTAAAGGCGGAAGTAATTCTGGAGGGTAACGGTTGCCAGCGTCTGGTTCTCGTTCTTGATCTCCACCTCTTCCTTCGCCTCAATGGCCTGGTGCATACCCTCGTTGTAACGGCGGCCAGCCAGCACGCGGCCGGTGAATCCATCCACGATGAGGACCTCGCCGTTGCGCACGATGTAGTCCTTATCGCGGGTGAAGAGCTCCTTCGCCTTCAGCGCGTTATTGAGGTAGGACACCAGCTGGGAGTGCTCAGGTGCGTAGAGGTTTTCAATGCCCAACTGGTCTTCGACGAATTCCACGCCGTCCTCAAGCACACCAATGGTGCGCTTCTTGTGGTCCACCTCGTAGTGGATGCCCTCGCGCATCTTCGGGGCCAGCTTGGAAAAGACTCCGTAGAACTGAGAGGAACCATCGACAGGGCCGGAAATGATGAGCGGGGTACGCGCCTCATCGATAAGAATGGAGTCAACCTCATCCACGATGCAGTAGTTGTGGCCGCGCTGGACGGTTTCATCAAGCGAGCGGACCATGTTGTCGCGCAGGTAGTCAAAGCCCAGCTCGTTGTTCGTGCCGTACGTGACGTCGCAGGCATAGGCTTCCTTGCGCTCCGCAGGGCGCATCTCGGAGAGGATGACGCCAACGGACAGTCCCAGCCAGCGGTGAACACGGCCCATCATCTCGGCGTCACGCTTAGCCAGGTAGTCGTTGACAGTCACGATGTGGACGCCCTTGCCTTCCAGAGCGTTGAGGTAGGCCGGCAGCAGCGAGGTCAGGGTCTTACCTTCACCCGTGCGCATCTCGGCAACGTTGCCAAAGTGCAGGGCGGCACCACCCATGATCTGTACCTTGTAGTGCTTCTGGTCGAGCACGCGCCAGGCGGCTTCACGCACGGTGGCGAATGCTTCGAGAAGCATGTCATTCATCTTTTCGCCATCCGCCAGACGCTTCTTAAACTCGTCTGTCTTAGCCTTAAGCTCATCATCCGACAGCGCCGCGAATTTATCTTCTAGGGCAATAACATCATCAGCAATTTTAGCCAGGCGCTTGACGGTGCGTCCCTCACCGGCACGGAGCAGCTTGGAAAGTCCAAACACGTCTAGATAGTCCTTCTGGTCGCGACAATAAAGTTAACTCGTCGCCATTGTACTCACTAGCTTTTCCGTATCGATTCGCCACCCAACCCAAAACGCAAAATCCGATACTTAGCCCGCGCCCACTCGTGCGCCCATCCTGTGTTTTCTCAGACCCACAGAGCGAGACAGAAAAGGAATGACTATGCAGTTCTCCAAGATTGCCGTAGCTACCGCTACCTCCGCAGCCCTAGCTTTGAGCACCATAACCGCCCCCGCCGCCGTGGCTGATGATTCCGAAGCGCCGCGCGGTGGTAGCGCCATGTGGACCTATGACGCGATCATGACCGGAACCATGGATGCCGTCGCCACTTCCCACCGCCCGGGGTCGCATCCCACCGAAAACTTCGGACTGGATCTGATTCTGGTTGCCCCGGTGGCCTTGCTCATGCTGCCACTGCAAAAGCTAGCTGAGGCCGAAGTACACCTGTCCAGCCAATTCGGGGTATAGCTCCGTCGTGATAAACGGAAAACACGTTTCCCCGCGCTGCATGTTCAGCGCGGGGAAACGTGTTGTAGCCGGGATAATTTTCCCGAAGGGCTTAATACTTAGTCCTTAGGACGCTTAGCCCCTTAAGCGTCCGTCAGGGAGATAAGGCCGTAGTCAAAGGCGTGGCGGCGGTAGACCACAGACGGCTTGTTGTTCTCTTCGTTGATGAAGAGGTAGAAGTCGTGGCCGACCAGCTCCATCTCGCTGAGTGCATCATCCACGGACATCGGGGTGGCCGGGTGCTCCTTGAAGCGCACAACCTGGCCCGGGCGAACGTCCTCGACCGTCTCTGCGTACGGGTCGATGTAGCGTTCTTCCTTACCAGGCTTAGCCGCTTCAGCTTCGGCGACCAGCTCGGCAGCAATCTGACCGGTACCCTTCTGAGCGCGGTGGCCGGACTTCACGTTCTCGCGGCGCACCTTTACCTTGCGCAGAGAGCGCTCCATCTTGCCCAGAGCCGTCTCGAGTGCCGCGTAGAATGAATCTTCCTTAGCCTCAGCGCGGGCGATGTGCCCCTTGCCGGTAGCGGTAATCTGCAGACGCTCTGCCTCAGACTCGCGGCGCGGGTTCGGCTCGTGCTGCAGCTCCACGTGGAAGAAGGTCAGGGTCGGATCAAGGCGCTCGATCTTGGCTAGCTTTTCAGTGACACGTTCCTGGAAGTGCTCCGGAACCTCCACGTTACGACCGGTGATGGTGACCTGAGCGTTGGTCTGCTGGGACATGTAATGCCTCCCTTTACTCGTGGGGACTGAATGACTGCACATTCTGCGGACCTCATTCAAGCCTGTGATTCGGGGCTTAGTGTCCGCTTCCCTGTGACACCCCTCATGCTACCACTGGTCATAACCAACGGGTTCACTGGCCCCCTCTACAGAGGCTTGATGTCGCTCCACCCTACGCGTCTGCCAGGGCAATCGCCCCCGCCACGTCACCCCCGACGGCCCATACGCGAGCGGCGCTGGCGCGGAGTGTCGCGCCAGTCGTGATGACGTCGTCGACAAGCAGCACGCTGCGCCCCGCCAACATCCGGGCGGACGGCAGCAACCGCACGGCACTGCGCATATTGTCTGTGCGCTCCGCGGCGTTGAGCTGCGACTGATCCGCACTGCCTTCGGCCGTCATCAAGGCATTAACCACGTCCCAACCAGGAAGCCGAGCAGACGCCGCCCGGCACAGCGCGGCCACCGGATCACCACCACGCTTGCGGGCCGACGACGCTCGTGTCGGGGCGGGAACCATCAGCGCGGTCTCCGGAATGTCGCCGCGAGCGCGCAGGTAGTCAATGCCAGCGGCAAGCACCGCGCCCAAGTGCGCGCGCACCGCCTGGTGTCCGCGTTCCTTCATCGCGATGATGACCCCGCGGCGGGTATCGGAATACGGTCCGAGCGCCCACGCCGGAAAACCTAATGGCTGGGGACGTTCCACGCGGCGCGGTATCTGCCGCAGGTGGTGCTGGCAGGCTGCGCACAGCACCCCACCCGCAGAGGTCTCACCCCCGCACCCGGCGCACGGGCGTGGCAGGAACAGCTCCATGAGCGCGGCGGTGACCTCCCCTATCCCCCGATGTTTCGGCATGCGCCCCACTCTAGCCTGACTCCTGAGCTGTCCTCTAGCGCGCGATGATCGGAGAGGAACGCACTCCCTGCAAGCCCTCCACCTCGCGCCAATAAGAACGCTCGGATCCGCCCGCGGGAAGCTGCAGCAGCGCATGCGCATCGGTGACATAAAGCGTCGACGGCGAAGAGGCCACCGCGACCACGGGTGCGGTGATATTTCCGGTGGGCAGTGTGGTGGCCGAAGATCCGTCTTGCTCGATGCGCCACACCGGAGAGCTCGACGCCGAGGTACCCACAAGCAGGGCCCCGTCTGTCTGCCACTCCACCGACAAAGCAGAGCCGGCCAGCTCTGGGCCCACCTGGTGAACGTTGACGATGCGCCGCTCACCCGACGTCGCGCGGGCAACCACACCGGTATAAATGCTGCCATCGATAATCATGGCGATACGCGCTCCCGTCAGGGACAGTCGGATGACGGAGATTTCGCCTTCCACGTTCTCTAATGCGGAGGTGTCCACCTCCGCGGTGCTCAGCTCGCCGGTGGCCGGCGAGCGTGTCACGCGGACCACGTGCTTGCCGTCGACGACGGTCCACGCCACTTGTCCTCCCACCTCGAAGGTAGGGCGGGCTAGAGTTTCGCCCTTGACTGAATCCTTGAGCTCGTGGCCGAGCTCGCCCATCGCCAGCTGTGACTCTTTCTCAGAGCGCTTGCGTACCGCGGCGACCATGCCCTCATCGGAGACGTCCGCGGACTGGATATCGTGAATCTGCCCGGCCATTCCCTGCACCTCGGTGCTGCCTTCGCCTTTGACCTCGAGGAGTGAGCCGTCATTGACCGCGTAGAGCTTAGGCACGGACTGGGCAGCCACCTCTGGGTTGAACTCGGCAAAGTCATCGATGGTCATTTCCTCCATGCCGTCGACAAGCGGGCTGCCATCGATGGTGGCGCGCACTGAGTTCGTGATCTCGGCGTTGTTGAGGGTCCAGACCAACTGGGCGGCGAACTTGAGGCGCTCCTCCTGGGTCATTCCTGCCATCCCGCTGAACTCGTAGACGCCATCGTTGATTCCCAAGAAGGTAGCGTCCTTGGGGCTTAAGGTGGACGTCGCCGGCGCGATATCGGAGGACGGCCCCTGCAGCAGCAGGGTCACTAGCTCCGAGGCGATTGACTCCTTACCCGAATAGAGCCAACGACGGTCCGCCACCAGCAGGCGTTGGGTTGTATCGAAAAAGTACAGCGACTGCGGCCGGTAGCGGTTGCGTAGTTCGGTGCGCTCAATCACAGCACCAGTGGGCAAATCCGTGATGCGCCATTGCCCATTGAACTGGCGCAGCCGGACGGTTGCTTCGATGCGCGAATTATCGGGGACATAGGCCCCGCCATTGGCCAATCGGCCAATAATATTGCCGCGGACCGAGTATTCCAGGTCGCCGTCTTCCATATTGGACGTCACGAGATCGATGGAATCCACCACCAGAACGGTATCCGTGGGGTCCCAGGAATTAGCTATATCCGTCGAAAGGAAGGTGCGGGCGGCGGCGTAGTTGCCGGTGGGAATCGCCACCGCCGAATAGAAGTCACGCACGAGGAGATCAGGCTCGCTATCTGTACGCGGTTCGACGACGGCATCGTCTGCCCGGTCATGCGGTTCGAAAGTCCCGATCACTTGCGGATCCGTGTTATTCGGCAAGGTCGAGCACCCGGCGAGGGCTATGAGCGCAACGCAGCTGAACACTGCGAGTGGGCGGCGGGCCGGCATCATCGCTGGGCCTCCTCCTCGAAATCAGGAACGGTGTTGTGATTGAAAGGCGTGTCCACGCCACGGGATTCGCGCTCCGAAGGCCACACGATTCCTGTGTCCGACTCACCTTTAAACACAGGCATGCCCGGCTCCGAGGTCACCTCGAGCGCGGATTGTTCTTCTGCCTCGACCTGCTCCGGTGCACCTGGGACCTCCAAAGCGATGGGCTCGGACTCTACTTTGTTGTCTGGTGTGCGGGGCAGGATAAGGCGGAAGCGCGAGCCCACGCCGAAGTAGCCAATAGCGTCCAACGTACCGCCGTGCAGCACCGCATCCTCGCGGGCGATGGCAAGGCCCAGACCGGTTCCGCCAGAATGGCGTTTACGGGAAGAATCCGCGCGCCAGAAGCGGTTGAACACCAACTCCTCCTGGCCCTCCTTGAGGCCGACACCGGAGTCGGTGACGGCGATGCCGACGGCGTCCTCCGTCGCCCCGATATCCACGGTGACGGGGTTGCCTTCAGAGTGATCAATGGCGTTCGCGAGCAGGTTACGCAGGATGCGCTCGACACGCCGTGAATCGCATTCGACGGCCACGGGTTCCTCCGGAACATGCACGATGACCTCCACATCGAGCTCGGCGGCGAGGTGTTCAACCTGGCTCAGTGCGGAGTCTACGCAGGAACGAATATCGATGGAGGCCGTGGACAGATCCGCCACGCCCGCATCGTGGCGAGAGATCTCCAGCAGATCCGCGAGCAAGTCCTCGAAGCGATCCAGCTCCTTGATAAGCAGCTCCGCCGAGCGCTTGGTATAAGGGTTGAACTCATCCGCGTCCGCCGCGATGACATCCGCCGCCATGCGCACCGTGGTCAGTGGCGTGCGCAACTCGTGGGACACGTCGGAGGTGAACTGCCGTTGGAGATCGCCATACTCCTCCAGTTGGGTGATTTGTTTGGAGAGCTTATCCGCCATGTCGTTGAAGGAAGAGGCAAGGCGGCCCATCTCATCATCCGAGTTGACCACCATGCGCTCACGCAGGTGGCCGGCGGCAAAGCGCTGCGCGATGCGGGAAGCAGAGCGAATCGGCACGATCACCTGCTGGGTAGCCAGCCACGCGATGCCCACGAGGAGGACCACGACGACCACTCCAGCAGCAGAGAGCAATCCGCGCATGAGCGCCATCGTCGATTCCTCAGACTCCATGGAGAGCACGAGGTAGACCTGGGTATTCGGGATATCACTTTCAATGGGGGTGCCCACCATCAGTGCGTTGTAGGTAGCCCCCGATTGCTGATCCACCGTGGCGTACTGCTGCACGACTTGGCCCTGACCGACGAGCTCGCGCATGCCATCAGGGATGCGGTAGCCCTCCGGTGAGGTGGTGGCCGTGCCGTCGGAGTTTTCCACGAGGATAACCGGTTCGTACACGGCCTGGGCATCGGGTTGCTGTGCCGACATCTGCCCCAGTGCGGCGCGTGCGGAGTTGATGCGCACCTGCGTTGAGTTAGCCGTTCCTGTCGCATCAATCTGTTGCTCCACGGCTACGCGGGCGCGGTCGAGCTCTTGCAGCGCGGTGTCCTCTTTCTGGCTCACCAGCTGCTGCGTGAGCACCGACACCAGAGCGTAGGCCAGGATGATCATGACCACCGTGGAGGCCACCAGCATCATGCCCAGCACGCGTGTCTGCAGGGACGTACGCCAGCGCTCGACGATGCCATCCCGGGCTCGCCCTAACCAACCAAAAATAGCGGCAGTCCTTTACTCGGCGGATTTTCCAGTCTTGTACCCCACACCGCGCACGGTGAGGACGATGTGTGGATCCTCCGGATCGTGCTCAATCTTGGCGCGCAAGCGCTGAACGTGCACGTTGACGAGGCGAGTATCCGAGGCATGGCGGTAACCCCAAACGGATTCGAGCAACGCTTCACGGGTGTGGACCTGCCCGGGCTTGCGGGCCATTTCCAAAAGGAGGTCGAACTCCAGCGGGGTCAACGAGATTTCTTCGCCGCCCTTGCGGGTGACGGTGTGCTCGGGAACGTCGATAAGCAGGTCCCCTACCTCGATGATCTCTCCCGAGCCCCCATCGATCCGGCGCAGGCGCGCACGGATGCGGGCAATGAGTTCCTTGGGCTTGAAGGGCTTGGTGATGTAGTCATCCGCCCCCGATTCGAGGCCGAGGACCACGTCGACGGTGTCCGTCTTCGCCGTGAGCATGACGATGGGCACGGAGGACTCGGTGCGGATGGCACGGCAAATATCGACGCCGTTCATGCCCGGCAGCATGAGATCCAACAGGATCAGATCTGGGTCGTGCTCACGGAAGGCTGGGATGGCCTCGTTTCCATCGTTGACGGCAATTGGATCCAGCCCCTCTGCCTCAAGCACGATGGTGAGCATTTCGGCGATTGCCGGGTCATCATCCACGACCAAGATTTTTGGTGCCACGTTATTGTTCTCCTACAAGCTCTTTGACAGCTTGGATAATCATATCGGCATCCGCGGTGGCGATCCACTGCCCAGCCCACTGCTGCTGCGCTAGACGACGGTAAGCAGCGGCCGTGCGGGCCTGCAGCCCCGCATCCCGCTCATAGCGATCGCGATGGCGCCCCTCATCCTCCGCCGCGCGGGCCACGGCGCGTTGGCCGGCGACTTCGACGTCGGTGTCCAAGAAGATCTGCAACTGCGGAATGGGAAGGCCAAAACGCTCGAATTCGAGCTCGTAGACCCAGTCAACGATGAGCTCCCCGCCCACCCTTGCGGCGGAGTAGGCCGCGTTCGAAGCCACGTAGCGATCCAGGATAAGCAAGGAGTCTGTGGATTCGGCGGCGGCGAGCAGCTGTTCCTTAGCGCCCCACCGATCCAGGGCGAAGAGAGTGGCCATCCCGTAGGCCGAATCGGTGAGATCTCCCATACGCCCATAGAGCGCCTCCTGTGCGAGCTGCGCGTGCACGGAGTCTTCGTAGCGCGGGAAACTTAAGACCGAAACCTCACAGGCAAGCTCTTCCCGCAGGCGCTGGGTGATGGTGTTCTTTCCCGCACCATCGATTCCTTCAATACTGATCAGCATGCTGGCGTACTAGGACAGCGCCTCGATGAAGGGCTCGAGGTCGTAGTCCTCCTCGACGCCTTCGAGCAGCTCGAGGGCGTGCTCGTTGAGGTTCTCGCTACCGGAACCGGCCAGATCACGAATGAACGGGTAGTCCTCAACGACCTCCCCGGCACTGAACGGGGCGCCCGCCCAAATCGCGGCGATCGTGGCCGCCGCCAGCGCGTTGCGTTGCTCGTCCTCGGTCTGATCCTCACCGGAGACCGCCAGGGCGCAGGCATCATCGACCGCGGCAACGATCTCTTCGTCCTCAAGGTCTGCCAGTTCATCCAAGAAGTCGACGTTGACCTCGTCGGCGAAGATGTCCTCATCCCATGAGCTCATTGTTTCTCCTTACATCCTTTACGCGAATAGGGGTCTAAGTTGGGGTCTATTTTCTTGTATCCACGGTGGGTCAGTGTGGCGTTGTGGGGCGCGCCCGCCGCCAAGCCGCTATCTAATCCAATTTCTACCATTCTTTAGGCGCCCTTATGCAAGGCTTCGGTCAATGAGTCCGTTTCATTACAGCTGCGCCACAGTTCCCTGTAATGCCGGCCTGGCTGCATCCTGGAAAGAAGCATGAACAGGGGTTATTGCCCAGGCCATTTATTATCTCTATATTCGTGCTATCGTTGTTACCGACTTGTGACCTTTGTGCAGTTAGGAGAGCGCCCCCGCATGACGAGCAGTTCACGCCGCATCCTCGCCTTCGTGGCGGCCGGCCTCCTGTGTGCCGTCGCCGTGGGCGTCGCGGTGTGGCGCATGAGCGCACCCGAATCCGTCGTGGCTAAGCCCTCGGCCGCCACCGCGGTGTCGAGCACGGCTACCACGTCCTCATCAGCGACGCACTCCTACACCACGACGGCTTCTCCGACGACCACCCAGTCGAAGGACTCGCACACGCCGGTTGCCGCGCCGGCGGAGGATCCGTACTTAGCGCCGAACGCCGTTGTCAACAACACGGAGCCCGCTGGCCCCACTGCCGTCTACCGCCCGGATAACGTCTCCTCACTGCAGAACCAGCAACCGCAGGCAACGCAGAACGCGCAGAACCCGCCGGCACCGGTTGTTACCACCCCAACCACGGCCCCCTCGAGCGACTCGTCCACGGCCTCCGAATCCGTGGCACCTGGCTCCACCCCGCAGCACACCGAGCCAACGCCACCGCCGGCCACCCTGGAGCCGCAGACGGCCGCACCGCAGGATTCGGGTCCACAGGAATCCCGCGGGGACCGCGAGCACAACCCCCAGCTGACCGAGCAGCAACCCACCGAGGCCCCTACATCGCCGCAGGGCAAGGACTCCCCCGAGGCTTCTGATTCCTTCAACCCGCAGCCGGCCGGGCTCGCCCAAGAAGCACCGAAGCCTGAGGCAGAGCCTGACTCCGTGACGGAACACCGAGAGCCGACCGAAGCAGAGCAAAAGCAGTGGGACGAGTCTGCCCAGCACGGCAACGAGGCGCTAGAGTCGCTGGCGCGCGAATCCGAGGCGCACCGGACCAATGAGGCCCCCACCCCGGCAGCCCCAACGGATGACGTCCCCGCCGCGGAGGAACCGTCCGCAGAAACCCCCACCGCCGTTAAGCCGGGCGAGAACCCCATGGAACCCGCCGCCGAACCAGCAGCGGTGCATCCTTAAAGCGTTGCATTCTAGAAGCGGTGCACCTTAAAAGGTGCACCTTTAAGCCCTAGACGCGAGCGACAAATACCTCCGCGCCTTCGGCCTCCGCGGCACGGATCGTGGCGGCTGGGTCGCTGGCTGGAATCCATGCCGCGTGGCCAGCGCTGAAGTCCACGCTCTCCCCCTCGTCGTTGCTCACCGTGGCCGCGCCAGCGGTGCACAGCAGGATCATCGGGCCGTCGCTGTCTACCTCGGCGGAGTCCGCACCGGAAAGCTCCACGCGGTCCAGCAAGAATTCCTCAATCGGCACCGGGTAGGCCCACGCCGTGGCCCCCGTAATGCTGCCCGTTGCTTCCTTTCCAGCTGCGTCTGCGTGCGCTATTTGATCCACTCGCGGGTCCTCCGCCGCCTGGTACGTCAGGACCTTGACCAGCTCAGGGACGTCAACGAACTTCGGGGTCAGGCCGCCGCGCAGCACGTTGTCCGAGTTGGCCATGATCTCCACGCCCAGACCAGACACATAGGCATGCAGCTGTCCGGCGTCGAGGTAGATCGCCTCACCCGGCTGCAGGACGATGTGGTTCAGCAGCAGCGCGCCCAGCACGCCGATGTCCCCTGGGTATTGCTCGTTGATCTTCGACACGGTCCCCATCACGGTAGACATCCACGGTTCACCAGCTTGGCTTTGGCGCAGGTGCTCACCCGCGGCTACCACCGCGCTGATAAGCTCCTTGCGCTTAGCGCTGGGGATAGTGATCCACGTGGTAAACAGCGCGCGGAGGCTGTCGCCTTCGGCAGCGGGGTCCGGATCGAGCATGCCCTCGTAGTGCGCGAGCTCTTCGCAGTCCAAAGCCGCGAAGAGGCTGCGGGTCTGCGAGAGAGGGCGGAAGCCCGCCATGGCGTAAAACTCTGTGAGTGCCACGATGAGCTCCGGCTTGTGGTTGTCATCCTTGTAGTTGCGATTGGCCGCTGTGAGTTCGATACCCTCCGCGTTCTCGCGAGCAAAGCCTTCCTCGGCCTGTTGCTTGGACGGGTGCGCCTGCAGCGACAACGGCTCGGCCGCCGCCAGGATCTTCAACAGGAAGGGCAAGCTGGCACCGTATGTATCCGCTACCCGCTTCCCCAGTTGTCCTTGTGGATCCGCGGCGATGATCTCATCCAGCTTCTCGCCATCCACCGTCGAGGGATCAGCCGGGTGCGCGCCGAACCACAGCTCAGCCACCGGGCTAGTAGCTTCCGGCTCGCTGAGCAGCGTGGGGATCAGCGTACGCGAACCCCACGAGTAATTGCGGGCTGCACTGGTGAGCAACTTCATTGACTTCCTCTATTTCACGTCGTAGGCGGTCGCGGCATAACTGCGCGTAATCAACTGCAGCGCGCGGGCCAATTCCCCACAGGAGGTGTCGGCGCTCGCCGCTGCG
>NZ_CABTZR010000032.1 GCF_902489365.1 uncultured Corynebacterium sp. | reverse complement strand
TCGCTGGGAGCCTCCCATACCCGGAGTGACGCCCAGGTTGACCTCCGGCTGGCCAAACTTGGCCTTGTCGCCAGCGATGATGAAGTCACACATCATGGCCAGCTCGCAACCTCCACCGAGCGCGTATCCGTTCACCGCAGCAATGATCGGCGTGCGGGCTCGTGTGAGGACGTCCCAACCTGCGAACCAGTCCGCGGTGTACATCTCTGTCGCTGACTTCGAGGACATTTCCTTGATATCTGCACCGGCCGCAAACGCCTTCTCCGAACCGGTGATGACGATTGCCCCTACTTCTGCATCGGCGTCGAATTCCTGAACTGCCTGAGTAACTTCAAGCATGGTGTCGTTGTTCAGGGCATTAAGCGCCTCCGGACGATTGAGCGTGATGAGTGCGACGCGGTCGCGCTTTTCTCTAAGAATTGCCATGGTAATAGTGTCCTTCCTGTGCTTTTGACTGGTACTTAATCACTGGTGGTCATTGAATTCTGGGGCTTCCACGCTGCCCTCGATGGGTTCGAGGATAGACGCCACCACGTCGTCGGGAACGGCGCCGATGGACCCATACTCCCAGGAAGGATTGCGGTCCTTATCGACGATTTGCGCGCGAATTCCCTCCACAAATTCCTTGTGTTTTTGCATGTTCACGGACATCCAGAATTCCTGGGTCAAGGTCTCCGCGAGGCTCATCGACGCATTGCGATTCAAGGATTCCTCGGTGACGCGAATGCCCAGCGGGGAATTCAAGCTCATCCGCTTGGCGGCCTTCGCCGCCCAATGCCCGTCGCCGCCTGCTGCTGCACGTTCTTGCAGACGGGCAAGGGTCTCTTCAGCGGTGTCTGCAGCATAGACGTCCACCATTTCGGCGCGGTCCTTACCGAAGCCTGGGCCCACTGACTCTGTGAACTTCTCAATATCGGCTGGGTCGCCCGTCTCCACCAGCTGCTCAACGAGAGCATCGAGCTTGTCCTTGGGCACGAAGTAGTCCGCGAAGCCGGTATCGATCGCCTCCGCGGCTCCCACGTGGATCGCGGTATACGCCAAGTGCCGGCCAAGGCGATCCGCAGCCCGGGACAGCAGATAGGACCCACCGGCATCGGGCGAATACCCAATTCCCACCTCCGGCATTCCGATGCGCGAATCCTCGCAAACAATGCGGTGTGAGGCGTGCGCTGAGACACCGATTCCGCCGCCCAACACAATGCCCTCCATGAGCGCTACATAGGGCTTGGAATAGGTGGAGATTAAATAGTTCAGTTCATATTCCGTCTTCCAGAAATGGGCACCTGTCGTACCGCCCTCCAGGGCATCGTGGTACAAGGCCGCAACGTCGCCGCCAGCACACAGCCCACGTTCACCAGCGCCTCGTAGGATAACGAGCTTGACGCGGTCATCGTCCTGCCAGTCCTTCAAAACCGCCGTCATCTCATCGATCATCGTCTGATTCAACGCGTTAATGGCCTTGGGCCGGTTTAGTGTAAGAACGCCAGCGTGGCCGCGGATGTCGTGGATAATCTCATTCGTCATTGGTTACTCCTCCTCTTCATGAACTATCGGCTGTTTTAGTGTGGTGCCTCGAGCAACAGAGCTTCGCCCTGGCCACCGCCGCCGCACAAAGTGACACCCGCACGGTGGGCCTGGCCGCCCGCAAGGCGATGCGCCGCATGAACGACAAGCCGAGCGCCGGATGCGCCAATGGGATGTCCCAAGGCAATCGCACCGCCCTGCGGGTTCACGTCATCGGGATTGATTCCAAGGACATTGGCCGAATGAACCACCACTGCGGCGAAGGCCTCATTTATGTCGATGTGATCGAGATCAGCAATGCCCCAGCCTTGACGCTCAAGGGCTGCGAGGAGAGCCCGAGCGGGTTGCTCCTGCAAGGAGGAATCCGGACCGGCTACCTGTCCTGGCGCGCGTAGGACCGCCATGACCGGCAGTCCTTTCTGTTCCGCGTACTCACGTGTGGTGAGAACCACTGCAGCCGCCCCATCCGTGATGGGTGAGGAGTTGCCAGCGGTAATACTCCCATCGCTCTTAAAAGCTGGCCTCAACCCGGCCAAGGTTTCTTCAGTAACCCCTTCCCGAATTCCCTCATCGTGCGAGACGAGGACCTCACCGCGCTTGCTCGAAACCGTTATGGGAGTGATCTCCTTGTCAAAGGTTCCCTCCTCACTCGCCCGCAACGCGCGCTGGTGGGACAACGCGGCACAGCGGTCTTGCTCTTGGCGGGTTGCGGGATAGCGTTCGGCATATTTTTCTGACAGCGAACCCATCGAAATCCCTAGGTCTGCCGCGCGCAAGCCATCGTGTTCCATATGATCGAGCAGCTCGACGGCACCGAATTTCTTTCCTTTGCGTGACTGCGGCATAAGGTGCGGCGCGTTTGACATCGACTCCATTCCCCCGGCAACTACCACCGTGGCTTCGCCGGAGCGAAGGAGCCGGGAGGCGTCGATAACCGCGGTCAGGCCGGACAAACAGACCTTGTTGACCGTTGCGGTGTGCGCATTTGGGGAAATCCCTGCCCCGAGTGCTGCTTGCTTCGTGGGGTTCTGTCCCACGCCAGCCTGCAGAACCTGGCCACACATCACAGCATCGACGTCTTCAGGGTGAACCTGTGCCTGCTCAAGCGCGGCAGCGATGGCGCGGGATCCAAGCTCCGTCGCTGGCAAGGTTGAAAGGGCACCAAGCATTTTTCCGAAGGGCGTCCGGGCGGCGCCCGCAATAACGATGTCCATATATCGCTCTCCAAACTGTACGAAGTTAACCAGAATCGTACCGATGGATTGTGTTGCGCGCCACCCTTTTCAAGGCAATGCATGCTCGCACAATGCCGCAGGGGCGCGGTACAAAACAGTTTGAAGCGATGTGAAGGCTTCAAAACAGCAAACTGCGGGGAGCACTAACTAGGCTCCCCGCAACAGTTTTCGTAGCGGATTAGACCGTGAGCATCACCGGGATGACCACAATTTTGACTATCTGCGCCACCACAATGGTGGCCGCGTAGCCAGTCATGATGCGGGAATCCGTGCTCATTCCCGTGGCGTAGTTGACCACGGCAGGCTGACCAAAGATGCCGGAAACACCGCCCGCGGTGCGGGTTTCCGACTGGCCTAGGAACCTGTTCGCCACAGCAAAGAGGGCGACGGCAATCACGGTAATGATGGCAGCCAGAAGCATGCACTTCAGGCCCATCCAGGAGAATGCCGTGGACTGGAAAGCCTCACTCGAGGCCAAGCCCACCGAAGCCAAGAAGATGACAAGGCCCCACTGCTGAAGAGCCAAGTTGATTGAAGCCGGAACCTTCCAGGGCACGCGGCGCGTGCGGTGCAAAGCACCGAGAACAAGTCCGGTAATCAACGGGCCCAGCGCAAAGCCAAGCTCAAAGGACGTGCCACCCGGTAGCGGAACCACAATGAGCGCGATGAGATAGCCCAGGAACAGACCACCGCCGACAGCAACCCAGTTCAGCTGTGAATAACCCTGAACCGAGTCACCGAAGTAATCGCGGATATCACCCAGGCGGTCCTGATCCACAATCACCGTCACCCGGTCACCGGCATCAAGGTGCGTATCGAAGCTGGCCAGAAACTCTTCATCACCGCGTTGCACGTGGACAATGCGGCCACCGTAGCGCTTGAAGAGGTTAAGATCCTCCACGGTTCGGCCGGCAATATCGGAGTTCGACACCACCACGGTTTCAATGACCAAACGCTTATCCACAAAGGGCACTTGAGGCTGACGCTTGCCTAGGGCGGCGGTGAGCTCATGACGTTTCGCCTTCGTCACGAGAACGCGCAGGATGTCACCCTTGCGAATCTCCGGATGGTCCCCGGCCACGGTTCGGATATTGCCGCGACGAATCGTGGCGATAACGAACTGATCCTCGAATCGCTCCACTAGCTCGTCGTAGGTGATGTCCTTTGTGACCCGAATAGTCCGGGAGCGGAAGACCTCCTCCGCGGATTTGTCCTTATCCTTAGAGCCCGGCCAGGACTGCTTGAGTAGGAGGGCTACGAGCAGAATGGCGACTGCCACACCCACCGGATAGCCTAAGGAATAGCCCACGGCCGGCAGTTCCTCGCCCGTTTGCTGTTGCGCCACAGCAAGGGATGCCGTCGAGGTCGTCGCACCGGAGAACACACCCACGGAGAGCAAGGGCGACAGTCCCAGCCAGCCGCCCGCGAGAAGCGCCACGGCGGCAGCACCCACCACCGCTATCGCGGCAGTAATCATGTGTTTCAGCTGCTCAGAGAAGCCTTTGAAGAAGCGCTCGCCGGCAGACAAGCCCTGCATATAGATGAAGAGGCCAAGGCCCATCTCCTGCAGGCTATTGAGGATCGTGCCGTCGAGATCGATAAAGGTGCCGATGGCCAAGCCCACAAACAACGTACCGGCCGCGCCGAAGCGCAGCGGGCCGAAGGGGATCATGCCAAACAACGTGCCGAGCAAGGCAACAAAGAAAATGCTCAGCCAAATATTTCCATCAAATAGTGCCAACACGAAAAGACATTGTAGGAAAACGTGTGGAAAACGCCACGCTCAAAGACGCTTTTCCGCTCCAAGGGTGCTATGTCTCACGTCCTTAGCATCAAGGTGAGCTGAGTACACATTCACCGTGCTGGCAAGCTAGCTGCTTAAGAATTCCTTCCATGCCGGCCATTCGGCATAGGTCTGTGCGCGCCCGGCCTCATAGTTGGAACGTAGCTTTGTCACGGAACGTTCAGTCGACGCCACCTGCATATCCTCCGGGAAGAAAAGCTGTGCACGCCCCTCCTTCTCCAGCTCCAGAAGCCGGTCCTTGGAGGCGTTGTACCGGGGTGGCCGTCCAATCATCGCCTCTGCCACGGCAGGGTACTTCCGGAAGATTCGTCGCAGCGCCGCCGGCCGCCCAACCTCGGGCCGCACGTAGCCTCGCGGTTTCGACCCCAGGAACAGGAACTTTTTAAACCCGGCCTTCTCCGCTTGCTCGATGAGGATGCCACCGGACTCCCCCATGGCGCCGTCGACATACGGCGCACCGTCGATGACGCGCATCGGCATGATCAGCGGCAGCGTCGAGGAGGCGCGCACACGCACCATCAAATCTTCCTGCGTCTTGATATCTTCACGCCCCCAATACACGCTCTCCCCCGTATCGGCGCGCGCGGCGGAAATACACATCTGCGCCGGGTTAGCCTCGAAGGCTTCCCAGTCAAAAGGCATGTCTTGATCCGCGGCCTTCTCGTAGATGAACTCCGCGTTGAAGTAGCCGCTACCGCGCAGCAGCGAACCTAAGCCACCGAAGCTGGGGTTCTTGGCAAAGTCCACAAAGGACTCCTCGGAGCGAACCACATCGCGGGAAAGGAAGTTCACGGTGTGCGAGGAGCCCGCGGAAACGCCTCCGACCCAGCCAAATTCCACCTCCTCCTGCAGAAGCTTGACGATGCACGCGGCAGTATAGGAATTGCGCATACCACCGCCTTCAATGACGAGTGCTGTATCTTTCGCGTCAATCACAGTGCCCGATGGTACCCCCGCGCTAGGATCACGCCATGGGTTTGTTTTCTGCGGTTAAGGATGTCATCGACAAACTCGGCGGCTCCAGCACTGTCCGTTTGGCTTCCCCGGATCCCCACGCCGTCGAGGTCTCTTTAGAACATCTTTCCGTCCACACTGCGAGCGGTCTCATCATCCTGGTTACCTCCCCCGCCGGTGCGCAGGTGCTCAGTGAGGTGGCCCGCTCCGGCGAGCCCGCACAGTTGCGCGGACCGCAATCCACGGTGCATCTCTCCCCCACGGCGAAGACACAGCGCCCTGTCCACGATCCCAAGCGGGGCTGGGCCATCCCGCTATCCCCGGCGGAGCGGGACGTACTTGCCAGCCTCGGCACCACGCCCGGCGATTATGAAGTCTCCGAGTCCCTCGCGGTCTCCATCGAAACCACCCCTGAAGAAAGCTAGTCCGCCATGCTCATCCTCCCTTTTCAAGGCCGTAAACCCCGTATCCACCGCAGCGCCTGGATTGCTCCGAATGCCACCATCATCGGTGACGTCACCATCGGGCCAGATTCTTCTGTGTTCTATGGCAGCGTGCTGCGCGGGGACGTCGGTTCCATCCGCCTTGGCGCCCGCGTCAACATCCAGGACAACTGCGTCATCCACGTCGAAGCCACTGAGCCTTGTGTGCTGGAGGATGACGTCACCGTAGGACACATGGCCATGCTCCATGGCACGCACGTGGGCGCGGGCACGCTCGTTGGGATGAAGGCTTCCCTACTCTCGGGCTCCACCGTGGGTCCAGGCTCTCTCATCGCCGCCGGCGCGGTGGTGCTGGAAGGCCAGGATATTCCCGCCGGGACCCTAGCCGCTGGGGTACCTGCCAAGGTGCGGCGCGAGTTGAGCCAGGAGGAATCCACCGCCTTCATCCCGCACGCCGCGCGCTACGTCGAGATTGCTCAGAAGCAGGCGCTGCTTGGCGACGCCCTCCCCCTCGACGCTGTCCTCTATGACTAGCGCCACGACTCTTTCGAACTGCCGTTGTTGCCAAAACTCTTGAACTCGCCGTGGGATCTGACCAGATCTTTGGCAACTAGGACAGTTCCACCACCGCGAAGCTAGGACAGCTGCCGAGTCGCTTTAAAAGCAAGACTTTAAAGCAGGGCGAAGATGCCCATGACAACCAGGAAGGCAGCCACGCCATAGCCACTCCACAACGCCACGGTTGCGGAGTTCTCCCGCGCCCACGCGAAGGCGCGACCGGCCCAGGACTGTGGTTTCGCCCGAACCACAGCGATGAAAAGCCCGCACACCGTGGGTAGTGAGAGCGCGAAAGTGGCATAGAAGAAAAGGCCGCCGTATTTAACGGTGTTGCTAAAGTCCCCGGCCGCTAGGTGCATCAGGCCATAGAAGAAGGGCACGGAGGTCAACGACTGGATAACGCCCATGGCATAGCCCACCGCAACGGTCTTGGCCGAAGGCGTGCGCAGCGGGCCGAGGAGTTTCTGCACCATGTCATTAGGTTCGCCCTTGGAGCGCCAGGCCAGAAGGCCCAGTCCCAGGCCGATGACCACCAGTCCCCAGCCAAGCAGCGGTGACTCGAGTGCGGCGGCCACCTTGTCCTGGATGCCGACGAAAATGAACATCACCACGGCGGCTGCGGTGAGCACACCAAACCAGTCACCGACGATGACTAGGGCCGCGATCTTGCGGTAGCTGCCCCGCGGAAGCATGATGCCGATAGCCACCAGAATTCCTATCAGTAGAGCATTGACGGAATCGGCAAAAGCATTGAGCACGGCTTCAAGCATGCGGGCTAGTCTACAGGCTCTTAGAGAACATTCATTTACTTTTTACCCCGCGCGCCCCCGACGCAGGCGAGCAAACGGTATGTTCGAAAAAAGTGTGCCGCATAACGCGCCCCAAACTTATGCATGTCAACATAGACTAGACCCCTGCTGGTATAGCACGTTTTGACCCCGACCCAAGAAGTGGAGAGATAGAAAATGAAGATAGCGATTCTCGGCGGAGACGGCTTCTGCGGTTGGCCTGCTTCCCTCTATCTCTCCGACCAAGGCCACGATGTCATCATCGTGGATAACCTTTCCCGGCGCGCCATCGATGAGGAGTTGGGGGCAGAATCCTTGACCCCCATCGCCTCTATTGAGGAACGCTTGGCTGCGTGGACAGAGGTTTCCGGCAAGACCATCGGTTTTTACAACCTCGACGTTGCCCAGGACTACGACGGCCTGCTCGAGTTCCTCAACACCGAGCGCCCGGATGCCGTGGTGCACTTCGCGGAGCAGCGTGCCGCCCCCTACTCCATGAAGAATTCGCGTACTAAGCGCTACACGGTGGATAACAACATCAACGCCACCCACAACCTGCTCGCCGCCATCGTGGAATCTGAGCAGGATATCCACGTCGCCCACTTGGGCACCATGGGCGTCTACGGCTACGGCACTGCCGGCATGAAAATCCCGGAGGGCTACCTGGACGTGCAGGTGGATACGGGTGAAGGGGGCGTCGTCAAGCAGCAGATCCTCTACCCCTCCAACCCGGGCTCGGTCTACCACATGACGAAGGTGTTGGACCAGCACCTCTTTGCCTACTATGCCAAGAACGATGAGCTGCGGATCACCGACCTACACCAGGGCATCATCTGGGGCACGCACACCGAGCAGACCCAGAAGGATGAGCGCCTCATCAACCGCTTTGACTATGACGGCGACTACGGAACGGTGCTCAACCGCTTCCTCATTCAGGCCGGTATTGGATATCCGCTGACTGTGCACGGCACCGGCGGACAAACCCGCGCTTTTATTCACATCCGTGACATGGTGCGCTGCATCGAGCTGGCCTTGCAGAACCCGCCGGCCCGCGGTGAGCGCGTGAAGATCATCAACCAGATGACCGAAACCCACCGCGTGCGTGACCTGGCAGAACTGCTGGCGAAGATCTCTGGAGCGGAGGTGGCCTACGTGCCGAACCCGCGCAAGGAATCTGCGGAGAATGAACTCCACGTCACCAACGACACCTTCCTCGAGCTTGGTCTGGAGCCGACCACGTTGTCGGAGGGGTTGCTCCATGAGGTCGAGGAGGTTGCGCGTAAGTACGCCGACCGTGCGGACCGCTCCAAGATTCCGGCGCAGTCGCTGTGGACGCGCCAGCAGCACGCTGGTGTTCCTGAAGCCTTGGCCAACGGCGCTGACGCTGCGGAGGCTTAAACCTTCGTGCGCATCGCTATCGTTACTGAGGTCTTCCTGCCCAAGATCGACGGCGTGGTCACGCGTCTGACGCGCACGCTGGACCAACTGTCCGCGATGGGCCACGAGGTCCGGATTTTTGCCACGGGCAAGGCTCCTGACTCCTACGCCGGCTTCGAGGTCACCCGCATCCCCAGCTTGTCGCTGTGGGTCTACCCGGAGATCAAGTTTGGCTTGCCCTCGTGGAAGTTTTTCAAAGAGATCCGGGATTTCGATCCCGATGTCATCCACGCGGTCAATCCCATTTGGACCGCGGCCCTCGGCGTCTTTGCCGCGCAGCGCGATGCCGTACCGCTGGTGGCCAGCTTCCACACCAATGTTCCCGAGTACGTCGATGCGCTGGGGATTGGGTGGACTAGGCCGCTGACCGAAGCCGCGCTGAAGTATCTGCACAACCAGGCGGCGGTGAACCTGTGCACCTCCGGTCCCATGGTGGATAAGGCTCGGAAGATGGGGATCCGCAACGTGCAGCTGTGGCCCAAGGCCGTTGATACACAGACCTATCACCCTAGTCGCGCCACGGAGCAAATGCGCGAGCGCCTGACCGACGGTAACCCGGATTCCCCGCTGGTGACCTATATCGGACGCGTCTCCAAGGAGAAGGATTTGGAGCGCCTCGATAACGTCATGCAGCTAGTGCGGGCACAGCTTAGCGACGCCCGCCTAGCCATCGTCGGCGATGGCCCCGCGCTCGAAGAGCTCAAGGCTAGCTTCGATCCTGCACACACCGTGTTCACCGGGTACTTGTCCGGCGAGGAACTCGCCGCCGCCTTCGCCGTGGGGGATGTCTTCCTCTTCCCCTCCGCCACGGAGACCCTGGGGTTGGTAGCTCTCGAGTCCTTCGCCTCAGGCGTACCGGTCGTCGGCACGAATGCCGGTGGTATCCCCTTCGTCATTGAGGAAGGCGTGACCGGCCATCTCATCGCCCCCGACGCCGACGATGCTGCGTGGGCCCAGGCCGCTCTCGGCCTCCTCGAAGACTCTGCCCGCCGGGAGACGATGGGCGCTGCCGCCCGCCGCGAGGCTGAAAAGTATTCCTGGGTAGAATCCACCCAAGCCCTCATACAGGCCTACGAGGAGGCCATCGAACATCCCTTCCGCAGGGATACAAACTAGTCAAGGAGACCCATGGATTCAGCCCAGAACCTGTACTCCGCAGGCGCTTTTATCCAAGCCGGCATCGACGCCACGTTTGCCTCACGCCTGGGCATCGTTCGCGACGTCGAGGTGAATTTCACTCCCGCCGATTCCGCATCAGCAGCCTCGGAGGACGGGCAGCCAGACCTGGATCAGCGCGCCGTCGTGCGTTTTAGCACTGATTCCGGGGTTTATGATTTCGATGGACTGCGCCTTGCCACCATCCACGATGGTCACCTGCGCTGGACCACTGGCATGGCGGAGCACGCTCCTCAGCCCGAGTTCCACGGGACGCAGCCGGACTCCGTCCTGCTGCGCGGCTTGGCACGACGGCTGGTGGGCGACCGGCCTGTTGTCCGCGTCCCGCAGGGCGATGGCGAAGCGCTCGTCGCCGTCGACTTCGCGGAGATTAACCCGGATCCTCGGGTCAGCATTCTAGCCGGAATTGAGCACTCGGGGGATATCGCCGGTGGCATCGACGAGCGCCTAGCCACCGCCGAGCTTGCTTCCTATCTGGGCATTCCGCAGAACCACGCGGAAAATCTCGCGCTCTTCCACGGCACCCGGATCGTGGCTCTCCCCCAGGCCCCGGGCCGCGCCGAGCTCAGTGCGCGCGAGGTGTTGGCCGATGCCCACTTCCTCGCCACCGAGCACAATTTCTTCTTGGAGGCCCGTTTCCCCAACCTGTGGGCGGACCTTGATCCCGATACGTCGCGGACCGTGGTGAACTCTGACTACGGCTCGCTGACTGTGCCCGCGCACCTCATTGCCACGATCGACGCTGCCGCAGACACCTTCACGTGGGCCTGGGCAGACGAGCTATCCGGTTCCATGTCCGCTCAGGCGGCGGGGAACCTACGTCGCTTCGGATATGACCAGGCCATCCCCGAATTGATTCGGGCCCACGTGTCCATCACTGAGGCACGCTCTGCACGCTTGCCACAGCTGGCCATGCCAGTTTTGGGCCTGTGGACCTTGTTGCCGGTGCAGCTTCCCGACGGCCGTCAAGGACTCGCGCTGTCCGACGCCCCCGCCTTCCACCTCCCCGCACCGACTCCGGCGGCCGCGCAAGCCACCCTCAACGTTGCGGTGCCGGCGGGCGTGGACGAGCAGCGGGCGCGCGCTGCCTACCACCGGGCGCGTCCCCTCTAAGTGCGCGCAAAGCGCCGGGGTGAAAGCTCTAGAAGTTCAAGCACTAGGAATTCAGCACGGCGCGGAACTCGTCGACATCGACCTCATCCGTGGAGGCCGGGCTAAACGCTGCGTCCTGGGTCTTGTCCACTAGTACCGCGCGCACGCCCTCGGAAAAGTCCGGACGGCGGTACATGTGCATGCCCAGCTTGAGTTCCAAAAGGAGGGCCTCGCGGATGTCGTCGACACCGGCCTCTGCCTCATAAAGCTCATTAGCCGCGATAATGGCGGCTGGGCACGCCCCTGCCATGAGGCGGCGGACCTCACCGGCGATGAGCGGGCGCTGATCCAACTCCGCGGAGATTTCCTCCCACGTGGGCAGGGCAAACGTCTCCTCCAGGTCCTTGGCCACCTGCTCCAGCGGGGCCGGCTCTTCCGGCGCGGGCAGGGCGAGGTCCTCCAGCGCGGTATCAATACCGCGCTCAATGGCAACCGCAATCAGCTCTTCTGCGTCCTTGACAACGTGGGTTGCCACGCCGGTCCACAACATGTCTGCGGCATACATACGGTATCCACTAAGACCCCAGAACTTGGCCAAGCCCGGTGAGGCGATACCGCGGGTGCCCACCATGCGCTGGGCCGCATAGGCCACACCGACGTCGGTGACATAGCCGATGTTCATCTCCGGCATCGAGGCGAAGGCCTTTTCTGTCACCACGCGATGCGAGCCGTGCAGGGAAATGCCCAATCCACCACCCATAACAACACCGTCGATGACGGCGATATAGGGCTTTGGAAACTCGGCGATATCACCGTTGGTGAGGTACTCGCTGGCGAAGAAGGCATCGACCTCCTCCAGCTTGCCTTCCGCGATTCCCTCCCGCGCGTGACGCACATCGCCGCCCGCGCAGAATGCCTTAGGGCTATTGGAGTAAATCAGAACCTGTTCAATCTCATCGTCCTGCGCCCAGGCTTCGAGGGAGCGGCGGATGATATCGATCATGTCCGGGGTCAACGAGTTCAGGGCCTTCGGCCGATTGAGTTCGAGGACTCCGGTATGGTTGCGGACGGAAACGAGTACTGGGTCAGTCGTAGTCATGCGCACCAGTGTTCCATATCACACATGTTTCAGCCACCTGTTTTGAGGCTGGTTTTAACATCGACCCCTGCCTTCTAAACCCAACCTTCAGATTGGTGTGAATTTCTTGCTCCCACAGCTTGTTGCTCTTGACATGGACGGCACCCTCCTCGATGCCCACGGTCAGCTGCCCGCAGACTTTTCAGAGCTTGAGGAGCTCGCCACCGCCCGCGGCTGCGAGCTGGTCCCGGCCTCAGGACGCCAGCTGGCCACCCTGCAAGACATGTTCCCGAAGGGCAACACCTTCATTGCGGAGAACGGCTCGGTGATCCTGCGCGGCGGTGAGATCATCGCCACCTTCCCGCTGCAGGAAGAAACCGTGCGCGCGGCGCGCGACGCCGCATCCGCCATCAGCGAGGCGCACACCGTCGTTCTGTGTTCCCCGGAGACCGCCTACGTGGCCCGGGATGTCACGCAGGCAGCACGCGCGGAGATTTCCAGGTATTACAAGGCGGTCACGTGGGTCGATGACGTGGACGACGTCCCCAATAGCAACATCATCAAGATCGCCATCTTCTGCGAATCCGGTTCCGAGGCTCACCTCTACGAGCCGATTCGTCGCGCCGTACCGGAGGACAACGTGGCGGTATCGGGCAAGGTCTGGCTCGATGTCATGGCCCGCGGCGTCGATAAGGGAGCAGCCTTAACCACACTCGCTGAACTTGCCAACGTTCCAATCACCGCCACCGTGGCCTTCGGCGACTACCTCAATGACCTCGAAATGCTGCGCGCTGCTGGGACGGCTGTCGCCATGGACAACGCACATCCGAAGTTGAAGGAAATAGCGGATATTATCGCGCCTGCCAATACCGACAATGGTGTGAGCACCGTGCTGCGCCAGCTTCTGCGCACCTAACACGCTCCCAGGAAACCTTCCCGATTCTCTACCACCACCCGAGTAGGATTACCCCGGTTCCCTAGACCCCCAATCCCTTACGTGTGGAGTGTTCAGTGAAGAAGTTCCTGCGATCCCCTGGGCCCCGTGTCCCTCGTCGGGCCACGGACACCTCCCTTGAACTGGATCCGGAGTCCCTCCCCAAGGCATCCGCTGTGCGCAAGGCCAAGCTGCACAAAGCCCGCGAGGCCGCCGAGGAAACCCCCTCGCCGCGCCGCCGCCCGCGAGCAGCGCCAGGCTGCACAGCACGACAGCGCGCTGGGCATCCCCGGCCCGCGCAACCCCCAGCTCAATCCACACCCGCCGAGAGTTCCCCCGAATCACGGCCCGAGAATGAGATCTCGCGAGCCTTGGCGCGGCGCTCGCAGCCCGTCGGCACACCGACGAGCAAGCAGCTCACAACACCGCGCCCCTCCCGCGAGCAGCGCCAGGCCGCACAGCACGACAGTGCGAAGAACTCTGGAGACATTGCGGTGCCGAAGGAATCCGCCACCGTCACGCGTCAGCGTCGCGCGCGCCTGCGCCCGGTACCTGGTTTGGATGGGCTGCGCGGTCTCGCGGTCTTGGCTGTGGTGATCTACCACTTCTTCGGGGATCTGCTCCCCGGCGGATACCTCGGCGTGGACATGTTCTTTGTCCTCTCCGGCTTCCTTATCACCTCGCTGCTCGTGCGCGAGTTCGCCGTGACCAGGCGCATCAGTCTCACCGACTTCTGGATCCGGCGCTTCCGGCGCATCCTTCCGGCTGCACTCGTTGTCTTATGCCTGTGCACGGCCCTCGTCGCAATGATCGGCGGGGACCTCGCTGTGGGGATCCGCGAACAGTTCTTGGGTACCTTCTTCTTCGTCAACAACTGGACCCAGATTGCCACCAGCCAGACCTATTTTGCGCCCAATGAGGTGCAAGTCTTCGCCCACTATTGGTCCCTGGCGGTTGAGGAGCAGTTCTACCTCCTGTGGCCTCTGCTCATGTTTGGCGCCTTTGCGCTGTCGCGACGCCAACCCAAGCGCCTGCCCATCGCGCTTTCTCTCGTCCTCGCAGCCGCCTCCGCTGCAGCGATGGCGCTGCTGTTCACTCCGGGCGAAGACCCTACCCGTGTTTATTACGGCACCGATACCCATGCCTTCGGCCTCCTCATCGGTGCGCTGCTGTCCCTTCTTCTCACCTCGACGTCGAAGGAGGCGAAGGCGGACTCGTGGGCGTCGACAAGCACAGGCGTCGCCGCCGGCGCCGTCGGGGCCCTCGCCCTGGTTGGTTACCTGGCGCAGCTGGTGTGGATGGGCGCGGACCTTGAGTTCACCTACCGCGGCGGCCTAGTCCTCACCAGCCTCCTCGGGGCGGCAATGATCTGGGGCGTGGTGCAGGAGACCGGACCTCTCACATGGCTCTTCCGCATCCGGGTGATGCGGTGGCTGGGTCAGCGCTCCTTCTCGCTCTACCTGTGGCATTGGCCTGTGGTGATGATCCTTCGCGAGCTGTCTGATGCCCCGGCGTGGCTGCTGGGTTTGCTCGCGCTTTTCTTGTCCTGCCTGCTGGCTGAGGTGACGTACCAGTTCGTTGAGACCCCCTTCCGCCGCGCCGGATATGTCGCCACGTGGCGCACCTATTGGGCTTCGCGCCCCACTGTGGCCGAGATGAAGGACGGTTTCGGCAAGACCATGTGGCCTGCCGTGCCCGCCATGGTGATCCTCTCGGCGCTGGGCGTGGCCTATGGGCTGATCACGTCACAGGACCAGACCGAGCTGGAGCGAGAATTGGAGCGCATGTCCCAAGCCAACGAGCAGGCAGCGGCATCGGCCCCGGCAACACCGACAGAGACCAAGAAGCCTCCAGAAAAGCGCGCTCTGCCTGCGGGCACGGCGATCAACGCGGTGGGTGATTCGGTCATGCTTGCTGCCTCCGAAGCCCTCAACGAGCGTTTCCCAGGGATTCTCATCGACGCGGAAGTGTCCCGCCAATATGCCGAGGCAATTGCGGAAATCCGGCAGCTGAAGGAATCCGGTCAGCTACGCTCCACCGTCTTTGTGGGGCTGGGCACGAACGGACCGGCTGCAGACGGCGAGATGGACGAACTCCTCACCATCCTCGGTTCCGATCGCACGGTTATCCTCGTCGTGCCCTTCGGCGAGCGCGACTGGATGGGGCAGGCACGCGCAAAGATTATCGAGGCCGCCAAAGAGCACGACAACGTCTACGTGGCCGACTGGTGCGGCATGGCCCAAGAGAACCCGGCGCTGCTCTACGACGACGGCGTGCACCCACAGGCCGAGGGCGCAGCGCTGTACGTGCAGGCGCTTTCCGACGCCCTCGAGCAGTACTCCCGCGGAGAAAAATCCACCACCACGGGCTGCTCGCTCTAGCCTTTGGCCGCTCTCCAATCAGGGCAGTGCGCTAGCAGCATCGCCCTAGCAGCACTGCCCTAGTTGCCAAAGATCTGGCCAGATCCTTGGGCAGGACCTATAACTTCGGCAACTAGGGCAGTTAACGGGTTTCGCCTCTAGGCCCGAGCACATAGAAAAACGGCCGGGGATGTGCCTCCCCGGCCGTTCTCGCTGTGCCGATGCTTGTGCGCTTCCGCATTACTGAAAGCTGAGTGTTCTCCTAGACGGAGAATTCACTCATCTTGTCCCAATTGGTCTTCCCTGGGATGTGAGTATTGATGATGTCTGGCGTCTCCACCAGGTACTTCGGGAACTCCTCGCAGGAGCGCTTGAAGTGCTCAGTGTTGACGTGGTCAACGTCCTTGCCGTCTGCGTAGGACTCAAGCAGCAGGAAGCGCTGCTTGTCTTCCGGATCGCGGAACCACTTGAAATCGATGCAGCCGGGCTCAGCCTGGCAAGCCTTGGTGTACCAGTCGATCTCGTCGAGGAAGGTCTCGGCGTACTCGGGCTTGACGTGGAACTGTACGTTGATCAAAATCATGGGCCCCACTGTAACCTTCTCCATGAAGACGTGCAGAAGGCCCTGCCAATGGCTGAACTGAGCTAGCCAAATTCCAGCAGGGCCTTGTAAAAAGCCTCTCGGGAGGATTATTTGTTGAAGAAGTACTCCGCCACGTAGACGTAGGTTCCGTCAAAGGCCTGGGCAACGCCAAAGCCGGTGCCATCCGTCTTGGTCACGGGCACGTCGCGGTTGAGCCAGTCCACGCGCTCCTTGGCCTCAGATTCGGTGAGCTTGTAAATGTTGCCGCTGCCCTCCTCCAGGTGGGTCAGCCCATCGCCTGCATTGTCGTGGAAGGTGACCTTGCCAGCTGCTGCCTGGTTTGCCCACTCCTGCGCGATGTTCTTGGCGTTGGCATCCTCGTGGTGGCCCTGCTTGAGCAGGTGGGCGTGGGTAGCACCAACAAGTTCGCCGGCGACGGCCGGGGTCGGCTTCTTGATGAAGCTCGGCAACTGGACGTTAAACTGCTTCGCCAAGTCATAGGCCTGCGCAGGCAGCTCGATCTCTAAAGAGTTGACCTGCTCAACGGCCTGGGAGGACAGCTGGTTTACGTCCTGCAACTGTGCGGAAGAGGAGTTGACCGGGGCGGCCTGGGCAGCGGATACCGACAGAGCAGCGGTGAGGGTGGCTGACACGGCGGCGGTGGCGGACATGCGGGAAACACGACGGAAAGAGTTCATGCCTTCCACCGTGCCACAAAAAGGCTTCGGCGGAAAAAGACTAACCGCTCATGTGGGATTTTCGATACCACTTTGTTATCACTTGCCGGTGGCTGCATGCCGGCATGGAAGAATAGCCAAGGCTGGCTTTAGTATGGATTTTTTAACGAGTATCCGAAAGGTGATCACTGTTGCTGGACGTCTTAACCGGTTTCGCCATCATTTTTGTGGTTATCGGCGTGGGCTTCATCATGGCTCGGCGCGGCGTTATCGGCGAAGGTGAGGCGCGCCTGCAATTCAACCGCACGGCGTTCTGGGCGGCGACCCCAGCACTGATCTTTTCCAGCGTGGCCACCTCTGATACCGCGGCCTTTGCCTCGCCGGTTGTCGCCGTCATCGCGATAGCTTCGGTCACCACCATGGCCTTGTATTGGATGCTGAGCGCGTTATTCTTCCGACGCAGTGGAGCCGAGACCATGGCCGGCGCAGCCGCAGCCAGCTACTACAACTCCGTCAACATCGGCCTGCCCATCGCCACCTATGTCATCGGTGATGCCACCTTTGTGGTGCCAGCGCTCGTGCTGCAGATGGCGGTACTCTCGCCCTTCATCATTGCCGGCCTCAACGCCCAGGGAACGAGCCTGCGTTCGGTTTTAAGTTCCGTGGTCTCAGGGTTGACCGCCCCGGTTGTCATCGCTGCCATCGCCGGCTTCATCGTGTCCGCAGCAGGCTGGCACGTCCCCGACGTCATTATGGCTCCGCTCGAGATCCTTGGTGGTGCCTCCATCCCGATGATCCTCATGAGCTTTGGCGCCTCACTCACCGGCGACGGACTATTAGCCGTTGACCGCCTGCCGACGATTACCGCCACGGTTCTCAAGCTCATTGCCATGCCGGCGATTGCGCTGGCGGCCGGCTTGGCGCTGGGGCTGAGCGGCAACGAGCTCTACGCAGCGCTCATCTTGTCCGCGCTTCCGACCGCACAGAACGTCTACAACTATGCCGCGACCTACCAGTCGGGAGAAACGGTGGCGCGCGATACGGTCTTCCTCACCACCTTCCTCTCGCTGCCGGCGATGCTGGGCATCGCGGCTCTCTTCGGGTAGGGCTGGGCCTACCCCTCGAGCTTTTCCCCGAGCTCCAGCCATTCCATTTCGAGTTCCTCACGCTCGGCGGCAACGGCTTTGAGCTCGGTGTCGAGCTTCGCTAGCTCACCGCTGTCCCCCTCACCGGAGGACATCTTCTCTGCAGCCACCGCCATCTTTTCATTCAGCTTCGCCGTCTTATCGTCGAGCTTGCTCATTTTGCGCTCCAGCGCATTCATCTTCTTGGTCAGCTCGCGCTCCTCCTGGGAGCTCAACCGCTTGGCCGGGGCGGCGTCCGTGCTCTGCTCGTCAGAGTTCTTCGAAGCCTCGCCCAAATCAAGCACGCCACGGGCAGTAGCAGCCTCCATCTCCTGGCGGCGGCGCAAGTACTCCTCGATTCCGCCCGGCAGGTTGGTGAGCTTGCCATCCCCGAAAAGCGCATAGGTGTTGTCCGCGATGCGCTCGATGAGGTAGCGATCGTGAGAAATGACCACCAGCGTGCCCGGCCACGAGTCCAGCAAGGACTCCAGCTCTTGGAGGGTATCGATGTCGAGGTCGTTCGTGGGCTCGTCGAGAAGCAGCACGTTCGGCTCCGCCATGAGCACACGGGTTAGCTGCAAACGGCGGCGCTCACCGCCGGAGAGGTCGCCGACCGGCGTGCGCTGGCGCTTGGCGGAAAAGCCCAGGCGCTCGGCTAGCTGGGACGCGGACAGCTCCTTCTTGCCCAGGTGAACGTAGGTGGCGACGTCTTCGACGGCGTCGAGAAGCCGGCGCTGTGGATCCAGATCATCGAGTTCCTGGCGCAGCCACCCCAGGCGCACCGTCTTGCCCTCAATGCGCTTGCCGGCGGCAAGCTCGACTTCACCAGCAAGGGCGCGCAGCAGCGTGGTCTTACCCGAACCGTTAACGCCAACGAGGCCGATGCGCTCGCCCGGCGCCAGCCGCCAGGTGAGGTGATCCACCAGCGTGCGACCATCCGGAGTTGTAACCTTTGCGTCCTCAAGCTCAATGACGACTCGTCCCTGGCGCTGCTTGGAAAAGGCCATGAGTTCGACCTTGTCGCGCGGTGCGGGGACGTCGGCGATGAGCGCCTCGGCTGCCTCGATGCGGTAGCGAGGCTTCGAGGTACGAGCCGGTGCCCCGCGGCGCAGCCACGCCAGCTCCTTGCGGGCCAAGTTCTGGCGGCGTTGCTCAATAGCATCGGCTTGACGGGCGCGCTCGGCGCGGGCAAAGGTCCAGTCGTTATAGCCACCCTCGTAGGCGTCGACGACGCCGTCGTGCACCTCCCAGGTCGTGGTGGCGACGGTGTCGAGGAACCAGCGGTCGTGCGTGACGACGACTACCGCCAGCTTGCGCGAAAGCAGGTGGCTGGCCAACCATTGGACGCCTTCAACGTCAAGGTGGTTGGTCGGCTCATCGAGTACCACGATGTCGAGGTCTTGAACGAGTGCGGCGGCCAAGTTGACGCGGCGGCGCTCACCACCAGAGAGCGAGCCCACAGGGGTATCTAGCCCTAGGTCAACGATGCCGAGGCCACCGAGGACATCGCGTACCTTGGCATTAGACGCCCATTCGAATGTTTCCAAGCCCAGCGGCTCGATGATGACCTGGGCGATGGTGAGAGACTCCTCCAGCTCAAAGCGCTGGGTTACCACCGCCATGCGCAAATCCGAGTTGTGGGACACGCGGCCCGAGTCCGGCGGCTCGATGCCGGTGAGAACTTCCAGCAGCGTGGTTTTGCCGCCGCCGTTGACGCCGACAATGCCAATGCGATCACCGGTTTGCACGCCGAGGGAGACCCCGTCCAACAGGGTCTTAAGACCAAAGGACTTGGTTACGTTTTCGAGGTTAATGAGGTTCGCCATATCGAGAGTTCATCTTAGTGCCTCAGCGCGGTTACCCCCGCACCATTACCTTTATTGCTATTGATTTTCACTTCCAATACTGTGGCGCACTATGAAAAAAGACCGTCTCGCCCTGTGCGCCGCACTAACCGCCACTATCCTCACCTTGTCCGCCTGCTCCTCCCCTGACAACGAGGAATCCACGTCGCCCTCCAGCGCTGAAGCCTCCCACGCGCATGCCGAACACGGCGAGGGCCATGACGGGGAGCACAGCCATGATGGCTTCGAAGCCGCTGAAGGTGAGACTGAGGTAGCTGAGCTGCCACACCGTATCCTTCTTTCGCACAAGAACGGCCTCACCACGCTCGACGGCGAAACCGGTGAGGTCATCGAGAACGAAGATCTGAAAGCATTCCTCCGTCTGAGCGATGCCGGCGATAACCGCCACATCATGGTGACCAAGGGCGATAGCTTCCTCACCTTTGACACGGGGCGCATCACCAAGCCCCACGGCGACCACAAGCACTACTACGCGGCGCAGCCGCAGCTTCTCAGCACAGCCATTGATGCACCGCATGCCGGCCACGTAGTGCACCACGACGGCTTTACCGCGCTCTTCTCCGATGGCGATGGCGTGGCACGGATTTATAAGACCGAGGACATCGGCGGGGAAGACGCCAAGCCCGTCAACACCGTCGAGACAGGCGCTGCCCACCACGGCGTGGCCGTCCCGCTGAAAGACGGCTCTGTGGTCACCACCAAGGGCACGGAAGACGAGCGCCACACCATTCAGCACCTAGACAAGTCCGGCAAGGTCCTTGCGGAAACCACTGAGTGCCCTGGCGTCCACGGCGAAGCTGCCGCCGGCAACGGTTCCCTTTTCTTCGGCTACGAGGACGGGCCCGTCGTCTTCGACGGCACCGAATTCCACAAGATCGACGTCTCCGCTTACGCGGGCAAGGACGGATACCAGCGCTCCGGCAATTCCGCAGGCTCGGAGGAATCCAACATAATCTTGGCAGACAACAAGACCGACAAGGACGCCGACTTCGAGCGTCCCACCTCAGTGACCCTCATCAATACGGAGGACTACTCTGCCAAGAAGGTCGAGCTCGGCGAGTCCTATTGGTTCCGCTCGTTGGCCCGCGGCCCCTTGGGCGAGGCACTAGTCCTCACGACCGACGGCAAGCTCAACGTCATCGACCCAGACTCCGGCGAGGTAACAAAGAAGATTGACGCTATCTCCCCGTGGAAGGAAAACGAGGAGTGGCAGCAGCCGGGTCCGATCCTCAAGGCGGCCAACGGCTATGCCTATGTCACCGATGCGAACAAGCAAGAGCTAGTGATGCTTGACCTCCTCGGCGACCAGGAAGCACAGCGCTACAAGCTCGATTTCAAGCCCGTGGAGATGGCCGTCCTCTAAGGACCGCTACCTGCAGCGCTGGCGCTACACCAGCGTTGCGCCGGTAGCCGGCCCATAGGTCACCAATCCGCGGGTCCCGCGGTTATCGGCGCACACCTGGGCCACCACTTCTTGGGCGGTCTCCTCGTCCTCACAGAGGAAAGCACAGGTAGGCCCAGACCCGGAAACGATGCCCTTGAGGGCGCCGGCGGCCTCACCGGTGTCGAGAATCTTGCGTAAGTCCGGACGCAGAGAGAGCGCTGCCGGCTGAAGGTCATTGTGCATCACCGCGGCAAGCTCGCTGGGGTTGCCGCCGACGAGGGCTTGGCCCACGGCTTCCGTGTCCAAGTGCGGTGTGCTTCCACGGCCGGCAGCGCGCAGCTCATCCAGCTTGTGGAAGACAGAGGGCGTGGACAAACCTTCGGCGTTGGTGATAATCGCCCAGATATAGCGCCCGCGCGAGAGCATCGGGGTCAAGAGTTCGCCGCGCCCGCGCCCCAAGGCCGTGCCGCCCATGAGGGTAAAAGGCACGTCGGAGCCCAGTTCCGCAGCAAGTTCGTAGAGCTTTTCCATACTGAGAGGCTCGCGGCCAAACTCAGCGCTCAGCGCGTGATTAGCCAAAAGCAGGGCCGCGGCAGCATCGGCGGAGCCGCCGGCCATCCCGCCGGCGGCGGGGATGTTCTTCTCCATCGTGAGCGTGCCAGATGCCGGCAGCATGAGGTTTTTCGCCACCAGCTCCACCGCTCGCCATGCCAGGTTCTCGGTTGATGCCGGAACGCCTGTCGCGTGGTTACCAGTGACCTCCACGGCGCAGCCCTCGCCCCAGCGGTAGCTCACGCGGTCGTGTACATCGAGGGATTGGAACACGGTGGCCAGCTCGTGGAAACCATCCGCGCGGGCCTCACCTACGCCCAGGTGCAGGTTAACCTTGGCGTGGGCACGCGCCTGCCACAGCTGCGTGGAATCAGTCACTGTCTTGCTCATGAGGCTTCCGCCAATCTAACGAAGTCCTCCACACCTAGCTTCTCGCCGCGCAGCCGCGGATCGATATCCGCCGCGCGCAGCGCTTCCTCGGCTGCTACAGCGGAACCATAGAAACCTGCCAGGGCGGCGCGAAGTGTCTTGCGGCGTTGGGCAAAGGAGGCGTCGATCAGCGCGAAAAGCCGCGGGCGCAGCGCCTCGTCGAAGGGACGGGTGCAGTCGATTCGCACCAACCCTGACTCAATCTTGGGTGCTGGCCAAAACACGTTTTTCCCAATCGTCCCGGCTTGCCTAACCGGGCCATAAAAGGATGCCTTCACGCTAGGAATGCCGTAGACCTTGCTGCCCGGAGCGGCGGCAAGACGCTCAGCAACCTCCAGCTGCACCATGACCAAAACGCGGCGAATCGATGGGTAGACCTCCAGCAGGTGGAGCAACACCGGTACCGCCACGTTATAGGGCAGGTTGGCCACCAAGGCGGTGGGTTCCCCCAGCTCTTCCGCCTCAACGGTAAGCGCATCCTTTTCCACAACCGAAAGACGGTCAGCAAAGTCGGCTGCACGCGCGGCCACAGTATCCGGGAGTTTGCCAGCCAGACGCGAGTCAATTTCCACGGCCGTTACGTGCGCAACTTCCCCCAACAGCCCCAAGGTCAGCGAGCCTAACCCGGGGCCCACCTCCACCACGCGGTCCTCTGGGGACAAGTCGGCAGCAGCAACGATGCGGCGGATGGTGTTCGGGTCATGCAGAAAGTTCTGGCCCAGCTTCTTCGTCGGCGTCACGTCAAGCTCAGCGGCGAGTTCGCGGATCTCCACTGGGCCCAGCAGATGGGGTTGAGTCATACCACTCAGACTAATACGCGTGGCGCCGAAGCTTTAGCGCAGGCCGAGCTTCGAGGTGCAGGCAGGCCAGGCCCCCCAGCCCTGTGCGGCCTGAACTTTCTGGGCCACGGCAATCTGTTGCTCGCGGGAGGCCTGCCATGCCTGCGGGGCGTACTCGGTGCCACCGAAGGCAGCCCAGGTCGACGGGGTGAACTGCAAGCCGCCAGAGAAACCGTTGCCGGTGTTGATGGACCAGTTACCGGTGGCCTCACACTGGGCGAGGGCATCCCACACGGAGCCCTCGGCGACGGCCGGGGCAGTGGACTTCGGCTTGGTACCGCGCGCGATCACTGCGGCGACGGCCTCGGTGCGCACGTCTTCCTTGATGATGTCGTTGGACTCTTCCACACCGTTGACCTTCACAATCTTGCGGGTCACGGTGCGCGAACCTGGGGTGCCATCTTCGCGGACTTCCTCGGTGCCTTCTTCCAACTCCGGGTCATCAACGTAGGTAGCTGGTGCGTCGAAGTCCTCCGTCTTCTCCTCTTCGGAGATGTCCACGCGGTCCACGGTGATGGCCGTGCCGGCCTTGACGGGAGTGTCGAGGTCCGGCGACACACGGTCATCCTTGCCCACGGTGATGCCACGGGCTTCCAGCACGTCCTCCACGGTCTTAGCTGCAACGCTGGCGTAGGATACAGAGCCACCGTCAGAGAGCTTAATAATCTTCGGGGATACCACCTCAAGGTTCATGCCCTCAGTCAGGACCTCATCATCTTCGACGGTCTTGGAACCGGAGGTGATAGCAGCGCCTGGGACGATGCCATCGAGACCGCCCAGCAGGTCAGACACGGTGAGGTCAGTGGAGGACATCTTCGTCTCCACGCCATCGATCGTCACCGCAACCGGCTTGGCGGTACGAACGGTAATCGAGTCACCATCAGAGACCTGCTCAGACAGCGCCGGATAGACAACGTCCTCCCCGCCAACGCTCACACCTGCGGCCTCGAGAGCCGCGTTAACATCACCGGCGAAGGTAGCCAGCTGGGTGGTCTCACCGTTGATGTCGAGCGTGATGTCCTTCTGAGAACCAACGGCAACGACACCGCCCACCGCCAACGTGCCGAGCACACCGCCGGTGGCCATGCGCAGCGGCAGGGAGCGGGAGTTGTTGATTCGCTTGATCTGCTTCTTCGGGGACATAAACCTTTTCTCGTCTCTGCGTTGCTTCGTGCCCAGAGAGGTCTTTACACTCTCCTCAGCACCTGACGTGGCGTGCGAATGCACG
>NZ_CABTZR010000031.1 GCF_902489365.1 uncultured Corynebacterium sp. | reverse complement strand
ATGTTCGCCGGTCAGGACGAGCTGCAGGGCTACCTCAAGGCGCTTGCTGAGGAATTCAACCTCTACGAGCACATCAAGTTCAACCACCGCATCACCAACGCCGAGTGGAAGGAAGACCTCAAGGCATGGGAGATCGAGGCCAACGGTGAGACCTACTACGGCCGCGTCTTCGTTGGTGCGTGGGGCCAGCTCTCCAAGCCGAAGGTTCCGAACTTCCCGAACCGCGAGGCCTTCCAGGGCGTGCAGTTCCACTCCGCCGAGTGGAACCACGACGTCGACCTGGCAGGCAAGAAGGTTGCCGTCATCGGCAACGCGGCCTCCGCAGTCCAGCTGGTTCCGGAGGTAGCAAAGGTGGCGGAGAAGCTCTCCGTGTTCCAGCGCTCCGCTAACTACATCCTGCCGCGTAACCAGGTCATCTTCACCGAGGAAGAGACCAAGGAGTTCCAGGAAAACCCGGATTCCTACCGCGCCATCCGCCAGGAAATCCACGAGGTCCGCGAGGAAGGCTTCGACCGCACCCGCAAGGGCACCGACTCCGCCGCCGAGGGTGTCGAGCAGGCCATGGAGCACCTGCGCTCCCAGGTCAACGACCCGGAGCTCGTTGAAAAGCTCACCCCGACCTTCGCCTTCGGCTGCAAGCGCATCCTGCGCTCCGACGACTTCTACCCCACCTTCAACCGTGACAACGTGGAGCTTGTCACCGCTGGCATCGAGAAGTTCACCGAGACCGGCATCCGCACCGAGGACGGCGTCGAGCACGACTTCGACGTGGTCATCTACGCCACCGGCTTCCACTCCCAGGAATTCCAGGGTGACCTGCCGATTGCTGGCCGCGACGGCATCGACCTGCGCGAGCGCTGGGGCAACTCCCCGGAGGCTTACCTGGGCATGACCGTGGACGGCTTCCCGAACTTCTTCATGCTCTACGGCCCGAACACCAACCTCAACCACCACTCCGTGGTGGCCATGCTCGAGGCGCAGGACCGCTACATCTCCCAGGCAGTTGCTTACCTGCGCGAGAACCCAGAAGCAGCCCTCGACGTGAAGAAGGACGTCATCGACGAGTTCAACACCAAGATCCAGAAGGAACTCGAGGAGTCTGCGTTCTCCGCTGACTGCTCCTCCTGGTACAAGAACGAGGAAGGACGCGTCATCAACAACTGGTCCGGCAACGTTGCTGAGTACTACGAGCTCACTGACAAGCTGGAGATCAACGACTACGAGCTGGTCTAGAAGGCAGTGATCACGATGCACACTCTGCACGACGAATACTCCGGGCGCCCCGTCGCTGAGGATGCGTGGAAGGCGCTGAAACCTTTCCGCGATGGTGGGGCGAAGTCCTTCCATAACTTCCCCATCCCGCAGGTGCGTGAGAACTACGTAGCCTCGGCCCACGCCAACCCGCTCCACGAAGAGAAGGAACCAGCGACCGCCGATTTCCAGGTCGACCAGTTCCAGGTTCGCCTTTATGACCCCCGCCCGGAGGCAGAACGCGGCCAGAAGACCCCAGCGGTGCTCTACATGCACGGCGGTGGATGGCTCATGGGCAACTTGGAGACCCACCACTCCTCGGTACGCCGTATCGCGGTGCTGACCGGCCTCCCGGTTGTCGCGGTGGATTATCGCCTCGCCCCGGAGCACACCTACCCGGCGGCTATCGACGATTGCCGCGCCGCCTACCGCTGGCTATCCAACCCCGCGGCAGAGCACGGACTGACCGTGACCTCCATCGCGGTCGCCGGTGATTCGGCCGGCGGCCAGCTGGCTGCCACGTTGGCGAATGAGTTCGCGGTGCTTGACGACGTCGCCAAGCTCAGCGCCCAGATCCTGCTCTACCCGATCACGGATTGCTCCCGCGAGCGCACCGAGAACGGTGCCTCCTACAAGCGCCTGGAGGAGGGCTTCCCTCTCGCCTCCGACACCATGCGCTGGTTCATCGACACCTTCGTCACGGAGGAATCCCAGCGCACCGCCACGGATCTCTCTCCGCTGCTGTTGGAAGAGCTACCGGAGGGTCTGCCCCCGTCGCTCGTCATCACGGTGGATAACGATCCGCTGGCGGACGAGGGCATCGAATATGCCGGGAAGCTGGCAAAAGCGGGCGTCGACGTCACGCACAAGCACCTTCTGGGCTACCACCACGGGCTGTTTACCTCCGCGGCGATCATTGACCGCGGCGAGGAGGAGCTTGCTGGAATCGCCGAGTTCATCAAGGCGGTGACAAGCTAGCAGCTACCACTGACCAACGGGGCAGGCTCCCATTCTTCACGGCAGCCTGCCCCGTTCGCATAAGCAGAAGTTTCTATCCTCTAACAGTTAGGTTCACCATGCTCAAACGCTCATTCGGCATCGCGATGGCCTTCATCGGCGTGCTCGCGGGTGCCTCCTTCGCGTCCGGCCGCGAGGCCCTCCAATACTTCGTTGCCTTCGGCAACATGGGCATCGTCGGTGCCATCGTTACTGCACTGGCCATGACGATCTCCGGTATCACTATTCTCCAACTAGGTTCTTATCACCGCGCCAAGGAGCACACCTCCGTCTTCAATGCGGTATCCACGCCCATCGTGTCGAAGGTCCTCGACTTCGCCACGCTGACCTGCCTCTTCTGCATCGGCTTCGCCATGTTTGCCGGTGCCGGCGCCAACCTTAACCAGCAGTGGGGCTGGCCGGTATGGATCGGCGCGGTCCTCATGCTCGTGCTCACCCTGCTAACCGGCCTGCTCGATGTGGACAAGGTGACCATCGCCATTGGTGTCATCACCCCGTTCATCATCATTCTGCTGACCATCGGCACCGTCTACACCGTGCTCACGGCCAACCCCGATTGGTCGCACCTCAACGAGCAAGCACAGCAGCTGCCGACGACGCTGCCAAACTGGTGGGTCTCCGCCATCAATAACTTGGGGCTGAACGTCATCGTGGTGGTCTCCATGATGATCGTCATCGGCGGCAACTTCCTCGATGCCAAGGAGGTGGGCTACGGCGGCATTCTCGGAGGCGTATGCTTCCTCTTCCTGCTGGCGGTCCTGGTCGGCGGCCTCTACGTCTCCGTGGGCCCGATCACCGAGGCTGAAATGCCAACGCTGGCCATGATTGAGCAGATCCACCCATGGCTTGGTATCGCCATGTCCGTTGCCATCTACGGCATGATTTATAACACCGCGATTGGTATGTTCTATGCCTTTGCCAAGCGCCTGACCCGCGGCAAGCCGCAGCACTTCTACAAGGTCTATGTCATCTCCGTGCTCATCGGCTTTGTCCTCTCCTTCATCGGCTTCTCCAACCTCATCGGCTGGGTCTACCCGATTCTGGGATACATGGGCATCGCCATCATGTTCATCATCGGCTTTGCCTGGCTGAAGAACCGCAAGGACCTGCAGTCCGAAGCGGACCTGCGCCGCCGCGCACGCGAGCTCCTCAAGAAGCGCTTTGAGAATGACAACCACCTCTCCGATGAGGAGATGCGTGAACTCGTGGCCATTGCTCGCAACTCCTCCATCCCCGAGTCTGACTTCATCGAGGAGATCATGACCGAAGTCGATTCCGACGACCTACCCGAGGATATGCAGATCGGTGATGGCAAGCTCCACGCGCTCATTACCGGCAAGCCCATCCCACGCAGAAAGAAGAAGGTGTAGTTCTCTCCACTCCCCCTCTCACTCTCTACTCTCCCACCTTCTCCGTGCCCCGCATCCAGCCGCCTAACGCTGCATGCGGGGGCGCAGTGCTTTCCACAGCGCCCACAGGACCAGGTCTGCATCGGAGAAGCGGATACGTTCCGCTAGTGACTCCAGTCGGTGCCGGACCGTATTGGCATGTACACCCACGACCTTTGCCGCGCGGGCGACGGAAAAACGTTCAGTCTCGTACGCGTGGAAGATCTCTTCCCCATCTTTGATCGAGCCGATCGCGCGGTCGAGCGCCCCCACGGCATCTTCTAAACCGCGCTGGCCCAGGTACGCCGCCGCCTTCTCGATGGCGCTGCACTGAGAAAACTCCATGCTCTGCAGGTGCAGGGAATGCTTCCGTTCCACCACCACGGCAGCGACGAGAGCCTGCAGCCACGCCTGTGGGCCTTCCTCGACGGTATCGAAGCCGTCGGAGAGCCCCACCGAGCCGAAGAGCACGTCTGCAATTTTTGCCTCGGCTCCCGACTGGGTCGTCAACACACAGGTGCGGCCAGCCACATACCCCAGCACCAATGGCACGCCCGCATCTTGGGCCACGGCAAAGGCCTTGTCGCGCACATCGCTGCGGTAGGAATCCTTGACGGAGTCCGAGACTATGAGCCGCATTTTCGCATGCTCCGAAAACCCTCTCCGCCTTAAAGTGGTGGTCACCTCCTCCTTATTCGAGCTGTCGTCACACAACGCCATCAACAAGGCACTTGATTCCGCAACGTGGTTGCGTTGGATGTTTCGCTGCGCCAGCAAAGAGGCGGTGAGCAGCTCCTCCAGCGCTGCAAAGGCGGGATCATCAAAGTCCGCATCCCGGCTTGTCTGCCGCCCCCGGATCAACCAATAGCCGTGATCAAAGGACGGGCTTTCGCCGGCAAGGTTGAGCCACCGGGCAAAAACCTTCCAGCGCCCCACGTGCAAAGTCGTCGTGCTGTGGTTGGTAACCGCCGACAGGGAGCGGGCAATGCTGCGTGCGGGCAGCTCACCAGCCGCGGCGATAACCCGGCCATCGACGGCCAAGAGAAGTACGGAATCCCCACTAAACCTGGCAAAGCGGGAGAGGATTTCGGATTCGGGGGCAGGGTTGACCAACCCGGGGCTTAGCTGACCAATGGTGCTGAGCTTGCGCCACGAGGTGATGTTGGGCTGCCTACGCAACAGCTCATCTACCGCGCGCCGAACGTCTTGACGCGTGAGCCCTTCAGTTCCATAGAGGAGGGACACGGTGCCATCCACGGAGTCCAGGATTTCCTGCTCAGCGAATTCAGATTCCAGGAATACCACGCCGGCGGCATTGGCTAGGCGGCGCTGAATGGCGCGGGGCGTTCCCTCCGCCCGGGGCAAGACCAACCAGCCTGTCGCGTCACCATCACCTTCAGCGCACAACCCCACAAAGCTTTCACTTTCGTGCGCCTTGTTGATGCGGCGCAACCGCGGTTCCATCACGACGAGATCCGCGATGTGCAACTCCGGGTTTTCTTGTGACGCCACTTAACCCTCCGAAAAATAGTGTCCTATCTTACTTTTAATCAGGTAATTCTAGTAGCCTACAGCCTGGCTTTTTGGAGTTTCCTCTATTCATTTTCCTCTCGATTCACCGTTTCTCCATTGCTTGCCTCCATGGAGCATATGAAGATTCCTTCCAACCGAATTCACGAGCCTTTGAAAGAGAGGTCCACACCATGACGGAGACCAAGCCATTTCGCGTATCCGTCGACGTTGGCGGAACGTTCACCGACGTCGCGATTGTTAACACCGACACCCACGAGCTGTCAGTAGCGAAGGTCCCCTCCACCCCTGATGACCCCATGAAGGCAGTGATGAACGGCCTCAAGCAGGCCGACGTCCAGCTCAACCAGGTCGATGTTTTCTCCCACGGCACCACGGTGGCCACCAACGCGCTGATCCAGCGCCGCTTCCCGCCGGCAGCGCTCATCACCACGAAGGGCTTCCGCGATGTCCTGGAGATTCGTGATGGTACGAAGGACGAGCTGTGGGATGCCTACCACGACGTTCCGGAACCCTATATCCGCCGCCGCGACCGCTACGAGGTCGAGGAGCGCATCGACTTCGATGGCGCAGAGGTCACTCCGCTCGATGAGCAGGAAGCCCGCCGCATCGCCGGCATCCTGCGCCGCAAGAAGATTGAGACCGTGGCGATCTGCTTCATCAACTCCCATGCCAACGCCTCCCACGAGGAACGCATGGCGGAGATCCTGCGCGAGGAGCTTCCCGACGCCGCCATTTCCACCTCCTCCGAAATCCTCCCGGAGATCTTCGAGCACGACCGCTTTTCCACGACCGTCGCCAATGCGGTCCTAGCCCCGCTCGTCTCCGGCTACGTCAACCGCCTATCCCGTCAGCTGGAGGAAGGCGGCTACGACGGTGACCTGCTACTCCTCCACTCCGGCGGCGGTTCCATGACCCCGGAAATGGTTTCCCGCTACCCGGTCCGCCTGGCCGCCTCTGGAATTGCCGCCGGCGCCATCGCGGTGCAGGACATCGCTACGCGCTGCGGCTACTCCAACGCCATCGGCCTGGAGATGGGTGGTACCTCCACCGACATCGCCTTGGTCTACGAAGGCGATATCCGCATTACCAAGCAGTGGCAGGTCGAGTACGGCTTTCCCATCTGCTTCCCGTCCATTGAGGTGGGCACCATCGGTGCCGGTGGCGGTTCGGAGGCCTGGATCGATGAGGCAGGCTCCCTGCGCAATGGTCCGCAGTCGGCCGGTGCGGATCCGGGACCGGTCTGCTACGAGCGCGGAGGCACCGAGGCCACCAATACCGATGCCAATGTCACCCTCGGCCGCCTCGGCACCGAGCTCATCGGCGGCGCGCTGAAGCTGAACCCGGATGCCGCGCGCGAGGCCGTCAACAAGACCGTTGCCGATCCTCTGGGTCTCGATACCGAGACCGCCGCGGAAAACATCGTGCAGGTGGCCAACGCCAATATGGCCGACGCCGTTCGCCTGCTGTCCATCCGCCGCGGCTATGACCCGCGCGATTTCGTCCTCGTCGTCGGCGGCGGCGCCGGCGCACTGCACGGTGCCGAGGTGGCCCGCGATCTCTCCATCCCCACCGTCGTGGTCCCGCCGCACCCGGGCGTGACCTCCGCACAGGGCTGCCTGCTCGTGGACATCCGCCACGACATCACCAAGATGTACCAAGCTGCCGTCGACGAAGTCGACACCGCGGAACTGCGCAAGGAATTCCAGGCCCTCATCTCCGAGGCCCGCGAGCGCCTCCACAAGGAGCACGTGCCGGAGGAACGCATGAAGTTCAAGCTGACCGCCTCCATGCGCTACCGCGGCCAGTGGCGCTCGCTGACCGTGGAGATTCCGGAATCCGATAACCCGTTGGATGATGCCGTCGCCATGTTCCACGATGAGCACGAGCGCGAATACTCCTTCGCCGACCGCGACGGTGCCGTGGAGTTCTACCAGATTGGCCTCATCGCCATCGGAGAGCTCGAGAACCCGCCCTTTAAGCACTATGAGGTCGAAGAGCACGAGGCAGAACTCCCGGAAACCACCCGCCCGGTGTACTTCTCCGCGCACGGCGGCTGGGCCGATGTCCCGATTTACCACCGCCCGGATCTGAAGGCCGGTGCGAAGCTCAACGGCCCCGCCATCATCGACCAGTTCGATGCCACCACCGTCATTCCGCCAGGAGACCGTGCAGAAATTGATGAGTGGTCCAACATCCGCATTCACATCGGCAAGGCCACCAACGCCTAAGACTCACGCCTTAAGACTCTCCTTTGAAAGGAATCGACATGACTGCTTCACAGACACAGGCTCAGTCCTCATCAAACCGCCGCACGCTCGACCCAGTGACCTTCGAGGTTCTCAAGAACGCCTTCGCTACCTCGGTCAACCTCATGTCCGAGCAGATTCTGCGCACCTGCTACTCCTTCGTCATTTACTCGCGCGACTTCTCCTCCGCGCTCTGCGACGCCGAGGGCAACACCGTCATGCAGGGTGACCAGGACATCGCCGTTCACGTCGGCACGCTGCACTTCCAGTGCCAGGCCGTCCTCAAGGAATTCGGGGATGACATCCACGAAGGCGACGTGTTCGCCATCAATGACCCCTACCAGGGCGGCACGCACATGAATGACGTGTCCTTCCTGCGCCCCATCTTCTACGAGGGCACGCTTTTGGCCTTCGCACAGAACAAGGGCCACTGGGCCGATGCCGGCGGCTCCGTCCCGGGCTCCTTCGATGTGTCCGCCACCAATTACTACACCGAGGGCCTGCGCATCACCCCGGTGCGCGTGTGGTCCAAGGGCGTGTTCCTCAGGGACGTCGCCAAGCTCCTGGCGGGCAATACCCGTAGCCCCGAGATCGTCATGGGTGACCTCAAAGCCCAGGCCGAGGCCACCGCGGTCTGCGAGCGCGAAATCCACCGCCTCGTGGACAAGTACTCGGTCGACATCGTGCGCACCGCGCTCCGGGAAGTCCAGGACTACGTAGAAGACATCGTCACCGCTCGCGTCGCCGAGCTTGACGACGGCGAGTGGTCCACCACCGACTACATCGACCTCGACCCGGCTAAGGAAGAGGGCTTGGTTCCCATCAAGGTCACGATGCGCATCAAGGGCGGGCGCCTGTCCTACTCGCTGGATGGATCCGCACCGGCGGTCGCCAGCTTCCTCAACGCGGGCTATGGTTCCGCGTTCTCCGGAATCGTCGCCGGTACCAAGACCTTCTTCCCCGACGTGCCGCTAAACTCCGGTCTCTACCGCGCCATGGACATCGACCTCGGTCCGGAAGGCACCGTGGTCAACGCCGGAATGCCGCACGCTGTCACCGGCTTCTGTTCGGGCCCCTTCGAGAAGATCATGAACGCCGTCTTCGAGTTGTGGTCCCAGCTCATGCAGGAGCGCGCCATGGCCTGTGCCTTCAACCTGGAATACCTGCTCATCGGCGGTTGGGATACGCGTGATGCGAAGAAACCGCAGGACAAGGGCGAGTTCTTCATGTGGTACGACTGGATGGCCGGCGGCTGGGGCGGCCGCGTCGACCGCGATGGTTCCTCCGCCACCGCACCGGTCTTTGGTCCGGGCCTGGCGGTCCAGCCGGTGGAAGGCCAGGAGCGCCTCTCCCCGGTGATCACCAGCCACCACGCGCTGGTCACCGACTCGGCCGGCCCCGGCAAGTTCCGCGGCGGCGTCGGCGTATCCAAGGGCGGCGTGCTCACGGACGCGAACCAGACTGTGATGAGTTACTGCTGTGACCGTTCCCGTTCGGTCACCTGGGGTATCGAGGGTGGTCTGCCGTCTATCCCGCAGGGTGTGTGGCTCAACCGCGGCACCCCGGATGAGAAGTACCTCGGCGCGCTCTTCTCGAATGTGCCGGTGGGCCCGGGCGATACCTTTGAGCGCCCCTCTGCCGGTGGCGGCGGATTCGGCGATGCCCTGGAGCGCGACCCGAAGGCTGTGTTGGAGGACGTCATCGACGGTTACGTTTCCGTGGGCCGTGCCGCCAAGGACTACGGCGTTGTCATCCACGCCATCGACCCCGAGATCGATGAGTACGAGCTCGATGAGGATGCAACGAAGACGCTGCGTGAGGAGCTGCGCTCCACCCGCCTGGATAAGTTGGCGGAGTCCCCGGAGTCCGTGGCGGAGCGCTACAACGCGGGAGAGCTCGACCAGCTCGACCTGGTCCGCCACTACGGCGTCATCTTGGACTGGGCCACCGGTGAGCTCCTGCCCACCACCACCCAGCAATACCGCGAGCAGATGACCAAGCGTTCCTCTTCCCACTGGAAGTAGGTGGCGCCCCGACCAGCCCCCTAAACTAGGGGCATGTCTCTCCTCGGCACCGTACTCTCCCACCTTGCCAGCGGCACCCGTGTCCCCGACGAGCTGCGCGAGCAACTGGCGGCCGAGGAGCTTGGCGCGCTTCGGGCCGTTGAGGAGACCATGCGCGCCAACCACACGTGGCGGGTGATGTCGACGAAACTGCTCGACGTCTCCCAGATGCTCAACTCGGGCCGCGAATCCACCGATATCCTCCAGACGATTGTGCGCCACGCGCGCTCCACCATCGGCACGGAGGTGGGCTACCTCAGCCTCAACGATGAGGACACTGGCTTTACCAAGGTGCTGGCCACCAGCGGCGTGGTCACCGAGGAATTTCGCACCATCAACATGCCGATGGGCTCCGGAGTCCTCGGCATCGTGGCCGCCACCAACCGCCCGGCGTGGACCTATGACCATTCCGCCGACCCCAACGTCACGCACGTGGACTACGTGGACCGCGCGGTAGAGGCCGAAGGAATCCGCGGCATCCTCGGCGCCCCGATTCGTATTTCCGGGCGCACCATCGGCGCGCTCCTCGTGGGCGACCGCCACCCCCGCCACTACACGCACGAGGAGATTGCAGCGCTAGAGGTACTCGGCTCTATCACCTCTGTGGCATTAGAGAACGCGCAAGTCATCGAGAGCCAAGGCGAGTCCGTTGCCGAGCTAACCCGCTCCCAAATAGCGCTAAGCCGCCACGTAGATGAGTTGCAATGGCTCAATGACGTCAACACGCAGCTGCTCCACGTGCTCATGACCAATGCCAGCTTCGAGGAGCTCGAACGCGTGTTGTCTAAAAGCCTCGATGCGCCGGTCACGCTGTGGACTGCCGAGGATGCCCCGGATACTCCCCCAGCAAGCACGTTCCCCGTGGAGTTTAACGGGCGGGAATTGGGCACGATTGGTGTGGACAAGCAGCTCAGCGATGCCGAACTGCGCGTCATCAGCCACGCCTCCGCGGCATTTACGTCGATCGCCCTTTTTGCTGAGGCGCTTGTCGACGCCACCGCGCGCAAAGTCGATGACCTGGTCTATGCCGTGGCCCTCGGCAATGCTGGGCGCGAAGAGATTGCCCGCCTGCGCCACCTCACAGGCATCAGCCTGAACTCTTCGGTACAGCTATACTTCGTGGGCCTGCACTCAGCAAAGAGCCTGCCCACTCGTCCGCAGCTGGAACACCTCTTGCCGGGTAATGCCGCCATTACGCATCACGACCAGCACGTGTGCGTGCTTTACCAGCCGGATCGGGGCATCGATGCGGCGCTGGCCCCGTTGCTATCTGAATTCCCCGATTTAACCGCCTCCGCCATCGGCTTCGATGGCCTGAGCGCAGCGCGCAGTGCGCATGATTCCGCTATGGCTTACCTGGATTCAGCACTCGCTTTGGGCTTGCGCGGCCAGTTGGTCACCGAGGACTCCCTGGGCACTATCGGCCTCATCTTGGGCGCGGACCCACAAGCACTGAACGCGCTGTCCACGCGCACGATCGGCCCGTTGGTGTGCTACGACGAGGAGCACACCACGGAGCTGACCGCTACTGCGCACCACTACTTGCTCTCCGGCCACAGTATTCCGCAGACGGCTCGCGCCATGTTTATCCACCCCAACACGGTACGCCAGCGCCTCGACCGCATTGCTGAGCTCATGGGTGATGAGTGGGCCGTCGGCCAGCGCGGGCTCGATGTCTTCGTAGCGCTGCGCGCCCACACGCTCGGCAAGTAGAGAATTCCCTATCATTATCAACTCCTGATGTAGTTTCCTCCATACCGTTCCTGCCCTCTTTGACATCCTGTGGCGTACATTACGTTGCATTAACCCCACCCGATGTCTGGAGGTAGATATGTCTGACACGATTACCATTCGCGGCGCAGTCCTGGAACGCTCCGGCGATGAGCGTCCCTACGCCGACTCTCAGCCCATCACCGTGAGCGAGCTCGAGCTCACCGCCCCCGGCGAGGGCGAGATCCTGGTCAAGATCACCGCCGCTGGTCTCTGCCACTCCGACCTCTCCGTGGTCAACAACAACCGCCCCCGCCCGCTGCCGATGCTGCTGGGCCACGAGTCCGCCGGCATCGTCGAGGAGATTGGCCCGGGTGTTACCAACGTCAAGGTCGGCGACCACGTGGTCATGACCTTCCTGCCGCGCTGCGGCGAGTGCGCCGGCTGCAAGACCGATGGCAAGATGCCCTGTGAGGTCGGCTCCAAGACCAACAACGAGGGCTCTCTCATCCGCGGTACCCGCCACCTCACCCGCAACGGTGAGACGGTTCAGCACCACCTCGGTGTGTCCGGCTTCGCCACCCACGCCGTGGTCTCCGAGCTCTCTGTCGTTCCGGTGGGCTCCGATGTCCCGGCGGATATCGCCGCCATCCTCGGCTGCGCCATCCTTACTGGCGGCGGCGCCATCCTCAACGAAATCGATCCGAAGCCGGAGGACAGCATCGCTGTCGTCGGCCTCGGTGGCGTGGGCATGGCCGCCATCATCACCGCCGCTGCACTCGGCGTGAAGGAGATCGTGGGCATCGACATGCAGAAGGACAAGTGCGAGAAGGCCCTCGAAATCGGCGCCACTTCCGCCATGACCCCGCAGGAAGCCGAGGAGTCTGGCAAGAAGTTCACCGCCGTCGTGGAGGCTGCCGGCCACCCGAAGGCACTGGAGACCGCTTACAAGGTCACCGCACCGGGCGGCCTGACCGTCACCGTTGGCCTGCCGGCACCGGGCTCTACCATCACCATCGACCCGCTCGTAATGACCGGTGAGGCACGCCGCCTACACGGCTGCTACCTGGGGTCCTCCGTTCCATCGAAGGACATCCCAAAGTACGAGCAGCTGTGGCGTGAGGGCAAGCTCAACGCCGAGGCCCTCATCTCCGATCACATCAAGCTCGAGGACATCAACACCGCAATGGACCGCCTGTCCGACGGTGTGGCGCTGCGCCAGATCATCGAGTTCGACTAAATAGGGTCCGACTAAACCTCGACGACCCTTTCACCTTTCCTCACCAAGCCCCGCGTAATTAGCGCGTGGGGCTTGGTCCCTTTTCTTTGAAAGGAGGCCGTCATGGCCGAAACCACCGAAGCCACCGAACCTGAAGACCAGGGCATCGGTCAAGCTTCGCCCCACTGGAAGATGGGGCCCTTCGATGTCCGCCTCCCCTTCGTGCACTACCGCATGGAGTGGCCGGACTTCGCCCAAGGCCTGTTCATGTGCGTGGTCGACCTGGGCGCTATCCCCCTGATGACTGAGGCCCTCGGCATGCCCTACGAGACGGCACTGGCCGTCGTCATTCTCAACGGCCTTCTCTACCTCACCCACCATCTCTTGGGTGACCCGGTAGTCCCGGGCTGGATTACCCCGGCCATTCCACTGCTGACGGTCTACATCCAGACCTTCCCGGAGGGTGAGCAACGCATCTGGGCGCTCATCAGCTTCCAGCTCATGCTGGGCATATTCTCATTAACACTAGGCATAACGGGATGGGCCTCGAAGGTCGTCCGCCTCATCCCCTCTGGCTTGCGCTCCGGCATCGTCCTAGGCGCTGGTATCGCCGCCATCATCTCGGTGTTCCAAGAAGACGGGCGTTTCCACTCCTTCCCCATCACCATCACCATCGCGGTGGCCGTGGCCTTCTTCCTCATGTATTCCCGCCGTTTCCAAGCAATGCGCCAGAAGGCCGCCGGCTGGCGCTTCTTAGCCTCACTGGGCATCCTTCCCGCCATCTTCATCGCGGTCTTTGTCGCGCCGCTGGCGGGCGAGGCCCCGTGGCCGGATGTGGAGTGGGGGTTCTCCAAGCCGGACTTCATCACTCTGTGGTCTGAGTACACCGTCTTCGGCGTTGGTTTGCCGCCGGCACACATGTTCCTTACCGCCATCCCCACGGTGCTGGCTGCCTACATCGTCGTCTTCGGTGACGTCCTGCAGGCCAACGCAGTGCTCAAGGAAGCCGACCACGTCCGCACGGACGAGGCCGTGGTCTACAGCCCGTCGCGCGCACACCTGCTTTTTGGTGGCCGCAACATGCTGATGTCCATCATCGGACCGGACGTCGCCATGTGTGGCCCACTGTGGGCGGCAATGCACGTGGTCATTGTTGAGCGCTACAAGCAGGGCAAGCGCGCCATGCGCACCATCTTCGGCGGCGCGGGCTCCTTCCGTTGGGGCACCAACGTGGGCCTTCTGCTGCTACCGATTACCTCTTTCGTCGAGCCCATCCTGCCGGTGGGCTTGGCTCTGACCCTCATCATCCAGGGCTTCGTGTCCGTGCGCGTGGGCATCATGGAGTCCAAGAACCAAAAGGATCTTGGCATCGCAGGTGTCACCGCCGGCGTTCTCGCTACCCAGGGAGCCGCCTGGGGCTTCGCTGCCGGCATCATCATGGTGCTCGTCGTCTACGGCAAGGACATGTTCAAGGACGAGCGCGACGGCACCATCCGCAACTTCGATGAAATCGATCCCAAGGAGGGCTTCGCCGATGCTCAGGCCGACTTCACCGAGCTGGCCGAGCTCAACGATCTGGATGCTGACGGGCACCCGATCGACCCGAATGCCCCGAAACCGAAGGACACTAGGAGCTAGCTAAACGCCTGCTCCCCCGTCAGCACGCGGCCCAGAATCAGCGTGTGGATCTCATCCGTGCCCTCATAGGTGCGCACTGATTCCAGGTTGGCGGCGTGCCGCAGCGGCGAGTAATCCGCGGTGACGCCGTTGCCGCCTAGGATGGTTCGAGCCTGGCGGCAAATGTCGATGGCGGTGCGGCAGTTGGCCAGCTTGCCCACCGAAATCTGATAAGGCTCCAACGTTCCTGCGTCCTTGGCGCGGCCCAGGTTCAGCGCCAGCAACTGCCCCTTATTCAGCTCCACCGCCATGTCCACCAGCTTTTGCTGTGTGAGCTGGAAGGACGCCAGTGAGCGGTCGAATTGTTTGCGCTCCTTGGCGTACTTCAGTGCCACCTCCAAGGAATCGCGCGCAGCGCCCAAAGCGCCGAAGCTGATACCGAAGCGCGCCTCGTTCAAACACATAAACGACCCCTTGAGTCCCGGATGCTTGGGCAGGAGGGCGTCGCCAGGCACGGCCACACCATCCAGCGAAATATCGCATTGGATAGAAGCGCGCATGGACAGCTTGCGGGTAATCGGGGTGGCGCTAAACCCCGGCGTGGACGTCGGCACAATGAACCCGCGCACGCCCGCCTCCACCCCGGCGGCGGAGGCATCCTCCTCGGACACCTTGGCCCAGATGATGGCCACCCCGGCCACGCTCGCCAGACCAATCCAACGCTTCGCGCCATCGATAACCCACTCGCCCGCGCGGTAGCGCGCTACCGTTGCCATGCTGGCCGGGTCCGAGCCCGCGGTCGGCTCCGTCAACCCGAAGCAGCCAATGACCTCACCGGCGGCCATCTTGGGAAGCCACTCCTGCTTCTGTTCCTCCGAACCATGCTTATAAATCGCCGACATCGCCAGCGAGCCCTGCACCGAGACCACCGTGCGGATACCGGAATCCCCTGCTTCCAGCTCCTGCATGGCTAGACCATATTCCACCGCTGAACGTCCAGCGCAGCCATAGCCTTCCAGATGCATCCCGAACAGTCCGGCCTCCGCGAGCACCGGGAAGATGGACTCCGGCAGCACCGCGTCCTCATACCACTGCCCCACGTGCGGGCGGATGTGCTCATCCACCAGTGCGGCCACGCGGTCACGGGTAGCTTTTTCTTCTTCGCTCAGCAGAGCATCGATTCTCAGAAGATCTGTCATCGCATTCTCCTCACGATTCGAGTGACGAACCACAATTCGTATGTATAGTAATATGCATCACTCTACCCGCTCGCCCCAGGAGGAACAATGCGCGCGCCCGCCAACGCCATCCCGATAACCCTTGCCTTGCGGTGGTCCGACCAGGACGCGAACGCCCACGTCAACAACGCCACGATGGTCACGCTTTTAGAAGAAGCGCGCGTCCGTGCAGCCGCCACTCTCACCGGCTCCGTCGCCACCGATTCCTATGCTCACGTGGTGCGATCCCTCGAAGTCCAGTATGACGCCGAGCTCACCTACACCGATTCCATCGAGGCGCGGGTGTGGATTTCTCGCATCGGAACCACCTCCTACCAGGTTTCCCACGAACTGATTCAGGACGACACCTCGTGCGTGTTCGCTACGGCGACGCTAGTGCTTATCGACGTCTCCGCACGCCGCCCCATCCCCCTCCCCGACGACCTCATCGAGCGCCTGCGCGCTCATTTCTCCGAATAGCCATTCACTACTTTTAGCCCAGAGCTTCCATCCGCTTCTCCCCAATTGCTAATCACCCACAAAGGAGCACCACCCTCATGATTTCCACCCGCGTTACCGGGATGCTCGGCATCGAGCATCCCATCATCCAAGGCGGCATGCAGTGGGTCGGCCGTGCCGAACTTGCTGCGGCGGTATCCAACGCCGGTGGTCTCGGCGTGCTCACCGCGCTGACCCAGCCCACCCCGGAAGACTTGCGCCACGAGATCCGCCGCACCCGCGAGCTGACCGATAAGCCCTTCGGCGTCAACCTCACCATGCTGCCGGCAATTACCCCGCCGCCCTACGCGGAGTACCGCGACGTCATCATCGAAGAAGGCGTCACGATCGCCGAAACCGCCGGCAACAATCCCAAGGACCACATGCCGGCCTTCAAGGACGCGGGCATAAACGTCATTCACAAGTGCACCTCCGTGCGCCACGCGCTCAGCGCCCAGAAGGTCGGCGTGGACATCGTCAGCATCGATGGCTTCGAATGCGCTGGCCACCCCGGCGAGGATGACATCCCGGGACTCGTCTTGATTCCCGCCGCCGCGGATCAGCTCGACATCCCCATCATCGCCTCCGGCGGCTTCGCGGATGGCCGCGGGCTCGCTGCCGCCCTGGCGCTAGGTGCCGAGGGCATCAATATGGGCACCCGCTTCGTCGCCTCCATGGAGGCGCCGGTGCACGAGAACGTCAAGCAGGCCATCGTTGAGCGCAGCGAGCTGGATACCCAGCTCATCCTTCGCGAGCTACGCAATTCCACTCGCGTGGCCAAGAACGCTGTAAGCGATGAGGTGGCCGAGCGCCTGGCCCAGGGCGCGGAGTTTGGCGATATCCGCCATCTCGTCGCCGGCAAGCGCGGCCGCGCGGTCTACGAAACCGGTGACCTGGATGCAGGTGTGTGGACCTGTGGCACCTCACAGGGCCTCATCCACGACGTTGCCTCGTGTGCTGACATCGTCTCCCGCATCACTACCGACGCCGAGCGCATCATCTCCTCCCTCACCGAGCTTGTTAAGGACTAACCCATGACCGAAGCTATCCTGACCCGCCGCGAAGGCTCCGCCCTCGTCGCGCGCATCAATAACTCCGCGCGCCGCAACGCCATTGCTAAGGAACACTGCCTAGCCCTCTCCGCCGCGCTTGCCGACGCCTCCTCTAACCCCGCCATCCGCGCCCTCATTATCACCGGCGATGAGGCCGCCTTCTGTGCCGGAGCGGATCTCGTCGCCGCCGCACAGACTGCAGCTGCTGCACAAGCTGCGGGCGAGACTCCCAACCCGGCCGAGTCAACCATGCTTCCCCAGCTCAACGCATTGGTGGCTGAGATTCAGGCCGCCGAGATTCCCGTCATCGCTGCGGTCGAAGGTGCGGCCGCTGGCGCGGGTGCCTCGCTGGCTTTCGCCTGCGATCTCATCGTGGCCGGTGAGGAGTCCTACTTCACGCTGCCCTTCGGCAAGATTGGCCTTATCCCTGATGGCGGTGTGAGCCTCACCGCGCTCGCCTCCGTGGGGCGCCACCGCGCGCTCGCCTTGGCACTGCTACAAGACAAGCTCGGCGTCGCCGAGGCCGAAGCGGCGGGCCTGGTAACCGCACGCGCGCCCCAGGGCCACGCCCTGTCCACTGCACTGCAGGTAGCAGAGCGCCTGCACATCGCACCGCGCGATGCCCTGGCCAAAGCCAAGGAAGCCATCAACCGCACGGCGCTGGAGCCGCTCGATGGGCAGCTGGCCTGGGAGGAGCCGACGCAGTACGCGCAGATGGCCTCAGCCGGGCACAACGAGGGTGTTATGGCCTTTCTGGAGAAGCGCCCCGCGCGCTTTGATTAGCTAAAACAACGAGCGAGATCGACTAGCAGAAAACTGCCAGGCGGAGTTCATGGCGATGCCAGCACTGGCCGCCATACTCTGTGTTGTGCGTTTGAGAGAGCGCATGCGAGAGAGAGAACCCCTCTTCCTCCGGAGGGCGGCCAGTGGCCGATAATCGGAGGAACTTGATAGAGACGCTGCTGGGCCCCTCCCCGAGGAATCGCGGGAGGGGCCCAGCGGTGTTTTCACCTAACCCCGGTTCACATGAAATCCTCTCCACTGGATCTCCACGCCTGTGCTAGCGCCCGCGCCGCCGAACTCCCCGGCGCCACGTTGACGCACCCTTTCGGCCCTGACTGGGACGTGTTCAAGGTACGCGGCAAGGTCTTCCTCCTTCTCACCGCGGCAACTGGCCGCCCGCAGGCCATCCTCAAAGCCGAGCCCCTGGACGCCGAAGCGCTGCGCAGCGAGCACGCCTTCATCACCCCCGGCTACCACATGAACAAGCGGCACTGGGTGTCCGTACCCCCAGATCCCCGCCTCACCCCGCAGCTTCTTACAGAGCTCGTGACGGACTCCTACCGCCTTGTGGTGGAAAAGCTCCCCCGCTCACAACGCCCCATTAATCCATCCGATTTTGGCTCTCTATAACCCCGATTGTTAGCCCCGGGGGCAACTCCCCGCACAGACTCCATTGCGTCTTGGTGGCGATAACCAGCGGAATTCAACCAGCACAGCAGACTCACAGCTCACCTCTGCCTTTTAGGTGAGTCTAAGCTTCACATTGTCCACTGATAAGTTGCATACTAGATGTCGTGCGTTGGAGAGAACGCACACAGAGAGAGATAGAGAGACTTCAGCGCCCTGTGGCCCCCAGTGTGAGTGGCCCGGGCGCTGAAGTTCTTATTACAGGAAACCGTCCTCGGCCTAACCCAAGACAAAAGCCCCTGCCTCAACGAGGCAGGGGCGAAAGAACCTAGAAGCTACTTAGCTTAGAAAGGCAGCTTGATGTTGAGGTTCAGGGCCTTCGCGATAGCCGGGAAGGCAGCAGCAACGGCAGCGAGAACGCCGGCAACGATGCCGAAGATAGCCAGCGGAGTCGGCTTGCCATCCTTGGAGGACAGTACACCCTCAGCGGAGCTCTTCTTGTCGCTTGGTTCCGTGGTCGGGGTCGGCTTTGCAGACTCGGAATCAGACGGGGTGGCGGAGGTAGAGGACTCCTTGGAACCGTCAGCAGGCTTGGAGGACGAGGTCTCGCTCGAGCTGGTGGGAGATTCCTTCGGCTCGGAGGTCTTGGAGGTTTCGCTTCCCGCCGGCTCAGTGGTCTTAGTAGTGGTGGTCGTTTCCGACTCGGAAGCCTCGGCGCTCGTCGTCTCAGAGGTGGAGGTCTCGGACTCAGACTCCTCCTCCTTTGCGGCATCACGCTTGTCACGGAGATCCTTTACCTGCAAAGCAGTGAGCTGCTTGCTGCCATCTACAGACTCGTAGTACACCTCTGCTTCGCCATCGCTACCAGTCTTCGTCTTCTTGATGTAGGTCACACCATCAACGTCAAAAGTTTCCGGCAGCGGAATACCTTCCATGTTGTCTGCTGCGTCCGGAATCTGGGCGATTGCAACGGTGGTGCCGCCGAGGAGGAGGGTACCGGACAGGGCTACTGCAGCAAGAGAACGGGAAATCTTCATGGATTCTCCTTAGGAGTATTACAAAAGTAGGGAGCCAAAGATTGACTGCGCATTAATAATAGTCATATTCGCATCTCGTGCCACCTTTTTTACACTCATACCCCCGCGGACGGGCAAAGGCCACAGCCGCCTCTTGCAGTCCAAACCCGATATAAGTCCTTTTCATCTGCCATTTATCGCCGCTGTCGATGGGCGGATCAAACACTTTCGCCTAGCGGCATAAATTTCCCTGACAGTACCCCCGCCTAACACCAATAAGATGGCTAAAACTGTGTTCTTGGAACTCGGTTGCAGATTCCCTCCCCGAACTTTTACGCTTGATTACGTGACAGATATTGATCTAATCGCTGAGACCATCGCGGAGTACCGCCGCTTCGAACGCGCCCGGGCTAGGTTCGACACAGAAGCGCGCCGCGAGTACGGAATCACCGGTTCCCATCTTTCGCTTCTGCGGCTCATCGATAAGAAGGGCCCCATCCCAATCCTGCAGCTGCGCAAGGAACTGGGCTGGCAGCCAGCCACCATCGGGCAGGCCGTCAAGCGCTTGGTGCGTGATGATCTCATTGTGCTCAACGACGATCCGGAGGACTTGCGCCGCCGTTTGTGCGACATCACCGAAGAAGGCCGTCGCTTCTTGCTCCACGTCCCACTTACCGGCCCGGTACGCCTACGCACCTACGAGGTCAGCGAGGAAGAGCTCACCGCGATGAAGCGCGGATTCGAGGTCGCGCTGCAGGCCTTTGGCTACGAACCGTGGAGCGATAACGACTAGCGCGGGGGCCGCGCTAGGGACATAACACTAGGGACCTAGCCTTCCCCGCACCCGGATTCCACGAGGCGTTGCGCCACGTGCGTCAGCACATCCAGTCCAGCCACGCAGTCCTCCTCCGTGGTTAACTCCTTTTCGTTGTGTGAGATGCCGTCGACGGACGGGATGAAGAGCATAACCGTCGGCACCACTTCCTTAAGGTTGGTCGAGTCATGGCCGGCCACCGTGTAGATCTCTTGGTGCGAATAACCCAGCTCCTCCACGACCTCCCGGGCCAGCGCCACGCCGGCCGCCGGGTAAGGGTTGAGAGCCCACTCGTGCGTTGGGGATAGCTCGACCGAGGTGCGTGATTCCTCTTCCGCTTCGGCGATAATCTCTTGCAGGCGTGCTTGTGCCTTGTCCAGCACCTCCGTGGAGGGTGAACGCACATCCACGTTGAAACGCACCTCGCGGGCGATGGTCACCGGCGAGTTCGGCTCCAGTGTTAGCTGCGAGACCGAGGCCTGCAGCTGGCCTTCTTCGAATTCGTGGGTGAGGCGCTCTACTGAAGCAATAATGAGGGAGGCGCCGAAGAGCGCATCCTTCCTATCGGCCATGAGAGTGGAACCGGTATGGCCCTGCTCACCGGAGACCACCGCCTGGAATTTCTTCGCGCCCCACGTGGCGGTAACCAGGCCAATCGTGTTGCCGGCGGCCTCGAGCTCCTTGCCTTGCTCGACGTGGATCTCCGCATAGGCCGCCAGCTTGGGCGCTTCACCGCGCGGAGTCCAACCGGCTTCCTCCTGGGCCTGCGCCACGGTGACGCCGGCAAGGTCGGTGGCGGAGTGGGCGTCGTCAAGCGCCAGTGTTCCCACGAATACGGAGCTGCCCATCATGGAGGGCGCAAAGCGCGAGCCCTCCTCGTTGAACCAGTTGATCACCGCCAGGTTATAACGCGCCGTGACCCCCGACTGCGCCACCCGTCCGGCTGCATGGGCTGCTGCCAGCACGCCGTAAGCGCCGTCGAAACGGCCGGCCAAGGGCTGCGAATCCAGGTGCGAGCCCAGGCCCACGTACTCGGCGCCGGGGGCGAGCTCAAAGAGGCCGTACTGGTTGCCAATCTCGTCGTAGATGACGCGCGCCCCGAGGGACTCTAGAACCTCGTGGAACCAGGCGCGGTTGAGGTTATCGCCAGTACTCGCCGCTTGGCGTTCCACACCACCGCCCGGCGTGGCGCCGTTGGCGGACATGGCCTGGAAATCGGCCAGAAATTGTTCGTTGGTGGTTGCTCGCATTCTTTTACTCCTTAAAAGCTTCCGTAGCGCAGCTCGCCGCCCACAATGGTGGCGGCCACGTCGATGGTGGATAGATCATCAGCCTGCAGCGGGTCCTGGGAAAGCAGCACGAAATCCGCCAGCTGCCCCGGTATTACCTGCCCCTTGCGCCCGGCCCAGCCCGTCGCCGCGGCCGAACCGGCGGTATAGGCGTAGAGAGCCTCGGCGGGGGTCAGACGATCCTCCGGCCCATAGTCCCGGCCCGAGGCGGTGCGCCGCTCCACGAAGGCCTGCATGACCTCCAGGGGCACGCCGGGTGCTACGGGTTGATCGGAACTGCCGGGGAGGATGAGGGAGGCGTCGAGAAGCCGCTTGCCCGGGTAGCTCCACGCGGTGCGCTCCGGGCCGAGGGCATCCGCCATCGCGTCGCCGAAAGCCTGGATGAACAGCGGCTGCGGCACCACCACGATGGGCTGGCCGCGCAGGCGCTCAATCTGGTCCGGGCGCACCACACCGCCGTGTTCGATGCGGTGCGGCATGGCGGGCACGCCATGCTTGTCGACGGCCTCCTCCAGCGTCTCTATCGCAAAATCCACCGCCGCATCGCCGATGGCGTGGATGGCCAGTGACCAGCCCGAATTCGCCGCCTGCAACGCACGCGCACGCATCTGCTCCGGGTCACCCTGAAAGTAGCCGTGGTGGGAGCAGCAGGCATAGTTTTCACTCAGCGCGGCAGTGGTTCCCAGAAGGGAGCCATCGCTGAAGATCTTCACTGGTCCGATCTGCAGCCACTCGTCACCAAACCCGGTGCGCAGGCCACCGTCCAGGCCCCAGCCGGGTCCATCCGAGGCGTGTCCGGAAATTTCATGGAGACCGTCCATGGTCACCATCACCTGCATGCGGGTGTGCAGGGTGGCGTTCTGATAGGCCGCAATCTCGCGCGGGCTGTGCCCAATCCAGCCGCCGGCCACTCCAGCGTCCGTGACAGAGGTCAGTCCACGTTCGAGGTAGCGGCGCGTGGCCAGCTCCAGGGCGCGGGCAATCTCCTCGCCGGATTCCGGCAGTGTCACCTCTTGGATAGCGCGCATAGCGTTTTCATCGAGCAGCCCGGTGCAGCACCCGTCGGCATCGCGGACGAACTCCCCGCCTTCCACCTCCGGCGGGTTGGCGGGATCGACTCCCGCCGCGCGCAAGGCCGCGGTATTGACCGTGTAGGCGTGGCCCGAGTTGTGCTTGATCAACAGCGGAGCCCCGCCGGTCGCGCGGTCAAGCTGCTCTATCTCCACCGGCGCATCCAGCGCGGAGGGACGGAATCCGGAAGCCACCACCCAGCCATCGGGGTTCGGCTCAGCGTCGCGCACGGCGGCGTAGACCTCATCAGGTTTTGTGACCTGCGAGAGGTCGACCTCCAGCAGCGTCTGGCCGAACCACACGGTGTGGGAATGCACATCATTGAAGCCAGGGGTGAGTGTGCGCCCGCCGGCATCCCACGTCTCATCAGCGGGCAGGTCACGGGCGGCCTGACCCACCGCCAGGATGCGCCCGTTGGCAAAAGCCACCGAGTCCGCGACCGGCCGCGCGGGGTCCTGGGTTAGGATGTGGGCGTTGTCGATGCGCGTGATCATGCGTCCTCCTGTGTTCTCCTATTTCTCCGACGAACTGCACGTGGTGCGTGCTGTGCCTGTCCCCACAGGTTAAGCATAGAAGTGATACACCTCTCCGCATTGAGGGCAATTCACCAGTGACCACCGTGTAGCGTTGTGCACATGCACGAACAACGCTGGCACGATATCGTTGCGGAGGTCCAGGGCACCATCCCCCGGCTGGTGGAGGATTTCCTCGCCGCCTTTAGCCGCTCAGGGCGCTATGGCGACTCGCTGGTAAGCGAGGACGAGCTACGCCTTACAGCCTTTGAGGTCCTCGCGCGCATCTCCGATGTGCTGGTCGGCGCGATGAATGAGGAGGAGCTGCGCGCCCACGCACAGAGCCTGGGCCGGCGACGCGCACACCAGGGAGTGGAGCTAGCCACGCTCATTGATGCCATCCAGCTCGACTTCACCGTCCTCTGGGAGCACTTACGCCGGGCCGCTGGCGCGGACCAAGAAGTGCTCATCGACCACGTAGCGCAGGTGCATTCGGTTGTGACGATGTACAACCTCGTGGTGCGCGATGCTTACCGTTTGGAGGAGGCGCGCGGGCAGCGGAATGTGCATCGCGCCCACGCCCGCCACTTGGAGAGGCTCTTTGCAGCCGAATCACTGGGCACGCTCGGCATTGCGGAAATCACCCGCGCGCTCAACGTGGACACGGACTGCCACTTCGACGTTGTGGTGGCCCACCCCACCGCGGCGGTGGAGTTGCGCGCGCTTCTCGACGAACCCATCTCCTCCGGCGGGGCCTTCGGCCACGGTGTGCGCGGGATGTTTGTGGCCTTTTGGCCCAGTGCAGATCTCACCGAACACATCACCACGGAATTGGCAGACATTTCCGGGGTGCTCTTTCGCGACGTCACCGGACTAGCCGGAGCGCGCGCGGCTGCACATCAGGCACCACGCATCTTCGACGCCACCGGGCCGCTGAGCCAACTCACCGAAGCATCCGATGCGCTCTGGGCCGTCGCCGGGGATGCCCTCGCGGACTTCACCGCCAGCGGGATGGCGGAGCTGACGGAGACCATCGCCGAGCTGCGCCTTAGCAACGAGTCGCTGTACCTCACCATCACCACGTACCTGGACTGCGGCTCCATCAAGGATTCCGCCGAAGCGCTGCACTGCCACCGCAATACCGTGCTCAACCGACTGCGCCACCTGACGGAGCTCACCGGTCTTGACATCACACGGCCAAAAGACGCCGCGCGAGCTTTGCTAGCACTCCATCGCGCAGGAGGAATAGTTTCGCAGAACAATAAGTTGGAACACGGCTCCTCGGCCCACTAGGCTCAGGTGCCGTGTCTCATGATCTCTCCTCCTCCACCCTGAACGCGCGCGCCCGGCGCATTATCGCCTGGGTCGCCGCGCTGAACCTCCTCGGATTTTTT
>NZ_CABTZR010000030.1 GCF_902489365.1 uncultured Corynebacterium sp. | reverse complement strand
TCTTCGGCGGTAGCAACGTCCAGGTAAGCGGCCCGACCGGCGCAATGACCGTCGTGTTAATCCCCATCGTGGCCGACCATGGTGCCGATGGGGTGCTCGTTGTCGGCGTGCTGGCGGGGCTCATGCTGCTCTTGCTGGCATTCACCGGCGCTGGCCGCGCGATGAAGTACATGCCGTTGCCTGTCGTCGAAGGTTTCACAGCTGGTATTGCGGTGATCATCGGCCTCCAGCAGCTGCCTGCTGCACTCGGTGTTGACGTGGACGGCGAGAAGGTCCTCGGGTTGGCGTGGGGCGCAATCAAAGCTTGGTTAGATGCCCCGGCATGGCAGGCACCGGTGATGACGCTGGCGGTGGCGGCCGGAATCGTGGTTGCGGCGCGCGTTCGTAGTGGCTTTCCTGCGGCGCTGGTCTTGGTAGCTGCCGCGACGGCCATCAACATGCTGGCAGACAGCGGTCTGAAGACTATCGGCTACATCCCGTCGACGTTGCCCGCCCCGCGCTGGCCGCAAATCCCGTGGGAGCACTTGGATTCCTTGCTGCTGGCGGCGGTCGCCGTCGCAGCGCTCGGTGCGTTGGAATCGTTGCTGTCAGCGACGGTTGCCGACGCAATGACTGTCGGCGACCGGCACGATCCTGACCGCGAGCTCTTTGGGCAGGGCGTGGCCAACGTCGTCGCGCCCCTGTTCGGCGGGATCCCCGCAACCGCCGCGATCGCCCGAACTGCTGTCAACGTGCGGGCAGGCGCGGGTACGCGCCTGGCAGCGGTGTTCCATTCGCTGCTTTTGCTCGTCGCCGTGCTCGTCGCGGCCCGGTGGGTGGGCGAGATCCCTCTCGCCGCGCTCGCCGGCGTGCTTATCGCCACTGCGATCCAGATGATCCATCCGCGGAACCTCCGCTCGGTGATGCGCGCCACCAAAGGCGACGGGGTCACCCTGCTTATTACGGCTGCCGCCACCGTCGTGTTCGACCTTGTCGTCGCCGTGCTCATTGGCCTTGTTATAGCGGGCTTCTTCGCGCTGCGCGATACCGCCCGCACGGCGGTGTTAGAGGCCGCTCCACTGGAGACAGGAGACCACCGCGACAAGGAACGCGAACTCCTCGATGAGCACATCGCCGCCTTCCGCTTGGAAGGCCCACTCTTCTTTGGCGCAGCGCACGATTTCCTCCTCGATCTCGCTGATGCTTCGTCGGTCAAGGTTGTCGTGCTCCGCATGCGCTATGTCACGACGATTGACGCCACTGGCGCCCAGATGCTCGCTGACACGATCGGGCGCCTTGAACGTCACGGCACCCGGGTCCTACTCTCAGCCACGAAGCCCGAACATGTTCCGGTGTTGCGCGAACTCGGCGTATTTGACCAGCTTGCGCACGAGAATCACGTCTTCGACGACACTCTCGACGCCATCGCCCACGCCCGACTGCATGTCTCGCGCATTCAGCATGAGGAGTCGGATGGCGCACCCGCGGCGTCGCAAAGCAATCAGTAGGACGAGTAGCACTGGCGAACCTGCGGTTGTGAGGCGATTATCGGTGACGTGTTGAGCCGAATTCTTCTCCCGCGGCGGAGTCTAGTACTCTGAACGTGTTGCGCGCGGTGCATGCTGACGCGTGACGAGGAGGCGTGGCAGAGCGGCCGAATGCACTGGTCTTGAAAACCAGCGTGGGGAAACTCACCGCGGGTTCAAATCCCGCCGCCTCCGCCAATTGTTTTGGTGATTGCACCAGAATCTTGCGTATATTTAGCAGTGGCACTGGGCTATTCTGGTTCCATGGCCAATCGGCAAATATTCCTCCGCCCAGAGTACAGCCACCCAAGTTCGCTGTGGCCGTCTGAAGAACTCATAGTTTCTGGGGCTAATAGAATCGGATTCTATCTTCCTGAAGACTTAGGGATTGGGCCCGGTCTGGGAAGCGAAATCCTTGAGTGGACGGAGGAATTCCAGCAGAATTTCCTCGAGAAACCCGATAGCTTTTGCCAGCGTCCGCGTTGGAAGGACCAATTCGATAGATTTCGATGGTACGACGCGGGATGGCGTATTACTCGCCAATTAAGGGAGCTTTTTCCATCGGTACAGATTGTTCCCCAGTTCGCTCAATTCGTTTTCTCCGTTAATGAGCGAAGAGAAAATGCAGGGAAGAAGCCCTTATGCCTCCCCGGAGAACAACTCACAGGGTTTGTATGCATTAGGGATGTGAGGAATGACGATTAAGGGACGTTATCGCTCTACGGCGTCAGGCATTGTCTCCGTTGTTCATCGCTGCAGTCACCCAGCTCAGAACGCATCCCACTAGTAGGAACCCGCTAATTTGCAGGTGGGTGGCCCAATTTCCGCCGCCGCCAGGCAAGGCGAGAAAAATTGAAAATGCAACTGCGGCAAGGCAGTGGAGGGTCAACCGGCTATGTGCGCCTAGACGTCGTTGTGGCCAGGCTTTTTCGATGGCCCAGCTCACTGCTGTGAGAATGGCGTAAAAGGTGATTCCCGCTAAGGCTCCTGGAACAAGGTAGAGCATGGATTCATCTCCTCTCGGGGGGAATAATGGTTGTGGTAAGGAAGGCGGTTTCGGGATGTCAGAGGATAACTATTCGGCGTGGGTAGAGACTGATTATCTTTTCGGCTCCCCAGTCAATGCTCGCCGGCTATTGGAGTCTTACGAGCAAATACTGGACGGAAAGGCTAAGGAGCACGACATCGATCTAGATGTGTAAGAACTATCTTCCGATCGAAGTGGAGTATTCACCTTCTGGCAGGGTGGAACCGGTTTTGTTTATCTGAGAGGAATTTTGCCTATTTCCGGTAAACATCTCGTCGGTGAGCAACGCGCAGGACGAGCACCACGAGTTTTCCGTCTATGATTTCATAAACCACGCGATAGTGTCCGACTCGAATTCTGTACAGGTCATCTGAAGCTTTTAGTTTCTTTACTCCATCCGGGCGAGGGGTAACGGCTAAGTCTTCGATTGCAGCAAGTAGTCGCCTCTGTGTCGGCCTGTCGAGCTTGCGTAGCTCCTTGGCTGCGGATGCCTTATAGGTGATGTGATAAGTGGAGTCAGCCATAGAAGGCGATTAGGTGAGTCCGAGTTCTTTTTTGAGGTCTTCGTGTGAAATCTCTACGGACTCTCCTCGGGCAATCTCTGCGGTCTGAACATCCTCACGATCTTCTAGTGCTTCGACTGCGCGGGCGAAAAATGAAGGAGAGACGACAAAAGCGCGAATCCGGCTTCCACGACTAGTGATGGCGACGGGTGTGTGCTGTGCCTCTTCAAGAATTTGGCTTTGGGATTGGCGGAATTGGCTGGATGCCACTGACATCGTTTTCATACTGCAAATGTACATCTTGTACATTTCGGTGGGCAAGGGTCGCGGGATATCGGGTTGCTGTTTATCCGATCCGCCCCGCCAGGATGCGAGGTAGCGCCTCCGCTGCGGTGGCGGTGACCACCACGCTGGCAAGCGGCGAGAGGTCCGTGGGCTGCGGGGTGACTTCCACGATGGGGATGCCGCGCGCGTGGGCAATCTGCGGCAGGCCGGCGGCAGGGTAGACCACGCCGGAGGTTCCAACGATGAGCAGCGCGTCCGCGGTGGACATGCGGCGCTCGGCCTCGGCCCATTCGTCGTCGGGCAGGGCCTCGCCGAACCACACCACGCCCGGGCGTACGAGCCCGCCGCACACGGGGCATTCGGGTGGGGTGATGCTCTCGACCGGTTCGTTCGGCAGTGCAATGTCCTCGTCATACGGCGTATCGCAGTCGGTGCAGCGGAAGGCGAACAAGGAGCCGTGTAGGTGAACCACGTCCTGGCTTCCGGCGCGCTCGTGCAGGTTATCGATGTTTTGCGTGGTCACCGTCATGCCGCGTGCGGCAGCAATTGCGTGGTGCCCGGCGTTGGGCTCGGCCCGCTGCGCCAGCCGGGCGCGCCACAGATACCAGGCGAACATGGGCTTTGGTTCATTACGCCATGCGCTTATCGACGCCATTGCGACCGGATCCACGTTCTCCCAAATGCCCGTCTGCGCATCGCGGTACGTGGCGATGCCGCTGTCCGCGCTCATGCCCGCGCCGGTGAAAACCTCAACGTGGGTGGCATCGGAAAGAATCGAGTGTGCGCGCTCAAACAGGTGCTCCATGCATCTAGAGTACGGCGATGAGCACGCAGAATGCCATGGATGCGGCTAGAGCGATGCCCATGCGCCATAGGTAGCGCCGTCCCGGTTCGTGCGCGGTGTTGATCTGCAGCTTCGAAGGATTCGTGGAAAAGACTGCCATGCTCATCGGGTCTTTAGGTTCTTTGTAGACTCCCATGCCACCGGCAAAGCGGAGCGCTGTGTTGCGAACCTGTTCATCCTGGTCAGTTGGTATGGCTTTCACGTCCTTCGCAGATGTCAGCGTTAACCGGACGCCCTGAACCATGACGAACACAGTGAAGGCTATCCACGCGGCCACGAGGAGAAAGCTGGAGAGGGGGATGTCCGGAATGACGGTGCCGACGGCGGAAAGGCATAAGCAGACTGTCATGGCGAACACTGTCTGGGCAACGAACATGGCGGTCTTCTGTGTGAGCAGCTCCGCGCGCTGTGCCGTGGCCTCGGAGAAAGGAATCGCTGACTCCGCCGGAACCTGTGCTGTCTTTCGCGCCAGCGAGACTGGTGGCACGCACAGCGGCAGCACAATGGCGAACACAACGCCGATCCACACCAGGACCGTTGCGTTGAAGAAAGACTTGGGTTCGAAGCGGTCCGGATTGCCCGAGCCATCAAAGTGGACCGGGATGGGATCAGGCACCGAATCCCAGCGCAGCAGCATGTATACCAGCGTGAGAGCACACACCACAGCGGTGGCGACGTAATACTGGCGGCTTCTCATGGCAGTGAGCTTACAAGGTGGCCTGTTGTTGGCTGCGCTGCGGGAGTCGGATTCTTACATGGTTCCAGTCATAAGGTTCGCTTGGGGGCAAGTAAACCACCTGTGCCTAGGTAGATGGTTCGTTTGGGTGCAAACAAACCCTCTGACCAGAACCATGTGAGGGGAACCCTTTGTGGGGCAAGTAGTACTGACTCTTGGGGCTGATTGGCCGATGAAGGGGGCAAAGATGGTCCCTTCATATTGGTCCCTTCATATTGGTCTCTTCACTTTGGTCCTTTCACTGAGCAAAAGGACCATCTGGGCGCAGGAAACTGGCTGTAAATGGTCCCTTTGCGGTGAGCAGGGACCAGAGTATGGGGACCAAACTAAAGGGACCATGTAGCCAAAGTGATGTCGAGAGGGTGGCGCCGCCGGGTTAGGGGGTTAGAAAACCTCTCAGCGAGCGGCGTGAAGCTAGTCGGCCACGCCCTGCTCGGCCTCTAGGTCATCGAGAGAGATGGTCTCCAGATCGCCTCGGCGTGCGGCAGCGGCTTCGGCCTCAAGCTCGGAGATGTGTTCTTGCCAAGCGTCGATGCCGCCGCGCAGCGAGTAGACGTTGCTGAAGCCACGGGCGCGCAGGGCGTCGACGGCCTGGGCGGAGCGCAGGCCGCTGGCGCAGTAGAGCACCGCAAGGTCGCTGGGGGCTAGTGGTGGGTTGTGGCCGGCGAGGATGCCATCGAGTGGGAAGTGCTGCGAGCCGGGGATGAGGGAGGTAGCGCGCTCGGGGGATGTGCGGACGTCGATAAGCGTGGCGTCCTTTGGGATCTCGCGGATATCCGTGGGGTTGTCGGGGCGTGCCGGGGTGGCGCCGTTCGCGCGCACGGGGATGTATTCCCAGGTCCCGGCGAGGGAATCGTAATACCCCAGTTTGCCGATGAGCGGGGTGCCGATGCCCGTGAGGAGCTTAAGCGCCTCCACCGCCAAGGCGGAGCCGGCCACGCCGACGACCGGGCCCATCACGCCGGCCTGTGAGCAGGAGGGTACCTGGGGGTCGGTGGGGAAGAGGTCCTCGTAGACCGGGCCGTGGCCGGAGTGGAAGACGGTCAGCTGCGCGTCGTATCCCAGAAGTGAGGCCCACACGTGCGGAATGCCCAGCTCATGGGCAGCCCAGGAGGCCAGGTGGCGGGAGTAGAAGTTATCGGTGCCGTCGATGATGAGGTCAGCGCCGCGCAGTTGCGCCAGGGCGGTGTCAGGTGTGAGGCGCGAGAACTGCTCGACGGTGCACTCGGGGTTGAGGGCGTTCAAGGCCGCGGCGGCGGATTCGGTTTTGGGCTGGCCCACGGTCGCTGCGCTGTGGATGACTTGGCGGTGCAGGTTGGAGAGGGAGACGAGGTCGTCGTCGAAAAGCAGGATGCGCCCCACGCCGGCGCCTGCCAAGTAAAGCAGGGCAGGCGAGCCCAAGCCGCCGGCGCCGATGACGGCGATGGTGGCGTTAGCCAGGAGCTTTTGAGTGTCAGTTCCCCACAGGGTTTCCTGTCGTGCGTAGCGTGGACTCATTCTGAAGTGCTCCGAGTTTTCCTAAGCTTTGTCTTCGTTCCAAATTATTTCTTATGAGGCCCACTCGATCGTTGCGATTTCTACCTCCACAACATCATCCTATCTGCGAGTTTGAGAAAGCCGCTGGTTTTCGTCAACTCTGACATAGGGCGAGCGTGGTGAGAGTGGTGCACCTAGCCTGTTTGGTTTCTTCGCCTCAGCCATGTTGCTTTTATCGTTTAGGGCACCACTGAAACTAACGAGTCTTTTCGCGTTAGCAAAGTCGGCTGCGCTGGCCATCAACGGACTAATCACACCCTCGTTCTAACAGCCAGTCAGGGAAGAAGGAACTGTGGCGTAGTTTCGGGACAGTCACATCGACGGTGCCAATCCGTGTATCCAGTGGTCGGTGGCGGTAGCCGTTGTGGTGGTTGACGTGGTTGTCGCTCCCCTGGCACGCCCCGCACGGAGTGCGGAAGCACGTTTACTGCAAATGTACCATGACCCATGACCCAGAGTTCCATGACCCAGAGTGCCTAAGCACTCGTCAGGTGAGTTCAGCATAGAATAGCCGCCGAGGTTTCGGCGGCTATGGTCGTGTTAGGCAATCGCTAGACGCGACTGCGAACGCCAGGACGCGACAATCACGCGGGGCAAAGAAGTCGCGTGCGCGACTTCCGCGGCAACGCCAAAACCTTGCACTCATGCCACACGCAACAGTTAATCGCTACGGTTCTTTTCAACAACTCGCCGCGTGATTTTAAACATGCCCATGTTCCGCCTGCCGCCGACTCCGTACGTTTCCCTGAGAACAAGGTTCCTCATCATCCAAAAACAACCCTTCAGGATAACCATTCTTCGTCCACAAATGTTCCCCTTTTCACCAATAGGGTACTTTCGTATCCTCTTCTCAGGTTTCATGAGTTAAATAGTGCATAAAAGTAGAAAATGGGCATATCCCACCAGTCGGCAATGTGGGACTCAACCACCAACTAGATTCTCTAAGGAGCGCAGGATGCATAAAGTAGCAAAAGGCCTAGCCGCAGCTTTTATTGCCGTATCTACGGCGACGGCCCAGCCACCAGCAATGGCAGTCCAAGCCTCACCATCAACACAATCCCCTGAAACGGAACCAGAGTTTACAAACAGTGCAGCAATTGACTCACTGGCCCACAACGCCCAAGCCGAGCAGGAAAATAGACAGATCCTAGGTGCTGAAGCAGCCTCGTTCGAATCTTCAATGAAGAAAGCATTTAATGAGGATGCAGTTCTGAAAAATGGTCAGTTTATTGATTATAAATCGATTTCCGTCAAGCAAACGCCTGAGGGATATTACTATGCTTCCGCCCCGATTAAAGGACTAACGGATGGAAGCATAGCCGTAGCAGGTTTCTCTCCCACGGGAACTCTCGAGAACACCGTTCAAATCAATCTTGCCCAAGCAACGGAGACCACCGGAACCGTGAGCGTCTTCGTTAACGGAGATTTACAAAAGGAAGAGTTTGTGGAGGTTGGCGCTCAGACAACCAATCCATCATCCCCCAGCGAGAGAATGGTAACCCCCTACGGAATGAATTGGGGAGCTCTCAACGATTGCTTGAGCAGCCAAGGAATCGCTTCATGGGCGGTTGCAGCTCTGAGCATTGCTTGCAGTGCGGGATGCCTTGTTACACTAGGCACGGCTTGCCTTCTATGCATATCTGCAGCTACAGGGGCAACAGTTGGAGTGATTGAGGGATGCGCTTTTAATTCATGGGAATAGATGATAGAAATGAGACAACTAACTGCCTCTTTTCTATTTATCGCTGCTGCTGGGGCGATATTCACGACCTTCAAGGTTGAGTACTCTGGCATTGGCTGGATAGTCGCCTTGATAGCCCTATTGAGCGCAGGCATAACCGCATTAATAGGAAGGGCGCAAAACTCGGAAAATGGTTCTCAAACAACCGGACGTGGACAATGAATGTTTACCCATTGTCCAACCTACCTAACGTCGTAGGGTTGTCCCCTCGTCTGTCAAGACGGCAGTTCTCGCAATTGCCGTCTTGACAGTAGACCCGGACATACCTGTTTCAGCCATAATTTCTTTAGGCGATGGAAGCTTTCCGGTTTCAACAAAGCTTTGACCGACAAGGACTTAAATTTTCCCTCGCTGACTGTTCATTCCAGGCCTACCCAGGTGGTGGTGTCATCGGTGTGCAGCTGTTCCTTCCAGATGGGGACTTCCGCTTTGACGCGGTCGGCGCAGGTAGAGGCTGCTTCGAAGGCATCCTTGCGGTGTGCGGAGGCGGCGGCGACGATGAAGGCGGATTCGCCGATTTCTAGTGCTCCAGTGCGGTGCGCGCACCAGAGGCGGACGGCAGGGAAGGCGGCGGCGACGTCACCGGCGACGCGCTCGATTTCTTCTTGGGCAGTGGGATGCGCGGTGTAGGTAAGGAGTTTCACACCCCGGCCGGAGTCGTGGTTGCGCACGATGCCGTCGAATACAACGACGGCGCCGGTTTCAGCGGTGGCGATGTCCGGGGCGGAGATGGGCTCAGCGCTGAGGTGGGCGCCGAGTAAGCCGAAGTTAGTGCTCATTGATGCCTTCCAGCTGGTTGATGATGTGGTGAAGAACCGGTTCGAGGACTGCGCAGCCGTCCTTGGCCGCACCCGTGGAGCCGGGCAGGGCCATGGCGAAGGTTTTGTGCGATACGCCAGCAACCGTGCGGGAGAGTGCTGCGGTGGGGATGCCGGCTGAGTGCGCATAGAAGGCATGGGCCAGGCCGGGCAGTTCGCGCTCGAGATGCGGGGTGAGCGCCTCGACAGTCTGGTCATCCGGACTGATGCCCGTGCCGCCGGAAGTGAGGATGACCGAGGGCGCATCGGTGAAGGCGGTGGCCAGGGCGGAGTCGATGTCGGCGTCCGCGACAACGAGGGGCTGCGGGGTATCGAAGCCCTGCTCACGCAGGAAGTTCACCAGGATGGGGCCGGAGCGGTCCTCGTACTCGCCGGTAGCAGCGCGGGTCGAGGCAACAATAACGAGTGCGCGGCGGGTCATGAGAGCGGGAACACCTCCACGAGGTCGCCGGCTGAAAGCTGCGTGTTAGCCGGGATGCGGATGAGGGCAGTGGCACCGATGGCCTGGGACATCAGGTGGGAGCTGGTGCCGCCCAAGAAGGAGGCATGGGCGGTGCCATCGGAAATACTGATAGTTCCGCGGCGGAACTGTTCGCGGTTGTTAAGGCCATCCGCGGGTTCCACCAGGTGTGCGTGGAAAGGAGCCGGCGTGCGGCCAAGGACGGGTGCCAAGTAGAGGCGGAAGCTCACCAACGTGGAGATGGGGTTGCCGGGGAAGCAGACCACGGGGACGTCGCCAAGGCGGGACAGGCCCTGTGGGCCGCCGGGCTGTTGCGCCACGTGGCCGAACCAGCCATCCTCTTCAAAGATTTGACGGATGACCTCGAACTTTCCGTGGGAGATACCGCCGGAAGTAACGATGACATCGGGGCGGTGGGTGATGACTGCTTCGGCGAGGTCCGCGCGCAGGGCAGAAGGATCGTCGTTCGTGCGCACGAAGCCAGCCACGTCGATGCCGAACTGCGCTGCCAAGGCCGCGAGCATCGGCGCATTGGAATCGGGGATGGTGGCCTCGCCGTCGCCGCCGATTTCCGCGCCACCGGTGCAGATAAGGATGCGGGCGGGCGCGAAGGTGAGGACCTCGGTCAGGCCCTGGGAGGCGAGGGTGGCGATGGAGGGGGCGTCGAGAAGCGTGTGCTCGTTGATGAGGGTTGTGCCTGCCTTGACATCGGATCCCGCGCGGCGGATGAACTGCTCGGGGGCTGCCGGCACAGTGACCGTGGCGCCCTCTTCCGGGAAGCGCGGGGGCTCGCAGTGCTCGACGGGGACGATGGTGACGGTGCCCTCAGGGACCTTTGCGCCGGTCATGATGGGAAGGGCGGTGCCTTGCTCGAGCGAGCCCGGGGGATCCCCCGCCGCGATAGTGCGGCCGACGGTGAAGGTTCCGCCGTCACATGTGGAAAGCGCATAGCCATCCATCTGTGAATTATCGAAAGGCGGAAGGTCCTGCTCCGCACGGTACGTCGCGGCGGCGCGGCGGCCGAAGGCGCTGGTTAGGGGAGTGGAGACCGCGCGAGGCTGCCGAAGGGCCGCGCGAACGGCGGTAAGGTGCTCCTCATAGGTGCGCATTGAGTTCCTTCCTGTCACAGAGGCTGGCATAGTGGCAGCCATGGTTGACATACACTACTTTGCCGCAGCCCGCGCCGCCGCAGGGCGCGCGCAGGACACAGCGCAGGCAGCGACGCTGGGGGAGTTGCTGGACGTGTTGCGTGCTCGGCATACCGGCAGCACCGAGGCCGGCATGAGCTTCGCGGAGGTGCTGGAGCGCTGCACCTTCCTCGTGGATGGCGCGAGCGCTACCGAGGACGCCGTGCTTGCCGACGCCTCCCGCGTCGACGTCCTTCCGCCTTTCGCTGGGGGTTAGTTGCGGACCCGCAGCGGGCTGGTGAAGAAGTTCACCACGCCGGAGACAATCGCCAGCACAATCGCGCCGATGATGGCGGCGCCCCAGCCATCGATGACGAGTGAATCCATCAGCGCGCTGACGAGGAGCAGGACCGCGCCGTTGATGACGAGCGCGAAGAGGCCCAGTGTCAGGCAGGTCAGCGGTGCGCCGAGGAAGCGGAGCACCGGGGTGACGACCTCGTTGACGATGATGAAGACCGCCGCGATGAGCAAGAAATTCTGGGTGCTAGCAGGAACGATGTCGATTCCGGGGACAATCGCTACCACAGCCCAGAAGGCCACCGCGACGGCAATGACGTTGAGTGCAAAATTGATAAATGTCTTCACAACTGCACTCTAACGCGGAAACTACTCCTCTGCACTGAAGGCAGCGTCCCAGGCCTTGAGCAGGATGTCGGTTTCCTCCGCCGTGGTGACGGTGACGCGCACGCCCTCGGGGAAGGCGCGGACGAGGACGTCATTCTCCGCGAGCTGTGCCGCGACGTCCTGCGGGGAGCCCAGCTTCGCAATGGAGTCGGCGGCGAACCAGATGTGGTTGGCCTGGGATTCCGGCACGCCAAAGTCGGCGAAGTGCTTGACCAGGCGGTCGCGCTGCTCCACGGTTTCGTCGGTGCGCTCACGCAGCTCCTTCTGGGCGGCCAGCGAAGCCACAGCGCCAGCTTGTGCCACCGAGTTCACGGAGAACGGGATGGACACCTTGCTCAGCGCCTCGATGATCTCGGCGTTACCGAAGGCATAGCCCAAGCGGACACCGGCCAGGCCATAGGCCTTGGAGAAAGTGCGCAGGCCAATGATGTTGTCGTGGGTGTGGACATAGTCGGTGGCCAGCGGGACGGCGTCGTTGCGGTTGTATTCGATGTAGGCCTCATCGAGCGCCACGATGACGTCCTTCGGGACCTTGGCCAGGAAGGCGTCGAGCTCCTCCTTGGTGATGATGGAGCCGGTGGGGTTATTCGGGTTGCACACGAAGATCAGGCGGGTCTTGTCCGTGATGGCAGCCGCCATGGCCTCCAGGTCCACGCGGTGATCCGCGGTGAGCGGAACCTTGACCGGGGTAGCGCCCACGACCTGCGCGAAGATGGGATAAGCCTCGAAGGAGCGCCAGGGGAAGACAATCTCATCACCGGGCACCGAGGTGATCTGCACCAGCTGCTGGCATATCGCGGAGGAACCCGCGCCGCAGGTGACCTGCTCCGGGGTGACGCCAAGGTTTTCGGCGAGTGCCTTGCGGATTTCCACCGCACCCATGTCCGGGTAGCGGTTGACGTGCGCGACGGCAGTCTCCATGGCCTTCAGCGCGCCGGGCAGCGGCTCCTGAGTTGCCTCATTGGAGGAGAGCTTCAAGGCGTGCTCGGCGTTCTTTCCGGGAACGTAGGCGGGCAGGGAGGAAAGGTCTGGTCGAATCATGTTCTCCACCTTAGGCGTTGCGCGGGCCGCGGGGCCCGAAGTCGAAGTCAGCGGTCTGCGGCCCGAAGGCCTGAAGGCCCTTCGGCGCGTCGAAAGCATCAAGGCGCACCTCGAGGAAGGCGCCGCGCTCTGGGTGGGCGGCGATGTCTTCCAAGGCCTTGGCCAATTCGCCTTCGGTTGAGGCCACGTAGGACTCCATCGTGGTGTCCTTCATGAAGGCCTTCGGCAGTGCGGTGTAGTCCCACATCTGGATCTCGTTGTATTCGCGCTCCATGCCCAGGATGTAGCGCTCGATGGTGTAGCCATCGTTGTTCACCAGCACGATGATGGGCTTGAGGCCTTGGCGCAGGATAGTGGACAGCTCCTGGGCGGTGAGCTGGAAGGAGCCATCGCCGATGAAGAGGACGTGGCGGCGTTCCGGGTTGGCCAGCTGCGACCCCAGCACGCAGGGCAGGGTAAAGCCGATGGAGCCCCAGATGGTGGAGTTAATGTACTGCACGCCCTCGGGCATGCGCTGCTGGCCCAGACCGATGTTGGAGGTGCCGGCCTCGGCGATGACCACGTCATCGTCCTGGATGAAGCCGAGCATCTGCGGCCAGATGCGCTCCTGAGTCAGCGGGGCATCCGGGCTCGGCTCGAAGGGCTCGGGTTCGAAGGCCGCGCTTGGCGACGTCTCAGCTTCCGGGATGCGGTCGAGGAGGACGTCGAGAAGCTCCAGCGTATTGATGCCCACGAAGTACTCACCGTCGGCGTTGAGGTGCTGGTCGCCGAAGTTATAGACGCGGGCATCGGCCAGGTTGTGGGTGAAGGAACCGGAGTTGACCTCGATGAAGCGCGGGTTCGTGGTGACCAGGAAGTCGGATTTTTCGATGCGCTCCTGCACGCCCGGTGCGGAGGCCGCGCCGTTATAGGTGCCGATGAACAGCGGGTGGCGCTCAGACAGGATGGCTTTGCCGGAGGAGAGTTGTGAGTAGGGAAGCTGGGCCTTGTCGATGATGGCGCGGAGCTTCTCCGTGAAACCGTGGCGGTTGGTGTCCTGATCGATGAGGATGATCGGGTCTTTGGCCTGGGCTAGATGTTCCAGCACGTAGTCCGCAGCGGCGTTCAGGCGCTCCGGATCGGAGGGTGCCAGCGCGGTGGAGAATGGCTCGTCGGGGACCTCGATGGTCAGGTGAGTGATATCGGAAGGAATCTGGATGTGCACCGGGCGCTTTTCGCGCAGGCAGGTGTGCAGGGCGCGGTCGAATTCCTCGACCACGTTCATGGGGGACACACGCGTGGCCACTTCGGTGAAGGGTGCGAAGGAATCCAGCATGTTGGCAAAGTCGCCGTCGGCAAGCGAGTGGTGCAGGTTCCAGCGGAATTCCGTGGCGTACTGGGGTGGTGCGCCCGCCAGCGACACCAGCGGGACGTGCTCGGCGCGGGCACCAGCGATGCCGTTGAGCGCGGAAAGCTCGCCCACGCCATAGGTGGTGAGCAGGCAGCCTACGCCGCGTTGGCGGGCGTAGCCGTCGGCGGCATAGGCGGCATTGAGCTCGTTGCAGGCACCGACGAAGCGGATGCCCTCGGACGCCTCAATCTGCTCGAGGAAGCTCAGGTTGAAGTCACCGGGCACGCCGATGATTTCAGTAATGCCGATAGCCTTGAGGCGGTCCAGGATGAAATCACCAATGGTGGTCTGCATGGGAGGGTCCTTTCTAGTTGTTTCGTGCGTCGTGGCGCTTTTTGCCCAGCCAGATGAGTGCCAAGGTCACAATCCAACAGGGTAGGACAATGGCACCGGTGCGGTAGTCGGGCAACATGAACATCAAAGCGATGACGAGAGCGAAGAAGGCCAAGCACAGGTAATTAGCGATGGGGTAGAGGGGCGCGCGGAACGCTGCGTTCGGACAGCGCTTGCGGAAGTTCAGGTGTGCTACGGCAATGGCGGACCAAGAGATGAGCTCCGCGCCGACGATGATGGCGAGGAGAACAATCAGGATTTTGCCCTCGAAGAGGAAGTTCAGCAGCACCGCCGAGCCCATGAGCAGGGAGTTAAAGAGCAGCGCGCGGACGGGCACGCCCTTGGCGCTGACGGAATCGAAGAAGGGCGGGGCTTGGCCGCCGCGGGAAAGATCCCGCAGCATGCGCGCGCCGGAGAAGGTCATGGTGTTGAACACGGAGACGGCGGCAACGAGCACGATGAGGTTGAGGCCCGTGGCGGCGGCCGTAATGCCCAGGGTGCTCAGCGCGCGCACGAAGGGCGAGGTGGAGGTATCAAGTTCGTTCCACGGAGCGAGCAGCACGATGATGCCGATGCCGCCGACGTAGAAGATGAGGATGCGCCAGATCACGTTGTTGATGGCCTTGGGCAGGCTTTTAGCGGGATCCTGTGCCTCGCCCGCGGCGGTGCCGATGGAGATGATGCCGCCGAAGGAGAAAATCACCGCTACGAGGGAGAAGAGCACGCCGGAGGCACCGTTGGGGAAGAAGCCGCCGTGCTCGGTGATGTTGCTCAAGCCCAGGGCGGGCTCCGGGGTAAGGCCGAAGACGATGGCCGCGCCGACGACGATCATGAGGATGAGCGCGACAACCTTGATGAGGGAAAGCCAGAATTCCGCCTCGGCGAAGGCGCCGACGTGCACCAGGTTGATGGCGGTGACGATGACGAGCGCGACGAGGGCGGTGAGCCAGTGCGGGATACCGGGGAACCAGAAGTCCATGATGGTGCCCGCGGCGGTGAGTTCCACCATGCCGACGACGATGGTGGTAAACCACCAGTTCCAGCCGGTGACAAAGCCGGCGATGGGCCCGATGTATTCGCGGGCGTAGGCGCTGAAGGAGCCGGCGACGGGGTGTTCTACGGCCATCTCACCGAGCATGCGCATGATGAGGAAGATGATGAAACCGCCGATGGCATAGGCGGCGATAACACCCGGACCGGCCTCCTGGATGGAGGCGCCGGAGCCCAAGAAGAGGCCCGTGCCGATGCACGAGCCAAAAGCGATCATCTGCAAGTGGCGCGACTTCATGCCGCGCTGCAGGCCGTCGTCTGCACTCGTGTTGTCGCTGGCGACAACGTCCTGTGCCCTGACGGAATTGTTGGTTGTGGTCATGGAGACGCCCTTCATGAACGTATATCTGTGACGTGAGTCATTGAGCTGTAGGAGATTATTACGCACCACAGTTTTGTTTGTCACTAGACAATATTCGGAAGTATCTTTGACATATGTCAAAAGTGACACCCCCGCAGCTGACAAGCATCCAGGATATCGTCGACGAATGCGCCCAGATCCTGCAGCGCTCCGTCGAGGTGACTACCCCCGCCATCGCGGTGATTGCCGCTAGTGCGCAGATTGGTGCCATTGATAAGAACAGGGCGGCCTCTATTCTTAATCGCACCCCGCCCCCAGAGCCCATCCCGTGGATGTTGAGCTTCGGTATTCAAGAGGCTGTGTTGCCGGTTCGTCTGCCCGCCAACCCGCGCTATGACATGCTGGCCCGCGTAGTCATCCCCCTGCGTCATGAGGATCGGCTCGTGGGCTACCTGTGGATTATCGATGAGCCCGCGCTGGGTGATGCTTCCCTGGTCCGCCTCGGTTCTTTAACGGCTCCGCTAGCCAGGCTTATCGACGAACGCGATGCTCCCCTCGCCGCTCGCGCCCAGCAGCTCGGCGAGCTGGCCCGCGAGGTGCTTACCGGTGATCCTGCCGCGCTGGCCGGGGCGCGTGAGCGCGATCTCCTGCCCTCCGACGGCGAGCTGACCGTGCATCGCGTGCTGGTGGAAGGCGATCAGCGCGCGGTAGCCGTGGAGCTTGCCCGCCCGCTGGTGCGCCGGCCCTTCTTGGCCGCGGATTCTCACGATTCCCTCGTGCTTGTCGAGTGCCGCCGCGATGACAAGGACACCGAGGCCCTCATGGAGGAGCTACAGAGTGCCGCGCTTGTCGCCGGCGCCGAGGTGGTAGCCCGCGGCTCGGCGCCGACGGCCCCGCAGGCGCGACTTATGGCGGACGTGGCCAAACTCTGCGGCCAGGATTCGCTGCGCTGGGAGGAGGCCGGCGCGTGGCGCCTGCTGCGCGGATGGGAGCTGACCCCCGCGACGGTGGTGGCGATGAGCCCAGATGCCGCGGTGCTTCTCGACGACCCCCGCAACTCCTACTGGCACAGCCTGCTGACCTACTTTGAGCATTCCCGCAACGTCTCTGCGACCGCTAATGCGCTCTACATCCACCGCGCTACTCTGCATTACCGCCTAGACCGCGTGCGTGAGATTCTCGGGCCCGGCGTGCTGGATGACGGCTGGCGTTGTGCGGCTCTCTACGTGGCCCTCAAGCTGCATGCGGCGCTTCAGGGAAAGAATAGGGAAGCCCCATTTTGTCCATAGGGGAAGCGCTCAGGTAGAGTGATGGGCGATTCATTGCGAATCGCTGGAGACGTGCCAGAGCGGCCGAATGGGGCTCCCTGCTAAGGAGTTGACTTACTTGCGTAGGTCCGGAGGTTCAAATCCTCTCGTCTCCGCAAATGTCTTGAGTCGCGACATGCTTGACAGGTGAGTTGCGGCATCGTTGACAAACCGGCATCTCAGTTTGTTTTGTTCTGGGGTGTCGGTTTGGGTTTAACCCTTTAACCCCCCTAATGGTTAGATGCGCTTCATCCAGTTTTTTGAAGTGCCCCGCCGATTAAGGGGGCTGGATAGCCTAATGCCCTGCTTTCGGTAGGTCGAAGTGTGGACGGTACACAGGAATCTGCTAATCGGACCGTGCTGTTTACGCAGGTAACCGATGGTATCAAGCGACGAAGGTTACGTGGGGTGCCACTCGCTGCCATGATGCTGGCTCCAAGTTCGTGTCGCTATCTAGCGAGCATTTGTGATTCCATTGCCACGGAGTGCGGGTCCATTTAATGAAGCAGCCCAGCGGACCTAATCACCCTAGATATGAGGCCAACGCATTGGGCGTCCCTCTGGGCTGCAAAAGTGGGAATGGCTAAGAGGCATATGTTTGAGGAGTGACGAGCCTCCTAGTCGAAATCGCACAGCCGATTTAATTTTTTCGCACAAACCCTTTTTGTATCCCAAAGCTTTTGGTAGGCTAACCGGTTGTAACAGTCATTTATCCTGAAGGGAGTGAAAATGGAAGGCCTGACTTTCGAAAACTTGAAAGCTGAAGATTTCGTATTGTTATGCGGCGGTTGCTGTACCGACGGATAATCCCAGAAAGAGTTGAGTATGTATCGTCTGAAATACGCTCATAGGCCACTCGCTGTTGGTAAGGACTCCTTGATCATTGGCGGAGTTTCCTACGGGAGCTCTAAGAAGGTAAGGGATTCCGATGGGAGAATCAAGGCGATCTTAACTCGGTTAGATGGAACTAGGACCCTTGAGCAGATCTATTTCGAGCTTGAGGGATCCTTTCCGTCGCTAAGCTATCAATTTGTCGAGGAGCTCGTTTCTGCACTTGCAGACTTTGGTTTTCTTGAAGAGTCGGAGTATCCCTCCGAACTTGATGCTCAGTTCGAACTATGGTCTAGAGCGCAAAACCTATATCAAGGGATGGATAACCAGCTGCGTGAGCATCCATGGTATGTGCAGGAGAAATTATCAAATAGCGTAGCTGCCATAGTAGGGCTTGGGGGAGTCGGGTCAGAAGTGGCCGTTCTTCTTGCCCGAGCCGGCATTGGAAAGCTCGTCCTTATTGATCCAGACACAGTTGAGCCGACAAATATTGTTCGCCAGCATTTCAAATTTACCGATATTGGAGATGTAAAGAGTAAGGCGTTAGCTAGTCAAATAGCGGAAATTGGACTTGAGACAGAGATAGACTGCTTGCAGAAAAGCTTATGTACAACGAGTGACTTCGAGCGTACGCTGAATTCGGTAGATACCTTCGCACTGTCAGCGGACTACCCTGAGAGGATAAGATTCACGGCGAATGACTTTGCATTAAGTCATGAAATGCCGTGGGCGCACTGTGGGTACCAAGGTCCCGAGATCATCCTAGGTATTCATGATAGCTGTGGCGCCTGCTTTAGATGTATAAAAGACTATCAGATGATGGAGCGTGCCGACCGAGATCTGCACATCCGAGAGTACTCACGTCCTCTAAAACAAGCGGGTAATTCCGTTTCTTCTTCAATTTCAGCGGCTTTTCTTGCGCATGGAATAATTAGTCTACTTACGGGTGTTCCTTGTATAAAAACAAACGTAGAGTATTGGTTTTCTATGCAATCAATGGCGATAAACGAAGTTGAAGTACCTGACTTCGAAACTTGTGCCCATAAAGGAGCCGGTGTTGTCGCTTTGGGAAAATAGAGACTACAAATTGCTAATGTCGGGGCAAACAGTAAATGTAGTCGGTAATCAAATAACTACTTTCGCCCTATTTCTTGTAGTTCTTAACGTTACTAATTCTCCATCCGCTGCAAGTTTTTCGTCAGGATTATTTGTCTTAAGTATGGTTGTTTTGGGGCTGCCAATCGGCCGACTAGTAGACAGATATTCAAGACTTGTAATTCTTAAAATTTCCGCCACACTTGGCGTAGCTGGCTCCCTGTTATGCGTCTTTGCGGCCAATGGACATTATCCGATATCTCTTTTTGCAGTTTCAGCTTTCTTGCTAGGGGGTATCTCTTCGGCTTTTGGTACGGCAGAGCGCGCATTTCTTAAAGAACTAATCCCCCCGAACTTGTTAGCAAAAGCCATGGCCGTTAATCAAGGTCGATACTCGATCGGAACTTTAATTGGGCCACCAATTGCAGGTCTACTTATCTCGCATTCGGCGCAAGCTCCTTTTTGGGTTGATGCAGCCTCATTCTGCTGGGTTCTAGCTTGCCTTTTGCTAATTCGTTTCCGATCAAGCGAAACAGACTCTTCGGAAACCCTCAGCGAAACGCCTCCGCTACGCCCAGCATGGGATTGGCTACGTGGTCAAAAGCAGCTCTTCTCCATCGGTTGGTATAGCCCGTTGATGAATTTTTCATTTGCTGGAATAACAACACTTTCGCTACTTAGTTTAAAATATGCATCTTTCAGCTCATTCTCGTTGGGAATATATCAGGCTGCAATTGGATTAGCAGGCCTAATGGGCGCAGTGATTGCAGGAAAGCTAGTCGAAAAAGCGCAGGCCGGAAGGCTAATTCTTTACTCCATGTGTTTGTTCACTGTAGCGCTTGCAGTAACCATGGTAAATAGTACGTGCATTATTCTTGGAATGGTGTTGGCTGGATTGGTCCTGCCAGTTTTCAACGCGCCGTGTAGTGGCTTTTTTGTAAAATCAGTACCGCAAGAGTTTCAAGGACGTTGTACTGCGATTCTGTCAACATCTGCGATGGTAACCATGCCTATCGGAAATGCACTTGCCGGCGTGCTCTTCGAGCACTTCGGAGGGTTGACGGCAGTAGCCTTTTTTGCTTTGGTCTTGATTCTCTCAGATCTGTTTTTCATCAAGAAGGGCGACGTTAAATCCATTCGTTTATAGGAGTCTACTTCCCCTTGATGACGCTAATCGCCCCTGTTTCGGGAGGTATTGTCCGCTTTAAGTCGAGGGCTTGTTGGTGTATTAATTGCTTGATTTCGCTGCTTCAACCTATAGAACCCTAGTCACCGTACACCGGTGGCTCGGGTTCTGCGTTTGTTGTCAATCTGAAAGCGGGTGCCAGTGCAGCTCTCGGAAGCGGGCGAAGCCCTGATCTTGGCTTAGTAGGGTTGCTTCTTCTTCTATTACGGCCGCAGCGATCCAGGCATCGGGGATGTCGCTGGCTTTAAGTTTGTGCAAGCGCACCAATTCAGTGAAGGTTGTCCAGGTCCCTGGGCTGGAGCTAAAAAGGGTGCCGTTTGGGGCTTCTAAAATGGTTCGGAGTGTAGTCAGCGCTTGCTGGGCGGTAAGTGATTTGTGAAATAGCTTGTGGTTCGTCATGACTCGAAGAAAGCCCATTGCCACAACATCCAGGAGCCCAATTGTTTCATGCCGATTCAGCGCACCACTTAACCACTGCTGAGCGGGTTTATGTTGTGGTGCTGCGGAGTGGAAGGCATAAACGAGAATGTTGACATCAGGAATGATCATCGAGCGCCGCCCACACGGCTTCTTTGTCGCTGAGATCAACTAGAGCTGGTCCGCCGCAATCGAAGGAGGGGAGGTTTATCGTGGTGCGCATACCTTTAGGGTAGAAAGCATCAAGTCATCAATCAAGAGGCGTAATGATGCATCTGCCTTTGGGAAGCTGTGAAAGGTTGACTGGTGTCTTAATTCAGTGCGAGCGTCAGGGTGAGCACGCCGATTGAGAGCGCGAGCATGCCTAAGCAGTTAATCCAGAATGCGCTACCGAGGAAGTGGGCGTGGGCATGGGCTGCTGCGGCCGCGCAGAAATAGGCGATGACGCCAACCATGGCTGCGATTCCTACGCCGGGGAACCAGAGGCCGGCAATGAGTCCTGCGGCGGCGAGGCACTTGATGACAATGAGCGCCCACCACCAGTCCTTGGGGAGTTTGACGCCGCTGAGGCAGGCTTCGATGAAGGGGACTGGTTTGAGGGAGAGGGCGGCGTCGCCAAGCAGAATGGCTGCTAGTAGTAGGGAGGGCCAAGCGGGGGAGGATTCTAGGATCATTGGCTTACTCCGAATGCGGTGTTGAGGCGTTCGATGGATGAGGCGGCTTGGGATGTGAGGTGCTCGGTGTCGTAGAGGCCCGCGGCCCAGCCGATGAGTAAGCCGAGGTAGACGTTGTACAGCAGGTTGGAGTACTCGGCCGCATCGTCGCTGTTGAGCCTGGAGCCAAGGCGCAGGGTGATTTCATCGGTCAGGAGCGTTTTGAGCGCGGTGAGTGCCTGACCTTGGTTGCCTTGTTGGATGAGTGCCGCGCCGAACGCGCGGGAGAGTTCTTCGTGGCCGGTGAACATCTGAAGGAATGGTTTGAGGACGTCGAGGAGGCTAGCGGATTGTCCCCGGATGTCATCGTGGAGTTCTGAAATGCGTTGGCCAATGGTGTGGATGAGCAGCGTTTGTTTGTCGCCGACTCCCATGACGGTTCCCACGCTGACACCAGCTTCGGATGCAATGCTCCGGATGCTAGTGGTGGCGTAGCCCTGAGTGAGGAAGAGGTCATAGGCGGTGGCTAGGACCTTGCTGTGGGTACCGGATTTGGTAGCTGCACGCGAGGTGTGAACGTGTTCAGTGAACATGTTCAAAAGGATAGCTGTTGATGATTTCTGGGTCAATGGTGCCGAGAGGGCGGCGGCTAGGTTAGTGCAGGGAAGACGCGGTCGCGTAACAGGTGTGCAAGCTCGCGGTTGGGTGCTGTTGGGTTGGCCCAGGCGGTGTCGCCGATTTCGGCGGCGGCGTGGGGTTCGTCGGTGGTGACGGTGCGCGTGCAGGTGAAAATGGTGCCGACAATTACTGAAGCAGCAGGTAGAGCGAAGTTTTAAGAAGCCTAAATGTCTGCAGGGGGGAATCGCAACACGATACGCCTTCCTGCGGGCTCGCGCAATGAATTATGGGGAAGTGTATACGTTCGTCTACAGTTTCCATTTTTGCTTCCAAATTTGTCGACTACATGTAACTCTAGGGGTGTCCGAGTTTTCAGCCATCTTCTTGCGAAAGGGCTCAGGGCATGTATCGCCCCAAGAGAAGTGCTCCCCTGGCGGTGCTGATTGCGGCAGCAACAGTTCTCGCTCCAGCTAATGCACTTTCTCAGCGGGTTGGTTTTCAATAAATTATCTTTGTGCTAAGCGGTGAGGGTTTTAGGGTAGCGTGATTGGAACTTTGCCATATGAACGTTGCTGAACTGTCTAGAAGGTAGCCAAAGAGAATCTGCCGGTTAGGGAGAATAAATTATGTGGAAAAACATCTTGGCCACTGTTGGCGTTATTCTGATGGCGCTTTCCGTTCATCTTCAGTGGTCGTATGGGGTCACGATTGCTCTAGCAGTTTTGGTCATTTTCCTTGTGTTTCTTCCTAGCGGGAAGAAGTAAATGCCTGAGCAGGGGTAGGTATTTCAGCGGACCTGCCTCTGTTTTATGTTGATGAGCCGAGAAAATGGGCGCAGAGGCGCGGTGCTATGGATGCAGACCTGTGGCTTCGAGGCGCTATCTGCGAAAACGTACCTACCCAGCCAGCGCGGGGAAGACGCGGTTACGCAACAGGTGCGCAAGCTCGCGGTCGGGCGCTGCTGGGTCGACCCAGGCGGTGTCGCCGATTTCGGCGGCCGCATGGGGTTCGTCGGCGGTGACGGTGCGGGTGTAGGTGAAGATGGTGCCGACGACGACCTCGCCTGGTTCGTTGGCGGCGGGAGCGTCGAAGGTGCCGAGTTTGTCGAGGTGTGCGGCGTCGAGGGTGAGGCCTACTTCTTCGGCGACTTCGCGCAGGGCGGCGTCGACAAGCGCCTCGCCCTTTTCAGGCTTGCCGCCGGGCAGCTGATACTTAGTGGAGGACTTTTTGCGCACGGTGAGCACGTGGCCTTGCGGATTGCGGATGACGACGGCTGCGACTTCAATCATGGCCGCCGATTGTAGTGCTGGGGTGGATTGAGGTTTTCGGGTGCCGAGAATTTTGTTTGTCAGTACAAGTGGAGGGTATGCGGGAGAGGGTTTTGTTTCGGCAAACCATATCAATCTTTAATTGTTAATCATTGAAATTACTTTATGGCTTTCGGCAGGTTAGAGACTTGGACTTTCAACGGGTACACTCCCTTCAGTGCGCCAAAGTTGGAAGATTTTTATCAGAGATGTAGCCAGGCTTGGCCGCGTCCCCAGGGCGTGGATCATCCTCATTGGACTCATCATCACTCCCGCGTTGTATTCATGGGTGAACATCGCGGCTTTTCGTGATCCTTATGGCCATACCAACAACATCAAAGTGGCCGTGGTCAACGAGGACAAGGGTGCTAATAACGAGCTCACCGGTGATATTGATGTCGGCAGCGAGGTCATTGAGAAACTTAAGAAGAATGACCAGCTAGGCTGGCAATTTCTTGACCAAGACTCGGCCGAGAAAGCCCTTCTAGAGGGAGACGTGTATGCCTCAGTGACGATCCCGGAGGACTTCAGCGAGAACCTCGTGAGCATGCTTGACGGGAAGTTCACGCAGCCGCAGCTGGTCTACCGCGTCAATGAGAAGAACAACGCCATCGCCGTGAAGATCACGGATACCGGTGCTAATGGTCTGGACAAGCAGATCACGGCCGCCTTCAAGGAGCAGGTGGCCACGGTCGCGGCGGAAAACGTCAAGGACACCGGTACCGACTTCGAGCGAAAAGTCACACGCGCGATGAACAACACCAGCTCCGCTTTTGGGGAGACCGCGCAGGAGATCGACGGCAACCGCGAAAACCTCGCGCGTATCCAAGCCAAGCTTGATACCGCTGCTGATTCCACGTTGGGCGCCAAGTCCACGGTGGCTGATGTGAGCACCGCGCTGGGCGACGCCCAAACAGCCCTCGCCGAGGTCTCCTCCCTCGTCAACCAGGCACAAGGTGGCATCGGTGACTTCACCGACCAGACCACCGGCGCCTTCGTCAACGGTGCGACTGCGGTGGCGGACGGCACCGCCCAGGCGCAGGAATCCATCGCGGATGTCACCGCGGGTCTGAACCAGGCCGGTGACCGCTTCGATTACGCCACGCAGCGGGCTAATACCGCCATTGATGCGAGTGCGGAATCGATTGCGCAGCTCAAGGCGTTACGTGATTCCACAACGCTTTCACCGCAGGTGGCCAAGGAAATCGATGACGCCATCCAGCGCCTCGATGAGGGCAATGAATCCAACCGCCAGCTGGTGGGGAACCTCAGTGCGCTGAGCAAGGATACGCAGGCCGCGGCGGATAACGTGCAGGCTAGCGCGGAGGCTATCAACCAAGCGGCGGCCGATACCAAGGCCACCTCGCAAACTCTGCGCGATACCGTGACCACCGCCGTACCCGAAATCAACCGTGCCATGAGCAATCTGAGCTCCATGGCGAGTGCGTTAAGCTCCACCCTGGAAGCGCAGAAGGGAACCATTCAGGAGGCCAATGGTCTCCTGGACGGCGTGGCCCAGCAGCTGCGCGCCACGAAGGACACCTTGTCCGATTTCGATGCCAACCTCCTGGCCCTCCAGGACAGCCTGCGCGCTATGCAGGGTGATGTGGGCTCGCTGCGTGCGGCGATGAACTCCAAGGTGGTTCAAGATGTCACCGGGCTGGACGCGGAAGAAATCGGTAAGTTCTTTGCCGAGCCCATCGAGCTGAAGACCGAAACCGTGTACCCGGTGGACAGCTACGGCTCCGCCATGGCGGCGCTGTTTACTAACCTCTCGCTGTGGATCGGCGCCTTCGTCCTCATGGTGATTTTCCGCGTCGAGGTGGATAAGGAAGGATTCCATCGCATCACGGTGGGCCAGGCCTACATGGGCCGCTTCCTCCTCATGGCCCTGATGGTCATCATCCAGGCCGTTACGGTGACCGTGGGTGATCTGCTCATCGGCGTACAGACTGTGAACGCGCCTGCATTCATCCTGACGGGCGTGCTCGTGGGTCTGGCCTACCTGAGCATTATCTATGGGTTGTCGACGTCCCTGGGTCAC
>NZ_CABTZR010000029.1 GCF_902489365.1 uncultured Corynebacterium sp. | reverse complement strand
CGACTCTAGTCAACCCCGGTTCGCAGGCGTGCGTTCGCCCTTATATCCTTGTGGGCATGCAATCCGTGAACGTGTCGCTCCCCTCCAGCACCGGTACCGCGATGGCCGGAACCATCGACTTCCCTGACTCCCCTCCGCAAGCCTTCGCCATCTTCGCGCACTGCTTTGCCGGCTCGCGCCATACCCCGGGCGCTGCCCGCGTGAGCAAGCAGCTGACGAACTTTGGCATCGCCACCTTGCGCTTTGATTTTCCTGGCCTGGGCCAATCCGAGGGTGATTTCGCGGACACCTGCTTTAGCCAGAATGTTGCCGATATCCAGGCTGCTGCCGACTGGCTAGCACAGAACTATTCCGCACCGCAGCTACTCATGGGCCATTCACTGGGCGGGGCTGCCGCTCTGGCCGCGGCCAACAACATTCGCTCCCTCAAGGCCGTGGCCACCATCGGCGCCCCCTTCGATCCTGCACACTCCGTGCTGCACTACGCCGACAAGATCGGCGAGGTCGACGCCAACGGTGAAGTCGAGGTCACCCTTGGTGGACGGGCGCTGACCATTTCGCGCCTCTTCCTCGAAGACCTTGCTGAGACCAACCCGGAGGACTATCTTCCGCGCCTGCGCAAGCCCCTCATGGTGCTGCATTCCCCCATTGATCAAACGGTGGGCATTGATAACGCGCAAAATATTTTCCGGACCACGCGCTATCCCAAGTCCCTCGTCGCCTTGGATAAGGCCGATCACCTAGTGACTAAGCAGGGCGCGGCAGCCCGTGCCGCCGACCTCATCGGGGCTTGGGCGGAGCAGTTTATTGTTCCGGAGAGCATTCCCACCCCCGTTGCTGAGGACTCAGCGCTTGCAATCCCGGCAGTTGGAACCAGGATGGGCGTCGTCGTGCGCCACAATGACCGATCGGTGAGCGCGGACCGCACGAAAAAGAACGGCGGCAAAGGCCAAGGATTCACCGCGGAAGGCCTTCTTATGTCCGCCGTGGCTACGGCAAGCACTCAGGCCATCAAAGAAGCGGGCAAGGCGCAGAAAATCGACGCGAAGGTGCTCGAAGCAGTATCTGTCAGGGTTAGCCAAGAATCCGAATCTTGTTTCACACGTACGGTAACGCTTCCTGGCTTTCTGAGTGCCGATCAACAACGCGCGCTTGCCGACGCCGCCGCTTCCACCACCATCGATTCCCTCCTCGCTGTGGACATCGCCACCACCGTGGCAACCACTGCAGAATAAGCCGCCCATGGTTGTTCTTAACCCACTTGACCCTGCCGCCCGCTGCCCCTGCGGTACCGGCCTAAGCTTCGGCGAGTGCTGCTCGCGCTACCATGCCGGCACACCCGCCCCCTCAGCGGAGACCCTGATGCGCTCGCGTTTCAGCGCTTTCGTCACCGGCGACGAGGATTATTTGCTGCGCACCTGGGACCCCGAAACCCGCCCGGAACGTCTCGACCTCGCCGAAACCGGCATCCGCTTCTACCGCCTCGACATTATCGACACCGTCGGTGGCGGCCCCTTGGACGATACCGGCATCGTTGAGTTCGAAGCCTTCTACAAGGGCGCCGCACAGGGGTCGCAGCGGGAACGCTCCTCTTTCCACCGCCAAAACGGGCAGTGGGTCTATTCCACCGGAGAGTTTTAACTGCCGCTAAAACAGAGGGTGGACTGGGATTTGTTGTGGTGAATACCCTTGGTGTAATCTGTAGCAGTTGCACCAAATGGTGCGGCGGCGGACTATGGCGCAGTTTGGTAGCGCACTACACTGGGGGTGTAGGGGTCGCAGGTTCAAATCCTGTTAGTCCGACAAAATTTGGGCTGGTCAGATTTCGTCTGACTAGCCCTTTTGCTTTTGTACCGTGAAGACGTCGAGGACCTGCAGGAGCTCGGGCTCAGTGTCGTTGTGCACTTGCAGGACGGTGCCGGCGAATCCCTAGCGGAGCGAACTTTTACGGAGAATCAGCTACGGCACTTACGCAACGAGGGCGAGCTTTAGAAAACGTCCTCCGCGGCATCCAGCCCGCTCCCTGCTGAGACCGGTTCTTGTGTCCGGACTCAGCGTCCAATGGGGGCTTAGCTGTTAACACGCCACGGGATCCCCTCCTTGGGCAGGTAGCCCAAGAGGTAGAGGTAATCCATCGCGCCCAGAATAGAAACGACGAGACCGCCACCGAGGATAGCTGCGAGGAATGTGTAGCCAGCCATGGAGGAGGAATCGACGTCCTTTCCGTCTTGACCGTCTTTGCCGTCCTTCCCGTCAGCGCCGTCGGTGGTAGAAGTCGAGGGTTCGGTCGTCGTCGTAGGCGTCTCAGACGGCTCGGTCGTCTCGGTTGGCTCAGTGGTCTTAGACGTCGAAGGAGAAGCGGGCTTGTCGTTGCTTACCTTCTTGCCATTGAGCATATCCGCACACTTTTGGCCAGCTGGTGCATTGATTTCTGCGAGCGCGGAGGCAGAAGCCGAAATACCTGAGAGAGTAGACTCAATTTCCTTTCGCTGGGTCTCGGTCAACTTCAAATCCTTGGCTGCGCTGGCGCCTGGGAAGAGACCTGCGATGGTGACAGCGGCATTGAAGATCTTCAGAACGGTGGCTACACCACTGCCAAAAGCACCATCAGCGAATTTGATGAGACCAGAAACGGTCTTCTTGGCGGCATCTGGATTCTTTAGATCCACCTCTGCATCAGCGTTATCAATCTTGGCGATGGCCATACCTTGCGCGCGTGCGAGATCCCAGGTGACGTCCTTTTCGGCCTCACCATCACGAACAAGTTTGGCAATTCCCTTCCAAGAGCTTGCGCCAATCTTCTTGATGAAGTCAGAAGGCACAAGTTCACCGACGACTGGGATTACTTCCCACACGGTCTGGAGCAGCTTGTTTCCACCGTCGTAGAAGGCCCATGCAAGGTCCAGCTTGCGCTCGAGAATCTCGCCTTCTTTGCCTGGGACATCGGTGATCTCACACACCAATTTGCCGTTCTTCTCCACGACCTTGATAGTGGCGTCAGCCGTCGATGCCTCGGCGGTTTTCAGCTCATCAAGTGTCGTTGGCTTGCCGTTTTCCGCCCCGTAGAAGCCAAAGTCGTTGCCCCGGGATTCACGGTCCAACTCCTCAATGATGTTGTCGCCAGCGTTGTTTGAATCAATCAGGTTGCCATCATCGTCGAAAGTGGTGCCATTGACGTCGACGGTGTCAGTGCCAGACTGCTCCTGGACGAAGGACGTATCGCTCGGCTCTTCAACGGCAAGAGCCTGTGGGGCAACGACAACGGAAGAAAAGGTGGCTACCGCCACTGCAGTGGCCACAATGCGAGAACGTAGGGAGCGCATGTTAACTCTTTCTTATGGTTCAATGAGTATCCACTTAGGCCAACGGGCCATGTGGTAAAGATTCGGACGTGGCCACCATACAACTCTCAAAATATACTTTCTACATTTAAGTAACTATCCACTACCCCCGTTTGGAAACCCCCCAGCTCCGCATCGGTGCAGTTCACAGCGTCAACATCGTTGGCAATACGATTTTCTTACCCCCACAAACAACGGGCAACTTCCGGAAGGACGCCGAGTTTTAGCCACCGACACACCGGCCCTCCCCAGGCGCCAATAGAAAGAACCACCCGCTTTCACATTAAGAAAGCGAGTGGAGGAATGGCGACGATGACGCGCTAAGGGGCAATCCTCAGTCACGTTGCTGCATTAGTCAGTCGTGCCACTAAGACTGCGCATGATGCCACCAAATTCAATATCCATATAGTGAGTGAGAATCTCGAAAATATAGTCTGAATCACACCCACGCAAGGGACCCTTGGTACTCAGCACGGCTAGACCATGAGCGCCCGCCCACACGGAAATCACCAAGGTGAAAAGAACCCACGGTGTGCGCGGCCCGTCGACTTCATCAATTGCCTCACGTACGAGAGACATAATGAAGCCAAAAGCCCGCCCAAATTCGCTAAAGTCACGTTGGAGCTCAACCGCTTTGTTCGCGTTCGGCAAGAAGTCGTCCTCGAAAGACATCGGAACAATCGGCCCAGACGCGATCTTGATAAGAGCTTCAAAGCCCTTCGGATCAGCCAGCGCATGCGAGACGTAGCCGTACCCGGTGGCCTTAATCTTGGAGATTGCTTTAGCGTCTTCCGGAAGCGCAGCTACCTGCCGGAAAATGAACTCATAGTTGACCTTGTCCAAATACCGTTCAAGAAAGCTGGCCAGCTCTTGATCGCTTTCAATCAGGTGCTCAGCTTCCTGCACACTAAGGCCCGCCCGCTTCGCAGCACCACCGATATGAAGGCCGGTAACGCCGTGGTCCAGCGCCTCCTCAGTAGCACCTCGCAGTAACGCCGTACGCTGTTCATCCTCGGTTCCCCGTGGGTAATCCTTGGCCTTCGCTACCAACGCCTCTGGCTGCTCTCCCACCAAGCCATAAGGAATAGTGCGCTCGACGCGCTCTCCCCTGAAGAATGGGTAGAGGCCTACGCTCAGCGTGTCCATAACAGCGCCAAATGTCTGCTTCTTCGCCGCCGGCGACAGGTAACGCAGGATTCCTTCAGCTGCAAGTTGCGTCACGCCGTGTAGGTGGGAAAAAATCGACAGCGCCGACAGCAAGGTTCCATTAACATCGGGATCCACTCCGCCAGATTCTTTGATAGCCTCCTCGGTCAACTCAAAAACAATCTGCATAATAGGGCATTTTTCGACATCCCCATCAGGACCAACAAAGTCCTCTGCGGTAACGCCGACCCGAGGAGTTGCATGAACCGCAGAAAATGCCGCAAAGGCAGAGGGATCCTCCACCGCGAAGGAGAAATACGCCAGCGCCGTGGCGCGAAGCTTATCCACAGCCGTCGCATTCTCAGGCAAACGCTGGAGATGCAGATCAACGACTGAGGTCAGCGCCTCGTTTAGGGCGTGCTTGGTTTCCTGTACAAGCTCAGCTTCAGAGGCAAAGAGCTCTTGGGCTTCCGCTAGCGGAACATCCACTTGATCGGCCACCTCCCGGAGGCGCACCTCATCAATGCCAGCTTTGGCAATAACCCGACCGGCCTGCTCAATAAGGAGCTGGCGCGAGGGTTGGTTGCCCTGTTCCACACCTACTGAAGTAATCACAGAATTCAGCTTACCTAGGAAACGATCGCTTTTAGGTCCATAAACAGAAGATAGGAATATACACAGGTTTTCTTAAGCTTTCGCCCGAGCTGCAAGACAACCCACCCCCGTCACCCCAAATTCAAAGTATACATTGCTGTAAAACTTATACAGTCCCGCCCGCTATGCGGACGGGACCCCTGAGCGTTCAAGCTACGTGTCGCGCAACGCTGAAACCTCGATGCGGTCCGGCTCCAGGTGCGACAGTCGCTTTACTTCTGCTCATCCTCCTGGGGAGCCTCAGCACCCTGGTTACCAATGCGCTCATCGAGCTGGCCGCGAGCGGAGTCAATCTTATCCGCCTTATCCTCGCCCAGCTTGCCCTTAGCAAGGTCTGCCCCCTTATCCAGTGCGCTATCCGAAATCTGCTCGCCCTTATCGGAGTTCAGAGCATCCTTCGCCTTGTCAAAAATACCCATTACTTTGTTCCTTCCTAAAGTAAATACTGTCCTAACAGTGGTGACCCTCACGGCCCGAGTGTGCCGAATACTACGTAATGTCGGCGACAGTGGGAGGCCTAGCCAGCTTCCCGCGCACCAAGCATGTGCGCTGTGGTCGCCACATTCAAGCTGAGCGCCATCACGTCACCCCACCGTACCGACGCACCAACCTCTTCGCCACAAACGTTATAAATCGTTATACATTTAGAACACGAGTTAAAGGAAAACTTTCACTTACTGAGAGGTCTCAGGAACATTCTTAACGTCTACCCCCTCCGATTACCCCTTTTCGTTCAACAACTTGGCGCGTGCCGCCACTCTCTCATTTGTGAACCCTTGTACTCTGGGACACAATTCAAACGTGCTCATCCTTCCCGCGTCGCGCGACACATGCTGCACAACGTCATTGACCGCTCACTTACCTTTAAAATCGAAGTCGAAACCTCGGCGCACCACAATGCCTTTCTTTCAGTCTCCTTCCGCACACGAATCTCCCGCCCATCCCTCTGAAGAGTTGCCTTCTTCTGACCTACACATTCCTTCAGTCCCCCAAGGCGGGTCAGTCTTTGGCCTTGTGTGGCCGGGTAAGGAGCAGGCTGCGGCGCAGGCCACGGAGAAGGCCACTCGCACAAGAACACTGATGAACGGTCCTCATTCGGCCCCCAACAGCGTGACAGTGGCGGATAATCTCGACGCTTTAAAGGACTTCATTGCACAGGGGATGAGAGCGGACATCATCTACATTGATCCGCCCTATAACACCGGCAAGGATTTTGTCTACCGCGATAATTTCCGTCAACGTCGAGAGATGCGCTCAGAGCACTTTGGGCAGTGGCATGCCGCGTGGCTTTCTATGATGTTGCCACGCTTGATCCTGGCTCGTGAGGTGCTCGCCGATACCGGCTTCATCATCGTGTCCATCGGTGAGTCAGAAAGCGCTCACCTGCGTTTACTACTCAACGAGGTTTTCGGTGAGGACTGCTTTGCCGGGCAATTCATTTGGAAGAAGGGCGGGACCGGCAAGAATGATTCCAAATATGCGGTTCTCGAGCATGAGTACATCCTTTGCTATGCCAAGTCACCTTCAAATCCCGGATTCAACCTGGACTTGGAAGCGCACACATCAACCCGCTATAACCACAGCGATGAGAAAGGGAATTATTCCCTCGTGCGGTTGGACTCTAAGACCTTGGGCTACTTACCAAGCCTCGACTTTCCCATCGTTGGCCCCAATGGCCGCGAATATTGGCCGCACCAGCCGGAGGGCAAGTCGGGCGTCGCGCGGTGGCGTTGGGGTAAAGACAAGGTCGCTGAGCATTATGAGGAACTGGTCTTTCGGCGCGGTTTTGTCTACACCAAGAACTACGAAAAGAAGGGTGCACGTCCCCGTTCCATTCTCGATGGAGAGCGTTTTGGGGTAACCCGAACAGGCCGTCGTGACGTCGAAGAAGCACTTGGTGTCACGGGAGTCTTCGATTTTCCCAAGCCTGTGCGCCTCATTAAGCATCTACTGTCCATCGCCGGCGGCACAGACGCGGTGGTCCTTGATTTCTTTGCAGGCTCAGGAACCACTGCCCAAGCCGTGGTTGAACTCAACCGCGAGGATAACGGTCAACGCTCATTCCACTTGGTCCAAATACCCCACCCCACCGAGCCTGCTAGTGCCGCGCACCACGCGGGTTTTAAAACGGTCGCGGATATCTGCCTAGCGCGGGTTCGCTCCCTCGATACTCCTTGTGCGCATTTCACCTTGAGGTGATAGTCCGGCTCTAGGCCACATTATGTTCTTCTGTGCCTTCGGGTCTGCCAGGAATTCCGAAGAAGTCTAGCACCGCATCGGTGGCGAAGCCTTCTCCCACCTCAATTTTCGTGGAGTTGTTACCACCCGGCCACACGTGAGATCCCCCCTCAATGCGGATGTGCTGAAGCGGAGCCTGGCACCCGGTCCACGTCTCTCTGGTGGCACCGTTTGTGAGGCGTACCGACTCGACGTCACCACGGCACTTGTTGCGCTTCTGATGCTGCCCGAGCACCTCTGCAACGGAAGAATAAGCCGTGTCATGACGCACACCGCCTTCATAGTTGACCACGGGATCCTTAGTTCCGTGAATGTCCAAACGGCCTACCGGCCGATCAGAACAGTCCGTATGGATTCCTTCGTAGTATGCAGCTGACACGGTAGCTACTGAGCGAAAAGTCCCTGGCATCCGGCACGCCAAGAAGGCCGCAAACCCTCCGCCATTAGACAATCCAGCCGCGAAGATGGCATTGTCGTCCACCTCATAAGTGGCCCGCAGGCTATCCACGATTGTGCGCACAAAGTCGAGGTCTTCTTCCGCGCTCGTCACTGCGTAAGGTGCTGGGGCCCACGCGGCCTTCTCCCCAGCAGGGTAAGCCACGATGGCATCAGCAGCATCAAACTGGCTGTACTTCTCCATGTTCTCAGGCGAATCCGTATACCCGTGGAAAGAAAGCAGCACCGGCCACGCGCGCTCCGGGGTGTAGTTCTCAGGCACGTGAAGTAGGAAACTGCGCCCAGAGGCTAGCTTCATCTTCTTTGTGTGCCCTGGCTCAGGACCGACGAGCATGGGCGCTACCGGGATACCGAGATCATTTGTCCATGCTGCTTCAGGTGTCGGGGATGTCGGGGCTTCCTGGGGTGTTCCACACGACGCCAACGCTAGTGCGCAGACAGCGCTGGCCGCTAGACCGACGAGCGTGTGCACTGGGCGCGGCCATGCCGTAGCCATTTTACCCATTATTCCCCCTTACCACTCTCACTTCTGCGCGCCAATAAATCCTCGTCCACCTTAAAACATCGCATCGACATCTACGAACCCGCAGCGCCACGGTAAGTTTGAGAGCATCATGTGCTCTTCGCCTTCCGAACCATCTGTTTCCTCCAGCGCCACTCCCGCTCATCCTCTGCCCGAGCATTACCCCAGCTACCGTCGGGCTTCGGGGAAGGAGGCGCCCAGCTTCGGCACTGCCCAACGACGCAGGCATTCCGCGCAAGCTTTTAGCGAAGGCGCGGAGACCTACCATGACGTGCGCCCCGGTTACCCACGTGAAGTATCGCAGCTCATCGCCACTGCGCATACAGTTCTCGATGTTGGTGCAGGAACCGGCAAACTTACTGAATCCCTAACCAATCCCGTCGTCTACGCCAGCGATCCATCCCCCGACATGACGCGTGTTCTGCGCCGGCTCGGGGTGCCGTGCTGGCGGGCCACCGCCGAGAACACAGCGCTCGCCAGCTCCTCCCTTGATGCCCTCACCTGCGCGCAAACCTGGCATTGGGTCGACGTCGACCAGGCATGTGCAGAATTCGACCGAATCCTTCGGCCGAGTGGCAAGGTCCTTTTGGTATGGAACACCCTTGATGTCAATGCAGACCCGTGGATCCTGCGTCTTTCCCGCATCATGCACTCCGGTGATGTCCACCGCCCCGGCTTTTACCCATCCTTTACCGCGCCATGGACTCTTCGTGAGGAGCTGCGCCTTACGTGGGAACACGAGCTCACCCCTGAGGACCTGCATGAGCTAATGCAAACTCGCTCGTACTGGCTTCGCAATGGAGAAGAAATCCACGAGCGCATGACCTACAACCTCAACTGGTATCTCTATGAGCACATGGGTTTTAAGCCCGGCCAGGTCCTGCGTATTCCGTACCGAACTGATGCTTTCGTGCTGGCGCGCTCAAGGGAGTAACCACCTCCGTCAACCATGACAACTGTCATCCCGGATTCGTGACACCCTGTCTATGCTGCGAAAACCTTCACGTCATAGCGTGAAGGTATGAGCACGACACGTACCACCACACCAGCAATCGACGTCAACGGTGTAAGCAAAACCTTCAACGCCTCCTCCCGCAATCCTGTGCACGCGCTTCACGACGTCTCTCTTAGCATTGAGCAAGGTGAAATCGTCGGCCTCTTAGGCACCAATGGCGCCGGAAAAACCACGCTTCTTGACCTCATCCTGGGGCTGACTACCCCAACCTCAGGCTCTATTAGTGTGCTTGGAGGCTCTCCATCTCGTGCCTCTAAAAGTGGGCGTATCGGTGCCGTCATGCAATCTGGCGGCTTACTACCGGCGATAACCGTGAAGGAAACCCTTGAGCTGCTCGGTGCCGCGTTTCCCATCCACCGCCCCTATAAGGAGATCATCGAGCGCGCCAACTTGGGTTCTATCCTCTCGCGTCGGGTAGGCAAGTGCTCTGGCGGCGAGCAACAACGTCTGCGTTTCGGGCTGGCCTTGTTAGGAGATCCGGAGGTGCTGCTTCTCGACGAACCAACCGCAGGCATGGACGCCGGCGCCCGCCGTCATTTTTGGGAGGCCATGCACGAGGAAGCTAGCGCTGGACGAACGATTCTTCTCACCACTCACTATCTCGAAGAGGCCGATACGTTTGCCCAGCGCATCATCATGCTCAACAGGGGTGAGGTTCAAGCTGATGGCTCCACCGAGGAGATCCGCAATGCAAATGCCACCCGTACCATCCGCGCCAGCTTCCCTGACGGGATTCCCGACAACCTCGTGACTGGGTCTTTTCCAGGAGTGCTGTATCAAGAGCACACAGACACCGGCCTGTCCATCACGACCCGAGACTCTGATGTACTTGCTCGCTACTTACTCACCGAAACCACGGCCCGGGACATCACAATTTCCGGCCATAGCCTCGAAGACTCCTTTATGGAGCTCTCGAACGCTTCCCCCGACACGATCACCCCATAAGGAGACCCCACGATGAGCACTGACAATGCCGTAACTCCCACGCTCGGGACAACCATCAACTACGCCGCCCACGACCTTAAACGTCTGCGCCGTGACCTGCCCACGCTCTTTTTCAGCATCGGCCTGCCAATCATCTTCTATATCCTCTTTGGCGCGATGCAAGAGTACGGCGACATCGAATTCAACGGTGGTAATGTCGCTGCACTGGTCATGATCGGCATGGCGCTCTATGCAGGAGCCACTGGCGCTGTGGGCGCAGCCGGATCTTTGGTCGCGGAGAATCGCGCGGGTTGGGGCCGCCAACTAGCGTTGACTCCCCTTCGGTCTTCCCAGCTAGCCGTTGCCAACTTTCTCAACATCGCGGTTCGCGCCATCCTGCCCATTGCCGCTGTCTTCATGACCGGTGGGCTGACCAAGGCTTCCATGCAGCCGGACCAGTGGACGCTAGCTTTTCTCATAACTGTTGTCTGCGCTATTCCCTTCGGCTTCTACGGCATGGCCTGCGCTATGCTCATTCCCTCGGAAAACACCGTCTCCGTAGCGACCTCCACCATCGTCATACTTGCGTTTGCCGGGAACGTATTCATGCCCCTGAAGGAGTCGCTGTTGGAGGTAGGACGCTTCACCCCAATGTATGGCGCGCAAGCGCTTGCCCGTTGGCCCCTTTCTGAAGGCTCCCAGATGATCAATGGCGAACGCCTCTTCATTGAGGACCCGCTCTGGTACGCATACGTTAATATCGCTGTATGGACGATGGTGTTCGTCGGGCTATGCCTGCTTTTGCACAAGCGCGACAAGGAGCGAGCATGATGCGGAACTTCAGACCACGTGACGCTGCTTTCGCCGCTGTCTGGCTCATCTTTCTCCTACCGGTGCTGCTGCAGATTCTCCTCCAGCCCAGCTATTCCACCGTCCAGCGAACCTGGGCGGTTATTATCACCGCGGTGTTTTGTGCTGCTTACCTTGTCTCTTTCGGTACGGTGCACGACTATCCACGTGGGTGGTCCCATAACCATCGAGTAGCTATCCGGTGGGTTATTCTCGCGCTGATCGCGCTTGCCGCCGTACCTTCTCACGGCGCCTGGATTGTGGTCTTCGTGCCCTACCTCGGAGCCTTGATCGCTTTCACACTGCCGTTTAAAACTGCTGCCACCATCATTGCGCTCACCGGACTCGTGGCTAGCATTCCCGCTTGGGTGTACGACCGCCCACGCTTTGTTAACCTCGCAATAATCCTCTTCGGCTGGCCCCTCCTTATCTTGGCCCTCGGTGCTCTCTCCCAGCGCGAAGACACCGAGACAGCTTTACGCCACGACCTAGATTTGTCTCAGCAACGAGAGGACATTGCCTCCGATATCCACGATCTTCTTGGCCATACCCTGACGGCTATCAATCTCAAGGCCGAAGTCGCCCGCCGGCTCATCGACCGCGACCCCACCAAGGCTGCTGCCGAGCTCGAGGAGATTAGCTCCCTTTCGCGGTTATCCCTTGCCGAGGTTCGCTCCACCGTTACTCGGATGAAGAATCCCACCTTTGCTGGCGAAATTCAGGCCGCGCGGCGCATCCTCGAAACCGCCGGCATTGAGGCTTACTTACCTGAGACACTTACTCGGCCACGGGTTCATGAAGATCTATTCTCGTGGGCACTGCGCGAGCTGACCACCAACGTTGTACGTCATTCTGGTGCCACACAGTGCTGGGTGATTCTCACTGAAGACTCCCTCCAGGTCACGGATAACGGCAGTGGCTTTACGGAAGACGCCACGCATGCGCTGGCCGCCGGCCTCACCGGCCTCGCTGGCCTTCGCCACCGTGCCGAAGCTGTCGGTGGCGAGGTCATTACTCAGCGTGCAGAAGGTTTGACCACGGTCCTCCTCGCCTTGGGCGGCCACCGGCAGATTCAGCAGGTGCGATAGTTATGAGCGAACACATCCGCGTACTCATCGCCGAAGACCAATCCCTGGTCCGAGGCGCTCTCACCGCTTTACTGAGTACCGAACCCGACATCGACGTCGTTGCCGAGTGTTCTACCGGAACTGAGGTCGCTGCACTCGTTGCTGAGCATCAGGTAGACGTCGCTCTACTCGACATTGAGATGCCCAGCATGAACGGTATCGACGCCGCAAAGTCTATCGCCGCCACTCACTGCCGTAGCCTCATCGTCACCACGTTTGGCCGTCCCGGTTACGTCAAACGCGCCCTCAACGCGGGCGTCGATGGCTTCCTCGTCAAAGACACTCCCCCGGAGGAACTCGCCGACGCTATCCGCCGCGTCCACTCAGGTCTGCGTGTCATCGATCCGCAGCTTGCTCAGGACATACTCTTCACTCCCGACAACCCGCTAAGTGAACGGGAAATCGAGGTGTGCCGCCTACTCGTTCGCGGTCTCGGGTCCGCCGATATCGCAGCACACCTCCATCTCAGCGGCGGTACGGTGCGCAACCACGTGTCCGCCATCATGACGAAGACGCAGGCAAGCAACCGCTTTGAGGCCGCGCGGCGCGCCGAGGCTAATGGCTGGATTTAGCCACGCATGGGGCCACCTCGCAGGTGGGGGTTAGCGGCGTTGACGGCGCTCGCGCACGCGCACCGCGATGCGCACCGGTGAGCCATGGAAGCCGAAGCGCTCGCGGAACTTGCGCTCCAGGTAACGGCGGTAGCCCGCATCCAGGAATCCAGTGGTAAACAGCACGATGGTCGGCGGCTGCGTGGAAGCTTGCGTGGCAAAGAGCACGCGCGGGAGGCGGTTGTTGTTCATCGGCGGCGGATTCGCGGCAATCGCCTCACGCATCCAGTTGTTGAGCTGACCAGTAGACACGCGCTGGTCCCAGCTCTCGAGAGCCTCAATCATGGCAGGCTCCAGCTTCTGCAGGGCGCGGCCGGTCTCCGCAGAGATATTCACGCGGGTCACCCATGGCAAATGACGCAGGTTCTCATCGATCTCGCGATCCAAGTAGTAGCGGCGATCCTCGTCCACAAGGTCCCACTTGTTAAACGCAATAACCAGAGCCTTACCGGCTTCCAGAATCATGTTAAGGACACGCTGGTCTTGCTCGGAGACTTCCTGGGAGGCGTCGATAAGCATGATGCATACCTCGGCCGCATCAATCACGCCGCGCGTGCGCAGCGAAGCGTAGTACTCATGGCCCTGCGCGTTCTTGACCTTCTTGCGTAGGCCCGCGGTATCAATGAATTTCCACAGGCGCTGATCTAGCTGCACCAAGGAGTCGACCGGGTCGACCGTCGTGCCGGCGACATTGTCCACGACGGAGCGTTCCTCCGCCGTCAGCTTATTCAGAAGCGAGGACTTGCCCACGTTCGGCTTGCCCACCAGCGCCACGCGGCGAGGCCCGGAGGTAATCGAAGAATGGCGCGGCTCCTCCGGGAACAAACGCAGGATCTCATCCAGGACGTCGGCGCCGCCCCGGCCATGCTGGGCTGAGACGGGCCACGGATCTCCCAAGCCCAGCGCGTAGAACTCAGCCATATCTGCGTACATCGTCTCCGAATCAAACTTATTGGATACCAGGATGACGGGCACCTCAGAGCGCTGCAGCTTTCGAGCCATGACCGCATCGGTCTCGGTGATGCCCACCTTGGTGTCCACCACGAACACGATGACATCGGCGGTCTCCATAGCCTGCTCTGCTTGGCGGGCGATGGCAGCGTGGATGCCCTTGACGTTTGGATCCCAGCCACCGGTGTCCTGAACGAAGAAGCGCTGGCCGTTCCAGTCCGCCACGTAGGAGACGCGATCACGTGTCACGCCCGGGTGGTCCTCCACCACTGCCTCACGGCGACCGAGGAAGCGATTCACCAGGGAGGATTTGCCCACGTTTGGGCGGCCGACCACGGCCACCGTGCACAGGTTTTCCTCCGTGTGCTCCTCGCCTACTCCGAAGGCATGAGATAGAGCTTCCCACTCCTCCTCGCTGAGCGGGGTGTCACCTTCGGCGATATCTTCTTCCTCGCCGAAATCAGCCTCACCGAACTCCGAGTCGTCGAATTCCGATTCATCGAATTCATAGTCGAAGTCCTCAGAATCGAAATCCTTCTGCGCCCACCCGCCGTGCGGATCGCGCACGACCTCTTCCTCGAGCTTGCCTACCGGGTAATGAAACTCCGTCTCGAATTCTTCCGGCTGCTGTTCGGGATTCACGTCTGGGTTCTGCGGTCCATTAGTCATGTGAGGCCTCCTTTGCGGCCGATTCTTCGACGACGGCGATGAGGGCATCGAGAACCTCGTCTGGGGTCATCTCAGAGGTATCCACGAGTACGGCGTCCTCGGCTGGGCGCAACGGCGAGGTGGCGCGGGAAGAGTCAGCGGCGTCGCGCCGTTCGACGTCGGCAAGCACGGTGTCAAAATCTGAGTCAATGCCCGCCGCACGGTTCTGATCGTGGCGGCGCTGCGCGCGGACCGCGGCGCTGGCCGTCATGAAAGCCTTGGCAGGAGCATCAGCGAGCACCACGGTACCGATATCGCGGCCCTCGACGATCGCGCGGTGTGCCTGCTCGGCAAGGTGACGCTGCAGCTCAACGAGGTTCTGACGCACCTCCGGGATGGCGGACACTGCCGACACGTTGCGGGTTACCTCATCCTCGCGGATAACGCGGGAGACGTCTTCTCCGTCGAAGATAACCTGCGTGGAATCTGGATCATCGGAGACCTCGAGCGGCAGGTTAGCGGTTGCGGCGATGACAGCGTCAGTATCCGCCGGATCTACGCCTCCGCGCAGCACGGCGAGAGTAGCCACGCGGTACATGGCGCCGGTGTCGACATATTTCGCGTCGAGGCGCTTAGCCAACGCGCGGCAGGTCGTGGACTTACCGGTTCCGGACGGGCCATCAACGGCCAGGATTAGGCCCTGGTTTGGCATGTTTGAAATCATTACATCCCCACCGCCTTATACAGGCTGGTCAATTCGTTGGAGTTCAGTGCACGCAGGGAGCCGGGCTTCATATCACCCAACTGCACGGTGTGGAGCTTGGTGCGCACGAGACGCTGGACCGGGAATCCGGCCTCCTTGAGCATGCGGCGAACGATGTGCTTGCGGCCCTCGTGCAGCTCGAGGCGTACTAGCGAATAGCCCTGATTCTTATCCACGATCTGCACATAGTCGGCCTTAGCAGGGCCGTCTTCCAGCTCGACGCCCTCACGCAGCTGACGAACGAGCCTCTTATCGGCCTCTCCCAAGACGGTGGCCAGGTAGGTCTTGGTGACTTCGTACTTAGGATGCATGAGGCGGTTGGCCAGTTCACCGTCGTTGGTGAGCAAAAGCAGGCCCTCGGTATCCGCATCGAGGCGCCCGACGTGAAACAGGCGCTGGCCCGCCACGACCCGATCCGCTACGACATCGCCCACGCACGGACGACCCATGTCATCCGACATAGTGGACTGCATGCCGCGGGGCTTGTTGAGTACGAAGTACTGAGTTTCTTCATTGACGTTGATGCGTGTGCCATCGACGCGGATCACGTCCGTGTTGGGGTTAACTCGGGTGCCCTGGGTAATGATGACTTGGCCGTTAACCTCAACGCGGCCCTCATCGATAAGGATCTCTGCATGGCGGCGGGAGGCAACGCCGGCCTTGGCCAGCACCTTTTGGAGTCGTTCGCCTTGGTTCTGGGAATTCTTCTTAGCTTTACCGTCTACCAACCAGTCCGCGCCCAAGTCGCGGGCGACGGAATCGGCGGTGGCCTTCTTCTTTACGTGCTGATGGCGGGCCGGCTTAGCGTTCGAGACAATCATGTCGCTGTCTCGCTTTTTCTTGTCCGGTGTGCCATCGCGGCGAGCGGGTGGAGTCACGGATGTGTCCTCTCAATAGTTCTTCAATTTGCGGCGCACGGAATCGCGCCGTTGTCCGGCCGCAATCCTACCGCACGGTGGGCCTTTATGAGTAGTCCTCATCGATCTGCTCGATGTCTGGCAGTAGCGGCGCGAGGTCGGGAAGACGCTCGAGAGAGTCAATTCCCAGGAGCTCCAGGAAAAGCTCAGTGGTTTCATACTGGTGTGCGTTGCCAACTGTGGACTCGGGGCCTTCGATCTCTCGGATGAGCCCGCGCAGGAGCAGAGTGCGGACAACGCCATCGACGTTCACGCCGCGAACACCAGCGACTTGAGCGCGGGTGACCGGCTGGCGGTACGCGATGACTGCGAGGGTTTCCAGTGCGGCGCGCGACAGCTTGGTTTGGGTCCCATCAAGCACGAACTGCTCGACGGCGTCCGCATTTTCTTTGCGGGTATAAAAACGCCACCCTTCTGGTGTCTCGCGCAGGTCGATGCCAGAACCCCGCTCGGTGAGCTCACGCTCCACTGCCCGCAAAGTATCTCTGACAACGGAAACCTCCGCATCAACTCCGCGGGCCAGCTCTTCGGCGCTAGCGGGTGAATCGATGACCAGAAGGATTGATTCGAGGCGTGAGCGCAACTGCGGGATCAGCGGAAGAGCCGCGGGTACGCCCGGCTCCCGGGATTCACTGTGTGCTGCGGATGACGTGTCCTCCATGAGTCGGTAGCGTACCTTAATCCCAGTTCGCAGCCGCAACAACGGCCGGATCCACGTCGAGCCCTGTCCACGACAATTCCAGCGGGCCTAAGGACTCTGGCTGGGAGGCGTCCACGGCTTTGGCTTTGTAGAGCTCCAGCAATGCCAAAAAGCGGCCCACGACTTCCATGGAAATGGTGCAGTCTCGCGTTAACGCGTCAAAGCTCATCCACTGTCCTGTGCCTAACAGCTTGAGCGTGGTGAGGATTTTTCCAGCCTGCTCCGGCACAGAGACGGCGACTTGGTGGATGTGGCCGGTCGCGACTTCCTCGGGAGGCTTGGGGCGGAATACCCCGGCAGCGAGCTCCGCGAACGTGGCTGGGGTGTGTCCAAGTTTGACAGGTGGGAGAAGCTCGCTGAAGCGCTCCTCCATCGCCACCGCGCGTGGATAGCGGCGCTGGGCGGCGCGCTGCCACTGCGCAAACTGGTCAGCGACCTGCTTATAAGCCTTATACTGCAGCAACCGCGCGAAAAGCAGATCCCGGGTCTCCAGCAGTTCGAGGTCCTCAAGATCATCGACCTCGCCGCGCGGCAATAAACGCGCCGCCTTCAGATCCAACAGCGTAGCGGCAATGAGCAGAAATTCCGTCGTCTCGTCTAGGTCCGCGGTCTCCCCCAACGCTCGGGTATAGGCGACGAACTCATCGGTGACCTCAGACAGTGCCACCTCGGTGACATCGAGCTTTTTCGCTTGAATGAGCTGGAGCAGCAGATCGAAGGGACCTTCAAAATTGCCCAGCGCGATGCGAAAGCCTGTGATCTCCGGTTGGGTCATAGTAGGGGGCTAGCCGTTGGCTCGCTCAATGACCTCTTTAGCTAGGTCGCGGTATTGCTCGGCAGCCTGCGAGCTCGGTGCCCAGGTGGTAATCGGCTCACCGGCTACCGAGGTCTCTGGGAAACGCACGGTCCGTGTAATCACTGTGTCGAAGACCTTATCCCCGAAGTACTCCACTACCCGGTCCATGACTTCGCGGGCGTGGCGGGTGCGACGGTCAAACATGGTGACCAGAATTCCCATGATCTCTAGGTCGAAATTGATGCGGTCAGCAACCTTCTCCACGGTATCGGTCAACAGCGCGAGGCCGCGCAGGGAGAAGAACTCGCATTCCATCGGAATAATGACGCCTTGCGAGCAGGCCAGCGCATTGACCGTCAGCAGGCCCAGGGAAGGCTGGCAGTCGATGATGATGAAGTCATAGTCCTTGCGTACCGGGCGCAGCGCTCGGGCCAAGGTGTGCTCGCGGCCTACCTCATTGACCATCTGAATTTCCGCGGCAGAAAGGTCAATGTTGGCCGGGACCAAGTCGAGCCCCGCCACACCGGTGTGCACGATGGCGGAATGAACTGAAACCTCACTATCGAGCATGACGTCGTAGATGGTGTCCTGGATCTGGTCGTGCGTCAGCCCCAACCCGGCGGACAGCGCACCTTGCGGATCCAAGTCAACGAGCAAGACTTTACGCCCCAGCTCCGCCAAGCATGCTCCCATATTGATTGTGGACGTGGTTTTTCCCACTCCACCTTTCTGGTTGCACATGGAGATAATCGTGGCGGGGCCATGCTTTTCCAATGGCTCTGGTTCCGGAAGCTCCCGCAGTGGCCGGCCGGTCAACCCGACCTGTGTTTCGGAGGCCTCAAACAGTCCCTCGTCGCTCACAGTCACACCTGCTTCCTTGACCTGTACGGCTCTAGTTAGGCCATCTTCGCGTTAGCCCTGCAGCACCCACCGGCGCCGCACTCTTACATCCTTGTGATTATAGGGTACCCCCTTGAGTACCCGCACCGCGATTATAGCCAGCAAAAGCCAGCGCATAAAGCCTGGAAGCTAGACTACGAGAGCTTTCGCTTCCGGTGCGAACGGAACCGACGGAGTGCGAAACCGGCGACCAAGGCGATGATGCCGAGTCCCGCGATCCCGGCTATAACCGCACCGGCGCCAAGGCCCGTATCAGTGTCTGATTCTTCGCTAGCTGTCCTGGCGCGGTCGCCGTCAAGCTGCTGTTCCGGCGGCACCGTGGTGGTGTTCTCCCGGGTTGGGTCTGTGAGTGTCACCACCAGCTCTGCCGACTGGGTGTCGTTGTTGACGAACTGCATGATGAAGGGGTTGTCGGGCTCCATCCCCTCCGGGTAGGTCAGAGTCATGGTGCGCGAACCCTTATCAATGTCGCGTTTCACGCCCTCGATGAACTCCCCTTCCGCGTTGAGATAACGCAGTGTGACGCCTTCATCCTCGAGATGCTTGAAGCGGTTGTAAAGGTCCAGTGCTTGTTTCAAACCTAGCTTGGTGTGAATGGTTTGGCCTTCGATAGTGGATTCTAGGTTGACATAGGACGTGTGCGAATCATCCACGCCTTCCCAGCCACGGCCCGTACGGGGCGGTTGCGCGTGGCCGGTACCGGAACTATCCGCACCGGTCACCTCACCGCCATCGTTTGTATCGTCTTTGACGTCGCCGTTTCCACCCGCTTCCTCGTTACCTCGCTGATTCTCTGCGTCCGCAGGCCCCGGCTGGCCACCACCAAGGCGCCCCGGATCGACACTTTCGGCAGCGTCGTTGAGTTCCTCGGTGGTGACGTCGGCGTCAGCAACGAGCACGATGGTCATAGTCACGCCCTGGTAGGTCACTGGAACGGTAATCTGTCCACCTGCTGGCGGGGCCGTCACCGTAGCAGTGCCACCTGAGGCGCTCACATTCCACCCATCGGCGGCCACGGAGACGTCGACAGGCACCGGCAGGGAAACCGTCGTGGTTTGTCCAGCCGGCACGGGGATGGTGGCATCCTGAGCATGGGCAACTGCCGCGCCGAGTCCTGTGAGCCCGCCCTTCGTGCTCACCGGGTTGGTCGCAACACCGGCAAGTGGAAATACGGTGAGCGCGAGAGCAATCGCAGCCCAGCGAAAGGTCCGGGAAGCGCAAGCAGATGAAGTCATAGAAATCCTTGTCATTGATTGAAATCAAACTGATTCGAGGCGCCTTTAGGCGCGTGGATGAGCAGTACGCCACACCTCGCGAAGCGAATCCGCAGTCACGTGCGTGTAGATCTGCGTCGTCGTCACGGAAGAATGACCCAAGAGTTCCTGGACGGTACGCACATCCGCACCGCCCTCCAGCAGGTGAGTAGCAAAGGAGTGACGCAAGGTGTGCGGCGAAATGTTGGTGCTCAAATGCGCGCGTTGTGCAGCGGACTTGATGGCGGCCCATGCGCTTTGCCGTGACAGGGCCTTTCCCCGGGTGTTGAGGAATAGCGCGTGGGAGGCTCCTGTTGCTAAGACCGGCCGTGCCCGCACGAGATAAAATTCGACCGCTCTTACCGCGTGCGAACCCAACGGAACGAGGCGTTGCTTATCGCCCTTGCCGCTCAGCAGCAGAATATCGCGCACGGACGTCGGCCCCTCACCCGTGACGTCATCCACGCTCAAGGAGATCACTTCGGAGATGCGTGCGCCCGTGCCGTAGAGAACCTCCAGCAAAGCGCGATCGCGGATGTCTATGGGGGTTGCAGATTCATCAGTGGGAATGGCGTTGAGCAAATTCTCGACGTCCTCCACGCTGAGAGTCTCTGGCAGCGTTTGGGCCCGCTTGGGCGGAGAAACCTCCGCCGCGACGTCTTCCTCAATCATCCCCTCCGCCAGCGCAAATTTGTGCAGCCCACGTGCGACGATTAACGCTCGGCTGGCCGAAGACTGGGCCAGGGATTCACGCAGGTACATGAGGTAGTTCTCCACGTGCGTGCGAGAAACCTGGCGTAAATCCGTGATCCCGGATTCCGCTAGCCACGAAACGTAGCGATTAATGTCGCGGCGGTAATTACTCACCGTGTTCTTCGAGGCACCTTTTTCCACCATGAGGTGCATCAGCCACGCTTCCCCAGCGGACACGGCGGGAGTCGTACTGCTCACAGCTTCTTCATATCCGGTCCGGGGCGCCGGCTAGCCAGCGACTGCGGCCGCAGCTCGAAAGGTGAATCAACCGGCCGCGGTGTGCGTCCTTCACGCACACAGGCATAGGCGGCGAGAATTCCGGCCACTGCAATAGAGTTCACAATCTCACCGGCGAGGATGCGATCGACGGCCTCCGCTAGCGGCACCCACGAAAACCCCATGTCGGCCTCTTCATCACCTGTGGCCTCGAGCTTGGCGACGTCCCGCAGCCCACGCGCCACGAACACCCGTACGGCTTCTTCACAAAAGCCCGGGGAGGTCACCAGATCGGTCAACACACCCCAGTCCTCGGCAGCCAGTCCGGCCTCCTCTTGGAGTTCGCGTTGTGCACCACTGAGCTCATCTTCACCTTTCACGTCGAGCAAACCGGCTGGCAGCTCCCACAGGCGTTTGCCCACACTGTGGCGGTACTGCTCCACCATGGCGACGCGGTTGTCCTCGTCCAAAGCCACAACGGCCACGGCACCGAGGTGCTCGACGATCTCGCGCTGCGCCACGACATCTCCCGGCATCACAACGTCATCACGGCGGACGGCGATGATGGGAGCGTCGACAAGCAGCTCGCTTCCCACCGTGCGAAACTCGTGTGGCATTTAGAGTTCCTTCGGCAGCGCCGGAGCTGCGCCCTCGGCATTCGCAGCAGAACCATATACGCCGCGGCCGCCATCGAGCTGCTCCTTGACAGCCAAGACGCTGGCCATCTGGGAGACAGGGTGGTCGATGGAATCCACCGTACTAATCCCGGTCTTAGCCGCCCGCAGCTTTTCCAACACTCCGCCATCCCCGGCAGACTGCACACGCCCGGCATACACCATGGCGGCGTCCGCGGACTCGAAACCTTGCAGGAACTTGACGGTGGTGTCGATAGCGTACTTCTTGCCAGCGCTGTCCTCGTCCTCTCCCGGAGTCAGGCCGCCGCCGACGATTACGACCGCCTGAGCGGGCAGGATCGTGCCATCCTTGTAGTCGATGTAGCCGGCATCGCGCAAGGCACGCAGCAAGGTCGCCCGATCGTCGACGGTAGCAAGAGGTTGGGTGGTCTTAGCATCCATCATCAGCCCGGCAGCAAGCGCTTGGCCGGCATGAGTACCGGCATCGATCTTCTTCTTATCGAGCTTCGCTCCTGCCGGCAGCGTGGTGGTGACGAGGGACAACAGCTTGTCTGCGGATTCCTGGGCCAAGAATTTCTCGGTCAGTTTAATGCTTCCAGCGTCGGTGGAATCGGCGGATCCGAGAAGATCCTTCACAGCCTTGACATCGGCATCATTGGCGTCGGGCATGCTGAGTACCATGACCGGACGCTGGACTAGCGTGCCGTCGACGACGTAACGGCCGAGGTCACCCATCACGGAATCAGCGGAATCCAGCTGGGCCTTCGCAATGTTGTGGTCAAGCACCAGCTTGCTGTATTTTTCTCGGACCTCGTCGTTGGACTCCCCACCGCGCCCCGGGGTGGAGTCCATGTTCGGTGCGATGACCAACGTGCCCAATGCAATACCAATGGCTGCGCCAAAGCCAAGACCGGTGACAATCAGGGATTTAGGCGAACCCATTATTTAAACCACCCCTGCACGCTCAACGCGAAGTTGTTCCACGTATCGATCAGGTTCTGCAGGAATGATTCATCGCCACCCAGGCCGACGATGAGGATGACCACGGCCAGCGCCACGAGGATGCCCAGCAGGGCCCACAGCCATCCCATGGCGCCGGAATTCGGCGCGGTGTAGAGGTTGATGACAGCGTCCGCGTCCACGAGGCGCGTACCGGCCTTCATATGGCACAACAGAGCTGCGGGCGTGGCATTCGACTCGTTGGCAAAAATGTCATCGAGATCGAGGGCGCCCCCAACCTGCACAATCATCTGCGCTTCGTGGTAATCCGCGAGCAGGAGTGCAAGATCCGTTGCTGAGTCTGTCGCAGCCGGGAATGTCATCGCGCCGATTCCCAGATCCTGAATGCGCTCGAGTCCTTCCGCAGTGCCGTCTGGCTCCGCTGGGAGGATAACTTGGGCACCACTGCGCAGGGTTTCAGAGCTCACTTCCGAAGGATTTCCCACGATAAAGTTAGGCTGATAGCCCAGCTCAACCAACGTATCTGCGGCAGAGTCCACACCGATGATGATGGGTTCATACTCGCGGATGAAGTTGCGCAGCAGAGTGAGCTTTTTGCGGTGCTCCTCAGAGGGCGACACCACGAGGACCTTGCGTCCCGCCATAACGGAACCAGCATCCGGAACGCCAAGGCCATCGATGAGGAGCGGGCCTTCGGAGTGGATGAACTCGATGGAATTACCAAAGTAGGCTTCCATATGGTCGATAAGTTCACGTTGCGCGGAAGAGAAGTTCTTCTCCGCACGGTCCCGTGTAACCACCGTCCCAGAAGACAGCTGGGTATCCCCCACATACACAGTCCCGTCCTCAGTAAGACGCGCCTTCTTCCCATCCTTGAAGTTGCTGACGAAATCTTGGCCCACGCCCTCAATGAGGGTGACGTCGGCGTCGAGAAGCATGTGCGGGCCATAATTCGGAATGGAACCGGTAGAAAACTCCGCCACGTTGATCACAGCAGCTGGTTTCATATCCACGAGGGTCTGGGCCTCTTGACGGGAGATGTTGGCGGCGTTGATGACTGCGAAGTCACCGGCGCTGAACTTCTTCATGCCCTTGCCACCCGGGGTGCAATCACGCAGCGCGCCGTGTTCTCCAGGCAGATCGGTGTTACGGGAAAACAGACTCATGCCTGACAGTTTCCCCTGTTAGGCGCTCAATGTGTGGAAGGCGCGCGGAAACTCTCCACTTCTGCTTGAGCCCGGTCGAAGAGCTCCTGGGCATGCGCTCGGCCAGTCGCGGTGTCATCGAGACCAGCGAGCATCCGGGCGAGTTCCTCGACGCGTTCTTCGGCGCTCAAATCCGCCACGCCGGAGGTGAATTTCTCCTTGGACACGTGCAGGTGCGAGTCCGCATAGGCAGCCACTTGGGGAAGGTGGGTCACGCAGATGACCTGGTTGGTGATGGACAGCCGCGCTAGCCGACGCCCAATCTCCACCGCCGCGCGTCCACCCACGCCGGCATCCACCTCGTCGAAGACCAAGGTGGTGCCGTCGCCGCTGGCGAGCACCACCTCCATCGCTAGCATGACGCGGGAGAGCTCACCGCCGGAGGCGGCCGAGGCCAAGGGCTTGCCGTTGAGTTGGAATTCCACTTCATCCGCGCCCGTCTTGGAGTACTTCGCCTTGCGCACGGCGACCGTCAGTGTGGAATGAGGCATGGCCAAGCCGTGAATCTCCTCGGTGACCTGCGAGCCCAGCTTCTTCGCTGCCTTGGTGCGGGCGGCAGTGAGCTTCTCTGCCTTAGCCACCATTGTCTTCTCGGCCACCATTACCTCCTTCTTCAATGCTTCAAGGGCCTCGGTGGAGGTGTCCAACGTCGCTAGTTTCGCTTCCGCCGCGTCACGCCAGGCCAACACCCCATCGATGTCTGCGGCATACTTACGTGTCAGGCGCTTGAGCTCCTGTTGGCGCTGCAGGGATTCCTCGAGGAGGTTGGGATCTGCGGGGAGATTTCCCAGATACGAGGTGAGCTCAGCGGCAATATCGGTCAATTGCGTGGTGACCTCGCTCAATCGCTCCCCGAGCCGCGCGAGTTCGGCATCGCTGGCCCCAGCCAGCGCAGTTTCAGCGGTGCCAACGAGGTTGACGGCAGTATCCTCATCACCGAAACCTTCCCCGCCGTCGAGAGCGCTCAGCGCGGTGGCGGCTCCCTCGCGCAGGGCATCAACATCCTGCAGGCGCTTAATGAGGGTCACGAGCTCTGCGTCCTCGCCCGGTTCCGGGTCAAGGTCCGAAATCTCCGATATCGCGAACTGAAGCCGATCGACTTCCTGCGCCATCTCACGCCGTGATTCTGTCCGGCGCTGGTAGTCCTTGGCCAACCCGCGCCAGTGGCTAAATGCCTGGGTATACGCCTCGCGGACCGCGTCAACTGCAGGGTCGAAGCGGTCGATGGCCGCCAGCTGTTGATCGGTAGACAGCAGCCGCAGCTGATCGTTTTGCCCGTGGACGGTAATGAGGTGGGAAGCGAACTCCCCCAGCGTCGCCGCCGGCACCGCTCGCCCACCCAGGTAGGCCCGCGAGCGCCCCGCGGCCGACACCGTGCGGGAGGCGATGTATTCGCCGTTCTCATCGGGCTCTCCCCCGACTTCCTCGACTAGTTCCGCCACGGCCTTCGAATCAGAAGAAAAGTGCCCTTCGACGGCAGCTTTGGAGGCTCCTTCGCGCACACGAGACGCATCAGCGCGCCCTCCCGCGAGCAGGCGCAAGCCGGTCACCACCATGGTCTTGCCAGCACCGGTTTCGCCAGTGAGCACGGTGAGCCCCTGCGAAAGCTCCGCGGTGGAGCTTTCAATTACACCGAGATCAGAAATGCTGATATCAACGAGCACGGAGAGTTATCTTCCTTCCTGGTTACGCGCTAGAGCAGGTTAATGCCGCGGTCCGCGCCAGCCTTCCACGGGAAGGCGCAGCTTGGACACAAGGCGGTCGGTGAAAGGCTGGTGGTCAAGGCGAACCCACCGCACTGGCCGTTCACCGCGCACGATTTCCACGCGTGAGCCTGGGGGCATGGAGATTTCCCGAAAACCATCGAGGATCACCACGGCGGGAGTCGTTGCCGATGCCGATTCCACCGCTACCTGTGAATCCGGAGACACCACGAGCGGCTTGGTAAACAATGCGTGCGCGTTATTCGGCACCACCAAGATGGCATCGAGCGAGGGCCACAGCACAGGGCCGCCGGCGGAGAAAGCATAGGCCGTGGAGCCCGTAGGGGTCGAAATAAGTACTCCGTCGCACCCAAAAGCGGATACTGGGCGGCCATCCACTTCGAGGATGGCATCAAGCACACCGGACCTGTTGAGATTTTCAATCGACGCCTCATTCAGCGCCCAGCTTCGCTCACGCAACTCGCCTTCCGAATCGAAGACGCCCACGTCGATGGTCAGGCGGTCTTCGACGTCATAGGACTGCTCGATGACGCGCACGAGCGCACGGTCTAGGGACTCCGCCTCCCATTCTGCGAGGAAGCCCACGTGTCCCAAATTGATGCCCAGCACCGGCACGTCCACGGCGCGGGCCATATCCGCCGCGCGCAAGAACGTGCCATCGCCTCCGAGTACCAACACCAGTTCACAGCCCTCTGCTGCCGCTGGTGTATGCCGGACGTGCTGCAGCCCGGGAAGCACAGTATCCGCAGCACAGACGCGCACCTTAATGCCTGCCTCCTGCAGCAGCTCCGCGGCCCGGTGGGTGGCGGCGAGGTTTTCCTCGCGACTTGCGTGCGGGACAAGTAGAATTTCACGGCGCATGGTGCCATCCGTGGCGCTGGTAGTGCTCACTGAGGTCCTTCCTTAATTGCCGTATCGATCAGTACGTCCAGCTTATCCTCCGGGGTGGACATCCCGTCCTTGACCAGCCAGAGAAAATACTCGACGTTACCGCTCGGTCCGGGTAGCGGGGAGGCAGCCACACCTTTTACGCTTAGGCCGAGCTCCTGAGCGAAGACCGCGACGTCCTTGGTTACTTCCGCGCGCAGTTCAGGCGAGCGCACCACGCCGCCGGCGCCAATGCGGTCCTTGCCCACCTCGAACTGCGGCTTGACCATGGGCAACAACCACGCGCCATCGACCATGCACTCCACGATTGCGGGCAATACCAATTTCAAGGAGATAAAAGACAAGTCACCCACCATCGCATCGCACGGCCCACCGGTCTGCTCTAGGGTCAGATTACGAATATTCGTGCGGTCTAGCACGGTAACGCGCTCATCATTTTGCAGGCGCCACAACAGCTGCCCGTAGCCCACGTCAACCGATAACACTTCCGCCGCACCGCGACGCAAACAGACATCAGTAAAGCCGCCGGTCGAAGCCCCCGCATCCAACACACGCTTGCCTTTTAAGTCCACGTCAAAGGCTTCAAGAGCGCCGAGCAGTTTGTGTGCACCTCGCGAGGCCCAGTCATCCCCCTCGCTGGCCTCGACCTTGATGGAAGCCTCTGGTTCCACCACAGTCGCGGGTTTGGTGGCCTTAAAGCCACCAACCGTCACGCGGCCAGCCTTGATCATCTCAACGGCGTGCTCTCGTGAGCGCGCGATCTTGCGGCGTACCAACTCCGCGTCAAGACGGCGACGTTGCGGTGGCATAAGTAAATCCTCTTTCCCCTAGATTCCTCGGCGTGAAGCGCTAGTT